>NZ_WHJI01000014.1:0-182235 GCF_011682155.1 Massilia sp. CCM 8734
CCCCCCCCCCCCCCCCCCCCCCCCCCCCCCCCCCCCCCCCCCGCCCCCCCCCCCCCCCCCCCCCCCCCCCCCCCCCCCCCCCCCCCCCCCCCCCCCCCCCCCCCCCCCCCCCCGGGCGCATGCGGCTTGACCAATTCATCACCGCATGGTTATAATTCGATGCATAGCCAACCAGTGATGAGTGCCGCATGCAAAATGACGTCAATGCGCTGTTCAGGACGATGGCGGACCCGACCCGCAGGGCCCTCTTCGAGCGCCTGTGCCGCGATGGCGAGCTGACCGTGGGCGCGCTGACGGCGCAGTCCGGGGTCTCGCAGCCGGCCGTGTCCAAGCACCTGAAGCAGTTGAAAGAAGCGGGCCTGGTGCGCGACCGGCACGCGGGACGCCAGACGCACTTCACGGCGCAGCCGCAGGCACTGGCTCCCATGCTGGACTGGACTTCCCGGATGAGCGCTTTCTGGGAAAGCCGGTTCGACTCCCTCGACGACCTGTTGAAAAGGATGGACCAATGAACAACGCTACGCTTGATACCCGCACCGTCACCGTCGAACGCGATTTTGCCCATCCGCCCGAGAAAATCTGGCGCGCGCTCACCGAGCCGCACCTGATCGAAGCCTGGCTGATGAAAAGCGATTTCGCGCCAAGGCCGGCCCATCGCTTCACCTTCAGCGCCGACTGGGGCTCGGTCGCGTGCCAGGTTCTTGTGATTGAACCGAACAGCGCCCTGTCGTACACCTGGTCCGCCATGGGACTCGAGAGCGTGGTGACCTGGACGCTCTCGCCCAGCGGGGCCGGCACGCGCCTGCGGATGGAGCAGACCGGCTTCGGTCCGGAGCAGGAGCAGGCCTACCGTGGGGCGCAATATGGCTGGCCGACGTTCATGGCGCAACTCGACAAGGTGCTGTCGAGCGAAGATTGATCGCCTGGCGGCTTGCCAAGCTGACCGGCGACGGTGTGCGATTGAACAATCGCCGGTCAGCGCAACTGCTCGAGCAAGAAGGTGTACGTCAGCGCCCACATCTGCGCCTGCTGGTCGTTGTTCGCCGCGCCCGCGTGCCCGCCTTCCAGGTTTTCCCAATACAGCACGTCATGCCCCTGCGCCTCCATCAGCGCCACCATCTTGCGCGCGTGCCCCGGATGGACCCGGTCGTCCCTCGTCGAGGTGGTCAGGAGCATGCGCGGATAGCGCTTGTCGCCGAACACATTGTGATACGGCGAATAGCGCTGGATATATTCCCACTCGCCGGCCACCTCCGGATCGCCATACTCGCCCATCCACGAGGCCCCGGCCAGCAGCTTGTGATAGCGCCGCATGTCGAGCAGCGGCACCTGGCACACGACCGCGTTGAACAGGTCGGGCCGCTGGGTCATCGCGGCCCCGACCAGCAGGCCGCCATTGCTGCCGCCCATGATCCCCAGGTGACGCGGACTGCTCACCTTGCGCTCGATCAGGTCTTGCGCCACCGCTAAAAAATCGTCGAACGCGCGCTGGCGCTGGTCCTTCAGCGCCGCCTGGTGCCAGCGCGGCCCGAACTCGCCGCCACCGCGAATATTGGCCAGCACGTACACGCCGCCCTTGGCCAGCCAGGCTTGCCCGGTCACGCCGCTGTAAAACGGCTTCATCGCGATCTCGAAGCCGCCGTACCCGTACAGGACGGTCGGATTCAAGCCGTCCATGCGCGCTTTCCGGTCCATGACGACAAAATACGGCACCCGCGTGCCATCTTTCGACACGGCCTCGAACTGCTTGACGATGTACGGTTTGGCGTCAAAAAACACCGGCATCGACTTGAGCGGCTGGCGCCGATCGCTGCCGGCCTGGCACAGATACAGGCTGGTGGGCGTGAGGAAGTCGGTCACGGTCAGGAAGTACCGGTCCGACGCGGTCGCGTCGAGCGCGCTCACGCCCAGGGCGCCGAAGGCCGGCGCATTCACCTCGCGCCGCTGCCACTGGCCGTTCACATGGCGCAGTTCGACGATGCGGTTCTTGACGTTATCGAGCTCGGTCAGGAGCAGGGCGCTGGCGGTCATGGCAACGCCATCGAGCGAACTGGTCGCGCTCGGGGTGAACAGCACCGCAAAGTCGCGTTCGCCGTCCATGAAACGGACAAAGTCGGTGGCCACCAGCGCCCCTTGCGGATAGGTGCGCCCGCCCACCTCCCAGTCCGAGCGCAGCTCGATCACCAGCTGGTCGCGCACGGTGTAGGCGTTGGCGTCGTCGGGTTTGTCCACCCGCACCAGGCCCGCATCACCCCTCAAAAACAGCTCGCTGCTGTAAAAACCGATCTGGCGCTCGACGAATTCGTGTTCGAAGCCGGGCGTGAAGTCTTTGTACGCCGACACGCTCAGGTCATCGGCGCGCGCTTCGAACAGGGTGCTGGCCTGGTCCAGCGCGCCGCCGCGCCGCCATTCCTTGACGATGCGCGGATAGCCCGACGTCGTCATGCTGCCGGCGCCGAAGTCGGTGGCCACGGCCAGCCGGTCGATGTCGAGCCAGCGCGCGCTGCACTTGGACTCGGGCAGCGCAAAGCCGCCGGCCACGAAGGCTTTGCCGGCCAGGTCGAATTCGCGCATCACGTGGGCGTCGCCGCCGCCGCGCGAGAGAAACACCAGGCAGCGCGTGCCGGCCGGCGGCAGCGAGGAGGCCCCGGCCCAGACCCAGTTTTCGCGTTCGGCGATAGCCAGCTGGTCGAGGTCGAGCACCGTTTCCCATGCCGGCGCCGCGTCGCGGTAGCTCTCGAGCGTGGTGCGGCGCCACACGCCGCGCACGTGGACGGCGTCGCGCCAGAAGTTGTATACCAGTCCGCCGTGCTCGCTGATGTAGGCAATCCTGGCCTTGTCGTTGAGGATGGTCGCCAGGCGCTCGCGCAGGGCGGCAAAGTCGCTGTGGCCTTCGAGTTCTCGCTCGCACGCGGCGTTGCGCGCACGCACCCAGTCCAGCGCCGCGCCGGAGCTGACGTCTTCCAGCCACAGATGGGGATCGTCGGCGTCAATACTGCGCGCCGTTATGGACGTTTCCGATATCATTTCACCTATTAAATGCCGCATTCCTGCTCCTGTATTGTGTCTGTATTGACGTTCTGCCATGGCGCGGACGCGACAGTAAAATTTATCAATTGCATGTTCTCTTGCTGCAAAGTACTCTTGAGGTAATGAAGCGCGCGTGCGGCGGGGCCGCGCCCGCCTTTTCATGAATAGTATGCTGCCTGCCGGGCAGTTTCCAAGTGCCAGCGAGCGAAAACAACGGGGTTGGACAATGACGCAAGCGATCAAGCGCAGCATGACAGGCACCGTCGGTAGCCGTCCTGTTTCGCGCCTGGTGTGGTGGGGCGTGGGCGTGGCGCTGTCGATCCTGGTCGCGGCGCTGCTGCGCATGGGCGCGACCAGCACGGTCGATGTCGATGCGCGCCAGCGTTTCGACGCGCTCGCGCGCGGCGCGCAATCGAGCCTGGCGACCCGCATCAAGTCGTATTCGGACCTCGCGCGCGGCATGTCGGCCCTGTTCCAGAGCACCGACGCCCCCAACCGCCTGCATTTTCACCGCTACGTGCAGGCACTCGGCATGCGCACGCATTTTCCGGCCATCGAAAGCATCACCTTTGCGCGTTACGTGACGGCGGCCGGGCGCGATGACCTGATCGCCTCGGTGCGCGCCGACCGCAGCGTCGACGCCGGCGGCTACCCCGACTTCAGTATCCGTCCGGCGGGCGAGCGAGCCGGCTATACGGTACTGACCTTTATCGAACCGGAAGCGGCGCGCGCCAGCGGCCGCATGGGCCTGGACATCGGCGCCAATCCGGTCGCCGCCGCCCACCTCGAGCAGTCGCGCGACAGCGGCAAAATCAGCGCCTCCGGCATGCCGATCGTGGTCAACGAGCCGCGTCCGCACGTGGCGCTGGGCATGCGCATGCCGGTTTATCGCAGCGGCGCGCTGCTCTATAGCGTGGTGGCGCGCCGCGCCGCCTACATCGGCAGTGTGGGCGTGGGCTTCTCGGTGCCGGCGCTGGTCGGCAGCGCGCTCGAAGAAATGCCGCAGCGGCGCCTGCGGCTTGCCTTGTACGCCGACGGCAGCCTTGACCCCGAGCGCCGTACCCTGGCCCTGGGCGCCCAGGACCGGCAGCTGTATAACGACCATGATCCGCTGCCCGCCGGCGACAGCGCCGGCGACTGGTTCGACACCGTGCTTCCGGTCGATTACAACGGCAGCCTGTGGAAGGCCCATTTCCGCATCGCCCGCGCGGACCTGTACAGCGATTTCGACCTGATCCTGCCGCCGCTCACCTTCGCGGTCGGTTTCCTGGTGACGCTGCTGGCCTACGCCTACTTCCTTACCCTGTACCGCTCGCGCCGCACCGCCATCGAACAGCGCGTGCTGCTCGATTCGGTCTTGAACAGCATCGACGCGCATGTGTACATGAAGGACCGCGAGCGCCGCTACATCTATATCAACGCGCGCACCGCCGAAGCGATGGGCCAGCCGGCCGAAGCGATCATCGGCAAGCGCGATAGCGAGGTGATGGCGCCCGAACTGGCCGATGTCGACTGGAACCAGGATCGCCAGATTTTCGTCGACGGCGCGCGCCATGCCGGCCAGGTCGAATTCACCCGGCTTGACGGCGAGGTGCGCCAGCTCTGGACCGTCAAGGTGCCGGTGCTGCTCGACGGCGAAGTGAACGCCGTGATCGGCCTGTCGACCGACGTGACCGAACTGCACACGCTCAAGGCGCAGGCCGACGCCGCCAACCAGGCCAAGAGCAACTTCCTGTCCAACATGAGCCACGAAATCCGCACGCCGATGAACAGCATCATCGGCATGTCGCACCTGGCGCTCAAAACGGTGGCCAACCCGAAGCAACGCGATTACCTGGAAAAGATCCATCATTCGAGCCAGCACCTGCTCGGCATCATCAACGACATTCTCGATTTTTCCAAGATCGAAGCCGGCAAGCTGGAACTGGAAGTGCTCGACTTCGGCCTGGGCGCGCTGATGCAGAACATCGCCCACCAGCTCGGCGACGCGGCCGCCACCAAGCACTTGTCGCTCGAATTCGAGATCGACCCGGCCCTGGCGCAGCAATTGCGGGGCGACCCGCTGCGGCTCGAACAGGTGCTGCTCAACTTCACCTCGAACGCGATCAAGTTTTCGGAAAACGGCCGCATCCGCGTGCGCGCGGTGGCCGGCAACGAAGGCGAGAGCGAGAACGAGAACCAGAGCGACCTGCTGGTGCGTTTCGAGGTCGAAGACGCGGGCATCGGCATGAGCGAAGCCGAAATCGCCGACCTGTTCAAGTCCTTCCACCAGGCCGACCCCTCGACCACGCGCAAGTACGGCGGCACGGGCCTGGGACTGGTGATCAGCAAGCAGTTGGCGGAGCTGATGGGCGGCAGCGTCGGGGTCGATTCGCTTCCCGGCCGCGGCAGCTGCTTCTGGTTCACCGCGCGCCTGGGCAAGGCGCTCAACTTCCTGCCGGGCGACGGCGGTGCGGTCGATCCGGCGGTGCTCGAGCAACTGCGCGGCGCCTATATCTTGCTGGTCGAAGACAATATCTTCAGCCAGCAGGTGGGCCAGGAACTGCTCGAAGAAGCCGGGGCCACGGTGGTGGTGGCCAACAACGGCAAGGAGGCGATCGACCTGATGCTCAAGGAGCGCTTCGACTGCGTGCTGATGGACGTACAGATGCCGGTGATGGACGGCTTCGAAGCGACCCGCATGATCCGCTCCGACGCGCGCCTGCGCGACGCGCTGGTGATCGCCATGACCGCCAACGCCGGCCGCGACGACCAGTCGCGCTGCCTGGAAGCGGGCATGAACGAATTTGTGACCAAGCCGATTTCGCCCAAGCTGCTGTTCGAGGTGATCGCCAAATGGCTGGCCACGCGCCCGGCGCGCAACGGACGGCGACGCCTGGCGGAGCCGGCCGACCAGGCGCCGACCCGCATGTCGGCCGCGCCGGTGGTATCGATCGACGCCGGCATGCTCGACATGGGCGCGCTGTCGCTGACCTTCGGGGCCAATCCGGTCAAGATGCGCAAATACGCCTTCATGTTCCTCGACTCGGCGCGCGACGGCCTGGCCGACGTCAGCGAAGCGCTCGACCGCGCCGACGTCGAGCGCCTGTCCGACCTGGGGCACCGCATGAAAGCGTCGGCCAAGGCGGTCGGCGCGATGCGTTTTGCGGGGATGTGCCAGGACCTCGAACGCCTGCGCGACGGCGGCACGATCGAGCAGGCGCGCACGCTGGTGGAGGGCATGTACGCGCTGCTCGAGCAGTTGAACGAGCACATCGCGCATGAACTGACCGAATCAGCAAGTTGAGCCCGCTTTGAAGCGTTGACCGCACGTATCACCCTACCGCGCCCAGCCCAAAGCTAGTATGCTGTGCGCCATGTCTTCCTCTGTCACGCCCGGCCTCCTTATCCTTCACGGAAACCAGATGGAGCAACTGCGTGCCGCGCTTTTCGCCTGGCTGCGCAAGCACCCGCTCGACCCGCTCGAAACCGAAATCATCCTGGTGCAATCGAACGGCGTGGCCGAGTGGCTGAAAATCGCCCTGGCCGAAGAAATGGGCGTGTGCGCCGCCACCCGCGTGGCGCTGCCGGCGCGTTTTTTGTGGGAAGCCTACCGTGGCATGCTCGGGCGCGAAAGGGTCCCGACCCGCTCCCCGTACGACAAAGGCCCGCTCACATGGCGCCTGATGCGCCTCTTGCCGCAGCTGCTGGTCGACGACGCCTTCGCCCCGTTGCGCCATTTTCTGGGCGACGGCGACCCTGAACGGCGCCTGCAACTGGCCGAACGCCTGGCCGACCTGTACGACCAGTACCAGGTGTACCGCGCCGACTGGCTCGACGACTGGACTGCGGGGCGCGACCGCCTGCGCAGCGCGCGCGGCGACCTGACGCCGCTCACGCCAGAGCAGCGCTGGCAAGGCTGCCTGTGGCGCGCCGTCAACGACAGCCTGCCGCCCCAGTTGCGCGACTCGGGCCGCGCCACCATCCACCAGCAATTCGTGCGCGCGGCCGACATTGGCGAAGCGCCGGCCGCGCGCCTGCCGCGCCGCGTGGTGCTGTTCGGGATGTCGGCGCTGCCGTACCAGACCTTGCAAGCTATCGCCTCGCTCTCGCACCACACCCAGGTGCTGCTGGCCGTGCCCAATCCCTGCCAGTTTTATTGGGGCGACATCATCGAAGGGCGCGAACTGCTGAAAGCGGCGCACAAACGCCAGCGCCAGCGCGGCGGCATCGATTTATCCGGCGTGCCGCTCGAAGAACTGCACGCGCACAGCCATCCGCTGCTGGCCAGCTGGGGCAGGCAAGGGCGCGATTTCATCCGCATGCTCGACGAATTCGACACCGAGTCGGGCGAGCGCGCCGACAAGCTGCGCATCGACCTGTTCAGCGAAGGCGAGGGCGACACGCTCCTGGCGCAGGTGCAGGCGGCTGTGCGCGACATGCTGCCGCTGCGCGAGCACCCGTGCGCCAGGGGGCAGGCGCAGCCCGGCGCGTTTGCCAACCCGGCGCCGCATGACGACTCGATCGAATTCCACGTCGCCCACAGCGTCCAGCGCGAAGTCGAGGTCCTGCACGACCAGCTGCTGTCGTGGTTCGGCGCGCCCGGCGCCCGGCTGCGCCCCCGCGACGTGGTGGTCATGGTGCCCGACATCGACATCTTTTCGGCCGCCATCCACGCCGTCTTCGACCAGCACAAACGCAGCGACCCGCGTTTCATCCCGTTCGAAATCGGGGATGTGAAAGACCGCAGCGTCAACCCGCTGCTGGTCGCGCTCGAATGGCTGTTGCGACTGCCGCAGCAGCGCTGCCGCCAGAGCGAAGTGCGCGACCTGCTCGACGTGCCGGCGCTGGCCGCGCGCTTCGGCCTGTCCGAAGACGAACTGCCGATCCTGGGCAACTGGATCGAAGGCGCCAGCGTGCGCTGGGGCCTGGACCAGCAACACCGCGACGGCCTCGGTCTCGGTTCGGCCGGCGAGCAGAATGCCTGGATCTTCGGGGTGCGGCGCATGCTGCTCGGTTACGCCAGCGGCGCCGGCGGCAGCTTCCGGCAGATCGAGCCGTACGCCGAAGTGGGTGGGCTCGACGCCGCGCTGGCCGGCTCGCTGGCACAGCTGATCGAAACCCTGCTGGCCTGGCGCGCCACGCTGGCCGGGTCGCGCACGCCGGCGCAGTGGGGCGAACAGGCGCGCGCGCTGCTGGCGGCGTTTTTCGCCGCGTCCGAAGAAGGCGACCGCCTCACGCTGGTGCAACTGCAGGACGCCCTGCAAAGCTGGCTGGAAACCTGCGAGAACGCCGGCTTCGACGAAGCGGTGCCGCTGGCGGTGCTGCGCGAAGCCTGGCTCGGCGCCCTCGACGAGCCGACCCTGAACCACCAGTTCGTGTCCGGCGGCGTGACCTTCTGCACCCTGATGCCGATGCGCGCCGTACCGTTTCGGGTGGTCTGCCTGCTCGGCATGAACGACGGCGACTTTCCGCGCCGCGCGCGCCAGGCCGATTTCGACTTGCTGGCGCTGCCCGGCATGGCGCGCCCGGGCGACCGTTCGCGCCGCGACGACGATCGTTACCTGATGCTCGAAGCGGTGCTGGCCGCGCGCGACAAACTGTATGTCAGCTGGGTCGGGCGCAATGTGCGCGACAACAGCGAGCAGCCGGCGTCGGTGCTGGTGTCGCAACTGCGCGACTACCTGGCCGAAGGTTGGGACCTGGACCTGGCCGCCATGACCACCGAACACGCGCTGCAACCATTCAGCCGCCGCTATTTCGAGCAGGGCGGCATGCTGACCTACGCGGCCGAATGGCGCGCCGCGCACGGCGCCGCTGCCGGCGCCGACGGCGCCCTGGACGACGCGGTGCTGCCGCCGTTCGAACTCGAATCCGAATACCGCCTCAAGCTGGGCGAACTGGCGAATTTTTTGCGCCAGCCGGCGCGCTACTTTTTCCGGCGTCGCCTGGGCGTGGCCTTCGGCGACGCCCAGGCAGTGGGCGAGGACGAAGAACCGTTCTCGCTCGATGCGCTGGAACGCTACTTTCTAGAGGACAGCCTGCTCGACGACGCCGCCGCGCCGGAGGAGCTGCACGAAGTGCGCGACAGCTTGAGCGCGCGCGCCGAACGTCTCAAGCGCGAAGGCGTGCTGCCGATTGGCCTGGTCGGCAAGCAGTGGCAGGAACAACTGGTCGAGGGCCTGGTGCCGGTGCGTACCGCCTGGCTGACCCTGGGCGCGCGCTTCGGCGAGATCGCGCCCAAGCTGGCGGTGAGCCTGGACTTCGGCGGCGTGCACCTGGACGATTGGGTCGACAAATTGCGCAGCAACGCGGCCGAAACGGCGTGGTTGCTGCAAATTTCGTCCAAGGTGCTCGATAAAAAAGGCGCGCCGCGCGGCGACAAGCTGATCGCCCCCTGGCTGCGCCAACTGGCGGCGGCGGCGGTCGGCCAACCCGTCACCGGCTACCTGGTGGCGCGCGACGCCATCGTCATGCTGGCGCCGCTCGAGCGCGACGAATCGCACGTGCAGCTGGCCGACCTGGTGGCGCTGTGGCGTCGCAACATGGATCAACCGCTGCCGGTAGCGTGCAAGACGGCGCTCGCGCTGCTCCAGCAGGGCGAACCGCGCAGCACCTACGACGGCGGCTTTGAGCTCTCCGGCGAAGTGCTGGACCAGTGCCTGGCGCGCCTGTGGCCCGACTATGCGGCCTTGAGCGCCAGCGGCGAATTCCCGGCGGTGGCCGAAGCGCTGTACGGACCATTGGCGCGCTGGCTCGGCCAGCACATCGAAATCGCTCCCATGGACCGGGACGCGCCATGAGCCAGCTGCTCGACGCCCTCGAGTTCCCGCTGTTCGGCACGCGCCTGATCGAGGCTTCCGCCGGCACCGGAAAAACCTGGACCATCGCCGCGCTGTACCTGCGCCTGGTGCTCGGCCACGGCGGCGAAAACGGCTTTGCGCGCGCCTTGCTGCCGTCCGAGATACTGGTGATGACGTTCACCCGCGCCGCCACGCGCGAGCTGTCGAACCGGGTGCGCGAACGCCTGGTGGAAGCGGCAGGTTACTTCCGTGGCGAATTCGAACTGGACGACCCCTATCTGCACCAGCTGGCCGACGCCTGCGGCAGCGAGGGCGAACGTATGGTCGCCGCCCATCGCCTGATGCTGGCCGCCGACACCATGGACGAAGCGGCGATCTTCACCATCGACGCCTGGTGCCAGCGCATGCTGCGCGAGCACGCATTCGACAGCGGCAGCCTGTTCGACGAAGAACTGGTCAGCGACGAACACGCGCTGTTCGAAGACGCGGCGCACGACTACTGGCGCCAGAACGTCTACCCGCTCGAGCCCGGTGCGCTCGGCGCGCTGCTGGCCTGCTGGCCCGACGTGCGCGCCCTGAAGAACACCGTACGCGAACTGGTGCGCCGGGTTGCCGTGCTGGGAGATCCGCCCGACGAATCGCTGGAAGAAGCCATCGACCGGGTCGAGCGCACGCAGGCGGCCGAACTGGCCAAGCTCAAAGCCGGTTGGGCCGAACGTGCCGACGCCATGGAACAGTGGATCGCCGGCCAGCGCGAGATCGCCCCCAAGTGCTTCAACGGCAACAAGCTGCGTGCCGACTCGCTGCTCAAGTGGTTCGACGCGCTGCGCACCTGGGCGCGCGCGCCCGCCATGCTGATGCCGACCCTGACCGACACGGCCTGGCACCGCTTGACGCCGGACGGCATCACCGACGCGTTCAGCAAGGGCTTCAGCGCCGACATTCCACCATGTTTCGAGGCCACCACCGACCTGTGGGAATCGCTCAAAGCCATCGACCCGCTGGCGCACGCGCTGTACCGCCACGCCGCCTTCCATATTGCGCGGCGCATGATGGAACTGAAGCGCCGCAAGCGCCAGTTCGGTTTTGCCGACATGCTCGATCGCCTGAAAAGCGCGCTCGAAGGCGCCAACGGCGAGGCCCTGCGCCAGCGCATCGTGGACCAGTTCCCGGTGGCGATGGTCGACGAATTCCAGGATACCTCGCCCGACCAGTATGCGATCTTCAACCTGCTGTACCGGGTGGCGGACAACGACCCCGCGCGCGGCCTGTTTCTGATCGGGGACCCGAAGCAGTCGATCTACGGCTTTCGCGGCGCCGACATCCACAGCTACCTGGACGCGCGCAGCGCCACCGCAGGGCGCCACTACCAGCTCGGCACCAACTACCGCTCGACGGCGGCGCTGGTGGAGGCGGTCAACCAGCTGTTCTTGCACGCCGAAGGGCGCGACGGCCATCCCGGTTTTGCCGGCGGCGCTTTTCGCTTCCGCAAAGGCGGCGTCAATCCGCTGCCGTTCGACGCGGTGGCCGCCAAAGGCCGCGACCAGCAACTGGTGGGCGTCGATGGGCCGTACCAGGCGCTGGCCATCTGCAGCACCGACCGCGACGACCTGAAAGCGGACGATTACCGCGAATTTTTCGCCCATCACAGCGCCGAGCATATCGTCGGCCTGCTGAACGATCCGCACGCCGGCTTTAGCGAAAACGGCGTCTTCACGCGCCTGGTGCCGGCCGATATCGCCATCCTGGTGCGCGACCGGCGCGAGGCGACTGCGATCCGGCGCGCGCTGGCGCAGCGCAAGATCCCGAGCGTGTACCTGTCCGACAAGGACTCGGTGATCGAAAGCGAAGAAGCGGCCGACGTGCTGCGCTGGCTGCAGGCGGTGGCCAATCCGCTCGACGGGGCGCTGGCGCGCGCGGCGTTCGCTACCCGCACCTCGGGCCTTTCCTTGGCCGAACTGGCGCGCCTGTCGTCGGACGAACTGGCGTGGGAAGTGCGGGTCGAGCAGTTGAAGGGTTTGCACATCGTGTGGCAGCGCCAGGGCGTGCTGGCCATGCTGCGCCGCTTCATCCACGACATGCGCCTGCCCGCCGCGCTGTTGCGCCAAGCCGGCGGCGAGCGGCGCCTGACCAATCTGCTGCACCTGGCCGAACTGCTGCAAAGCGCCAGCAGCCAGCTCGAAGGCGAGCAGGCGCTGATCCGCTGGTTCGCCGAACAACTGGCCGGCGTGGGCGAGGGCGGCGACGAACGGGTGCTGCGCCTCGAGAGCGACGCGGAGCTGGTCAAGGTGGTCACGGTGCACAAGTCCAAGGGGCTTGAATACCCGCTGGTGTACCTGCCGTTCGCGGTAACGGCGCGCACCACCGACCGGCGCAACCGCAGCTTTTTCGAGTTTGTCGGGGTTGATGGCGTGCGCCGCATCGACCTGGCCTTGTCGGACGAAGCGATGAATGCGGTGGACCGCGCGCGCATCGAAGAAGACCTGCGCCTGCTGTACGTGGCGCTGACGCGCGCGCGTCACTTCTTGTGGCTGGGCGTGGCCGCGGTCACTGCGCGCAAGGCGGGCGAGAACAAGCTGCACGAATCGGCGCTCGGTTACCTGCTCACGGGCGGCACGCCGATCGGCGCGGCCGACCTTCACCCGCACTGGGAAAAGCTGCGCGGCGGCTCGCAAGCGATCGACCTGCAGGCGCTCGATACGCCGCAGCACATCACCATGCTGGCGCGCGACGAGGCCCGGCCGGAGCTGGTGAACGCCGCCGCGTTTGGCGGCAATTTCGAGCGCAACTGGGCGGTCGGCTCGTTCACATCGCTGACGCGCCAGACCAACGCGGCGCCGATGCGCGCACAGGAACAGACCTTGTTCGACGAAGAACAGCAACAACAAGCGCCGCGCACCGACGACGCGCCGTGGCACCGCTTCCCGCGCGGTTCCGTGCCCGGCAATTTTTTGCACGAACAGCTTGAATGGATGGGGCAGGAAGGCTTTGCCATCGCCGAAGACGAGCAGTTCGGCGCGCGCCTCGGCCAGCGCTGCGAGCGCGCCGGCTGGGGCCATCGCCAGGAAGACGCCGTCACCTGGCTGCACGCGGTGGCGACCACGCCGCTGCCGCAGCTTGGCGCGCCGCTGGCGGCGATCGATCGCGTGATCCCTGAAATGGAATTCTGGTTCCCCAGCGAGCACCTGAACAGCGCCGCGCTGGACCGGCTGTGTACAGCCAACCTGCTCGGCAAAACGCCGCGTCCCTCGCTGCCGGAACGCTACCTGCACGGCATGCTCAAGGGTTTTGCCGACCTGGTGTTCGAGCACGAAGGCCGCTACTGGGTGATCGATTACAAGTCGAACGCGCTCGGCCCAAACGACGCCGCCTACGGCAAGGCGGCGATGGCGGTGGGGATGGCGGCGCACCGCTACGATATCCAGGGCGCCATCTACATGCTGGCCCTGCACCGCCTGCTCAAGAGCCGCCTGGGCGACGCCTACGAGCCGGCGCGCCAGCTCGGTGGCGCGATTTTCCTGTTCCTGCGCGGGATCGCCAACGCCAGCACGCGCGGCTGCTACCTGTTGGAGCCGGATGTGAGACTGCTCGACAACCTGGACGCGCTGCTTGGCCCGTCGACGCGGGGTGAGACATGAAACCGGCGCCTACGCTCGACGCCCTGTGGACCCAGGTCGCCGTCTTGACCGAAGACGGCCAGTTGCGGCGCCTGTCCGGCACCTTTGCACGCTTTGTCGGCTCGCTCGGCAGCGCCACGCCGGCGCTGATGCTCGCTTGCGTGTTGCTTTCCGAACTGGAAGGGCGCGGCCATAGCTGCCTGATGCTCGACCAGCTGGCGCTCGACCCGGCCACCTTGATGGCCTGGGACAAGGAGCAGTGGGATGCGCTGGCCAGGTCGGCCGGGGCGCTGCCGAAAAACCGCAAGGGCTGGATCGATCAGTTGGCGGCGTCAAGCCAAGTGTGGCGGGTGGGCGACCTTGATTTCGACCAACCGCTGGTGCTCGACGGCGAGCGCCTGTACCTGCGCCGCTACTGGCGCGACGAAACCCTGGTCGCGCACACGATCCGCGCGCGCGCCGGGCAGGTGCGCGAGGTCGATGCGCCGGCGGTGCGCATCTGGCTCGACGTGCTGTTTGCATCCGAGCGCCGCATCAAGGGGCCGGACTGGCAAAAGCTCGCCTGCGCGATCGCGCTGCGCGGCTCGATCGCCATCATCACCGGCGGTCCGGGCACCGGCAAGACCTACACGGTGGCGCGCCTGCTTGCGCTGCTGTTCGCGGTGGCGCCGGATGCCGGGCGCCAGCGCATCGCCCTGGCCGCGCCGACCGGCAAGGCGGCGGCGCGCCTGAAGCAATCGATCGACAAGGCGCTGACCGAACTGGCCGACAAGGTCGGCACCACCTTGCCGCTGCGCGACCTGACGGCCCGCATGGGCGCGGCGCGCACCTTGCATAGCTTACTGGGCGCGCGTCCCGACACCCGCACCTTCGCGCACAACAAGGGTAATCCGCTCGATATCGACGTGCTCATTGTCGACGAAGCGTCGATGGTGCACCTGGAGATGATGGCGTCCCTGCTGGATGCGCTGCCCGCAGGTGCGACCCTGATCCTGCTCGGAGACAAAGACCAGCTGGCGTCGGTGGAGGCGGGCGCGGTGCTGGGCGACTTGTGCCGCGACGCGCAGGCGGGCGGTTATTCGGCGGCCACGATGGCGTATGCGCTGGCGGCCAGCGGCGAGACCATTCCGGCCGAGTATGGCGGCGCCGGCGGGGCGCTGGCGCAGCAGACCGTCATGTTGCGCAGCAGCCGCCGCTTCAGTGGCCCGATCGGGCAACTGGCGCTGGCGGTGAACGCGGGCGATGTCGCGCGTGCCGAGGAAGTGCTGCGCGGTGGCGATGACACGGTGCGCTGGATCGAGCATGGACACCAGCAGCATGTGGTGCAGCTGGGGTTCGACGGCTATGCGCCGTATTTGTCGTTGATGGGCGAGGGCGATGGCGGCGGCGCGCACGAAACCTGGGTGCGCGCGGTGCTGCACCGTTTTGAAGCGTTCCGCGTGCTGTGCGCGGTGCGCGAGGGCGAGTGGGGCGTGGGCGGCTTGAATGACGCGATCGAACAGCGGCTCGACGGGGCGGGACTGATCCGGCGCCGGGGAGAGTGGTATGTGGGACGGCCGGTGATGATTACGCGCAACGACTACGGCACCGGCGTGTTCAATGGCGATATCGGGCTGACCTTGGGCGATCCGGCGCGTCCGGGATCGCTGCGCGTGTATTTCCTGGAGGGCGACAAGGTGCGCAGCGTGCTGGCGACGCGCTTGCGGCACGTGGAGACCGCGTTCGCGATGACGGTGCATAAATCGCAGGGATCGGAGTTTGCCCACACGGTGCTGGTGCTGCCGCGCGAGCGCGGGGCGATGATTGCGCGCGAGCTGATTTACACGGGGATTACGCGGGCAAGTGCGCAGTTCACGCTGGTCTCGCCGGGGGCGGCGATTCTGGGCGAGTCGATCGCGCAGAGGACGCAGAGGGCGAGTGGCTTAAGGGAGATGATTGCGGGGTGAGTACGACCGTCGTTGGCGTCACCACGCCGTTGTTCCCGCAACTGGCTCGTCGTTCCCGGCCTGGGCGGCTCCCTTGGCGGGAACCCAAGTTTGACGAGCCGCCTGTAATTGCGGTACGAACTTGGGTTCCCGCCTTCGCGGGAACGACGGAAGTGGCGGGAACGACGGAGGTTTTTTTACGCGCGGCGGTGGACGTGAATGACCGGCTTGTTCTGCTTTAACTTCACGCGGCTGGCGAAACGCGCCTTGGCCGGCGGGGCTGCTTTTGCCACGGCCACAACGCGCGGCTGATGCCGTCCGTGACTGCGCAGGCTGGTCTTGAGCACGGGCGCACGCGCCGCCGACGCCAATACAATCACCGGCTGGGTGACGCGCTGGCGCGTCCTGGCGCGGGCAATCACCGGCGCCGGCGCTTCATCGCCGGCGATAAAACGGCGGATGCTCAGCGCGTCCACAATCCGCGCCGAACTGGCTTTGGCGTTGAGCAGCACCAGGGTGGCGTTCTTGCCCGCCGATTTGATCTTCATGATCAGGCAGCGGCCCGCTTCTTCGGTATAGCCGGTTTTCGACAGGCCGATTTCCCAGCCCTTGGCGCCCACCAGGCGGTTGGTGTTGCGGTACTCGACCTCGCGCCCGCTGATATTGATGGTGTCGCTCGACTCGGTCGTGATGCGCGTAATTTCCGAATACGCCGCTGCGGCCCTGGCCATCTTGACCAGGTCCGAGGCCGTCGATTTATTGTTCGGCGACAGGCCGGTTGGCTCTTCGATCACGGTCTGCGTCATGCCCAGCGCGGCCACCTTGGCGCGCACGGCCGACTTGAACGCCACCACGCCGCCGGGAAAGGTGCGGCCCAGGGCGGCGGCGGCACGGTTGTCGGAACTCATCAGGGCCAGGGTGAGCACGTCCTGGCGGCTGATCACGCCGCCGACCGGCACCCGCGAGGTGCTGTGCTTGACGATGTCGACGTCACGCTCGTCGATGGCGATCAGTTCGTTCATGTTTTGCCTGGCGTCGAGCACGACCATGGCGGTCATCAGCTTGGTCAGCGAGGCGATCGACACGACCTGGTTGGGGTTCTTTTCGAGGAGGATCTTGCCGGTGGCGTCCTCGATCACCAGCACTGATTGCGAGCCGAAAGGCACGGCCATGGCGGCTGCGGCCGACATCGACATCAGTAGGGTGACAAGCAATTTCTTGATCATGTGGTGGGTCTTTGCAGTAGGGCTGGTCTGGGGCGGCGCTCGGTGTGCGCGGCAGCTGCTGGATGGGTTAATTCTATGCGGCAACTACTATAAGGGGCACGATAGCATCAAAGGCGCGGCCATGTCTAGCGTGCGCGCGGCAAAACGAGCTCGAGCGCAAGAAACACGTGAATAAACGGACGTAAGTACCTGAATTATTTCAAGAAAGCAAAGTTTCTTGTATGCTATGCGGGTGGCGAAAATGCTACCGGAAGGGGTGGGGAGGGATGGCAAAAACCGCTTCCGCGCCGATGGCGGAAGCGGCCAACCAGGCTTACTTGGCCTGGTAGATTTTGTCGAATTCGCCACCGTCGTCGAAGTGGGTTTTCTGCGCTTTTTTCCATCCGCCGAAGACCTCGTCGACCGTGAACAGCGAGATCGGCTTGTAGTTGGCGGCAAACTTCTTGGCCACCGCTTCCGAGCGCGGACGCAGGAAGTGCTTCGCGCCGATCGTCTGGCCCGCTTCCGAGTACAAGAAGTTCAGGTAGGCCGTGGCCTGCTTGCGCGAGCCGCGCTTGTCGACCACCTTGTCCACCACGGCCACCGGCGACTCGGCCAGGATCGACACGGGCGGATAGACGACCTCGAAATTGTCGCCGAATTCGGTGCGCACCATCTGCACTTCGCTCTCGAACGTCACCAGGGCGTCGCCGATGTCGCGCTGGGTGAAGGTGGTGGTGGCCGCGCGCCCGCCGCCGTCGAGTACCGGTACGTTTTTGAAGATGCGCGTGACCAGTTCGCGCGCCTGGGCCTCGGTGCCGCCCTTCTTGATCGTGGCGCCCCAGGCGGCCAGATAGGTATAGCGACCGTTGCCGGCCGTTTTCGGATTCGGGATGACCACTTTTACGCCCGGCTTGGCCAGGTCGTCCCAGTTCTTGATCTGTTTAGGGTTGCCTTTACGCACCAAAAAAATCATGGTGGAATAAAACGGCGCCGCATTGTGGGGAAATTTCTTGGCCCAGTCGGGCGAGACCACGCCGCGCTCGGCCAGCATGTCGATGTCGTTGGCCTGGTTCATCGTCACCACCGATGCTTCGAGCCCGTCCGAGACCGAGCGCGCCTGCTTGCTCGAGCCCCCGTGCGACATGTTGATGCTGACCGTCTCGCCGCTCGTCTTCTTGTAGTCGGCAATGAAGGCCGGGTTGATTTCCTTGTACAGCTCGCGGGCCACGTCGTAGGACACGTTGAGCAACTGGGCGTCGGCGGCGCTGGCGCCGAGCGGCAGGATGGCCAGGCCGGCAGCCAGCGCCAGGAGCGCGCGGCGGGTACGCAAATTGCATGTTGTTTTCATGGTGTTCTCTTGGGCTTTCTATTGTAGGAACTGAGACGCATGGTCTAAAATCCGCAGCCAAAACGGAAGGATTGTTTTGTCATATGCTTAGAGCCTGTCTCAGTAGATCGGGGGAAGCTGATTGCGATGCATGGCAAGCGAGGGCAAGGCGCGAGGAGGCCGCATGGCTAGCCATGCAACGACGAGGGTATTCCGAAGGAATACCGAGGCCGCGCTCGCTTGCCAGGCGCGCCAGCAGCGACTCCGATCTACTGAGATAGGCTCTTAGACCGCCCGGTACGGGTAGCGTTGCATAAGCTTCCTTGATTTTCTTCGTTGGGTTCGGCCGCAGGTCGGGGTAGGCTGATTGGATTGGGCAGATTCGCAACAGGTCATGGCGCCGGTTCTTGGTATAGTTGGTGGGTTGCGATTGAGTCGCGGCAACAATTATTCCTTCTGATTATTAACTATGGGTACACATGGGTATTGAGATTCGCACAGCAGTGCCTGACGACGCGTTCGCCGCGTGTGATGTGTTGCGCCGCTCGATTTCCGAGTGTTGCGTGGCCGATCATCGCAACGACCCCGACTTGCTCAAGGCATGGCTGGGCAACAAGACGCCGCAGAATGTGGCGAGCTGGTTCGTGTCGCCGGCCAACCACGTTCTCATCGCCGAGCGCGACGGGGTGGTGGTGGGCGTGGCCCTGCTGACCCAGGCCGGCAAGCTGTCGCTGTGCTATGTGTTGCCCGAAGCGCTGTATAGCGGCGTCGGCAAGGCCCTGTTGCAGGGTGTCGAAGCCCAGGCCCGCGCCTGGGGCGTGAGCGTGTTGCGCCTCAATAGCACGCTCACCGCCAGCAAATTTTACGAGCGCAATGGCTACATCCTCGCGGGCAAGGAAATGAGCTGCTACGGCCTGGAATGCGACTTCTTCTGGAAGAAGCTGAACGCGACCGACGCCTGCGACCCGGCGCCGAAAAAGCGTTTTTGTCACTGCAGCGGTCAATAAAGCGCGTGCGCCCTGTGCGCGGGGCAAGCTTGCGCTATAGTGTGCGCCTTGTTTACTGAGTATTCGTCATGGCCACGCGCAGAGATTTTCTACATCAAGGTTTATGCCTGTCCACTATGGGCATGATTTCCGTTCCGCTGATTGGCTGCGGCAGCGCCAGCGCGGCGCCGTCGGCGTCGGACAAGCCCAAGCGGCCGCTCCAGGCCGCCAAAGCGGGCAAGCCCGCCCCTGTGGCCCCGGTGTCCCGTACGGCGGTGCCCGGCGCCCCGGTCGCGCAGACCGAACTGGCGCCCCCTCCCGATATTTTCGACGCGCAAGCACTCGATCTCGATTTCTGGCTCAAGCCGCGCGTGCTGACGATGACTCGTCCGCAAAGCGGCGAGAAAACCAAGGTGCTGTACTGGAAAGATGGCCAGGTCATCGATGCCGCCTATCAGGAACTGTGCCACTTGATGCGCGACGTCAACGGCAAGGAAACCGCGCCGATCGACCCCAAGCTGTTCGAAACGCTGTGGGGCACCCAGGCTTTCCTCGAGCGTTACGGGATCGAGCAACCGCTGGAAATCCTGTCGGGTTTTCGCACCTCCAAGTCGAACGAGAAGTTGCGCGAAGCGGGCGTGCCGGCGGCGCGCCAGTCGCTGCACATCGAAGGCAAGGCGGCCGATATTCGCATCGCCAACCTCAATAGCGAGGTGCTCGGCGGCCTGGTGCGCAGTTTCCGCCAGGGCGGTGTCGGCTATTACTACCGTTCCGGACCGCGCGGCGGCTGGATTCATGCCGATACGGGACTGAAACGGACCTGGAAGGGTTGAATTCGGCGCCGCTGTCCAATCGGCTGTATTTATGTCACTATGGATTTTTAATTGCCGAGTGACAATCATGCGAGTTGTTTTTGCCGTCGTGGCGCTGAGCGGCGTATTCGGGCTGGCCACGCTGGCCTGGTCAACAGAACCGGCGAAGCAGGAGAAGCCTGCGGCCTCCCAATCCGCCGCCGATCCGGAAGTCATCAAGCGGGCCGGGGAAGGGGAGCGCGATGCGCGCATTGCGATTGCCCAAGGCAAGGACCGCTTGCAATACAGTGTGGGTGGCGGACCACCGCCGCGTCCGGAAGAAGTCGAGCCCATGCGACTGCGCGCCGAGATTCCGGTGCAGGTCATGAAAAAGCATGGCATCGAGGCTGTCATCCATTCGAGCGGCTGCGACATGCAGGCCGCGCGCTGGCAGGAAGCGTACGCCACGGCCTACAACGCCGTGATGGACGCGCACCTGCGCAAACAGCGCGGTCCGGACTACCGCAAGGCAATCGACGCCGACATTGCGGCTGAGCTTCAAAAGGCGCTTGCCGCCCTGGCCAAGCGCTAAAACAAGCCACGGCCGGCAACATCCGCAGCGCTGCGGCCGGCCGGGCAAGAAATTACTTCGCCCCGTTCAGCATGATCGTCTTGACTTCCCCCTCGGTGACGTCTTCCTTCGAGGTGAGCAAGCCGCCCTGGACGCCGTGGAATGGCACAGTCCAGGTCAGTTCGCTACGCACATAGTAAAACCCGGCTGGCAATCTGGTAAATTTGAAGCGGCCGTCCGCATCGGCGGTGACGGTGCGGCGCGCTTTGGTGAAACCCGCGGATGGCGGCAGGGAAGCCCGGTGTTTCCATACGCGTCCGGCTTGCATCCACCAGTTCTGGCTGATGGTCGTCACCGGATCGAGCGTGACCGTTCTGCCCGCCGCCTTGACTGTTCCGCCGCCTTTTTGGACCAGGAACGCCTGGCCGCTGATTTCAGCCGTCCCGTCGACGATATACGGAGCGTAATCGTTTTCCAGGTTGGCATCGTACGACGATGGGTAAGTCGGCTTGGGCATGTTGACAGGCCCCGCGCACCCTGCCAGCAACGCTAACAGGGCAAGCGATAACGTAAAGTTCTCATGGTCTGCACTCGATCAGGAAGTTAACGTACCCGTTTTTATAGTTGCAGGGTACTTAAGCTAATGATTTTGATAAAATTTCTCATCGAAAATTTGTATTTTGCTGATCCGAAGCATTGCTGCGGGCAGGCCCTGCCACTGTGCGCATCGTTGATGTGTTCGCTGCGCGGGAGCGCTCGCGCCGCTATGATCGTTGAACAGCCGTGCTGCCTGCGGCAGTGTTACGCATATCAACGATTGGAGAAAACCATGAACCATCAGAATTGGCCCTGGAACTTTCCGGAGAGCGTGCCCGTCTCCCTGCGCGATTTGATCGGCCGACCTGTCCGCACCGTGCGCCCTGGTGAAGTGATTACGCTGGAGTATCTCGCCGGGCGGGTTACTTTCTTCCTCGATGAAGCCGGCCTGGTGACCGACATCGGCTTCGAGCCGGAAGAGGCCGTTACACGAACGGTATGAGGCGTGTACTTCGCGCCAAGGCCGCGTTCAGCTGGCTTTGGCGGCTGTCTGACAAAGCCAGTGCTGGCAATAGCCTGTTTTCCTGAATAAGCCACGCTCAGCCCCATTCGGACCGCCAGCGCGCCAACGACGAAGATCGTACTGCGGGGGTGTCAGTCGAACGCGCAATCGGGGTTCATTTCCCAAGGCGTTCTCCAGGTGATGCCGTAACGCTCCAGTAACTCGCGCTTTATCCACGCTGAACGACAGCCGCCACTCCCCATGCCTCTGCCAAATTCCCCTTGCTCGCTCAGTTGGTCGGCTTCACGACGGCATGCGTCATGCCCGCCATGTTCCTGTCCGTGCATAAATCACGTCGAACGATACAGGGTGAACAGCCCGCAGCTTTTCCATCTCAGTAACCAGGATGACACTCATGTTCGGTGGCCAAAAAATTGTTATGCGCAGGCCAGCGGGCATCATCGAGGCGAGTGGGCTACCAATGCCCGACCGAGCGCCTTGCCGGTGGCGGTCCATTTTATCCGGCCGCGAGCGGCGCCTGGTTTTTACACACCCCTTAGCGAGAATACTTTTCATCACCACTACGTCGGATGCGAGTGCCTTGTCCGGCATGCCTTTTTTCATGGAAGCGAGCTTGGCTGAAAGGATCTCTTGCATCCTTTCCCTGGCCGGCGTATACACCGTGCCTAACAAGCCCCATGCCTGGAAGCCGCACGCCCGTCTGAATACTTCCGAGATGGGTTCGTCCGGCACCGGATGATCGTGCAGCCAGACGAATGCTTCCAGCGCATCAGGGTAATTGCCTTGCACGACTAATTGACATGCCCTGATGTATGTTTCCTTCAGCTTTTCCATACGCCATCTCCAAGACAGGAAAATGGGTTGGACCGTGCCGGGCACCGGGTAGTTCGCCGGGTGGAGCGTGATCAGTATGGCCCGCGATAGCTGTCCAGCCAGCTCCAGTCGCCGGTGTGGCAGCTTTCCGTGCAATGTCGCAGAAAATCGTTGATCACCATCCTGCAGTTGTACCGGCCCTCGCTATCGCGCGCGTTGGTCAATTCGCAGACGACATCCAGGTTGATCGAGGCGGGTATGCAAATCGATAATTTGCAGCGGCGCGGATCTTTGTGCGCGTCGCGCAGGTTGGCCAGTGGATCACCACCGGCAACATTCCGGATCAGGTTCGGCGTTGCGCATATCGATGGATGACTACCGGACGTCATATTCGCGCGCCACCTCGGTGCATCCTCTTTTGCATTCGGCGCGACGACGATGGTCGCGCTGGCTGCCGCATCCCGTGCCGCGCCGGGCGCCATTAACACCAGCATCAGGCCAACCGCGAGTTTCTTCTTCATGGCATCCCTGTCAAAATGATTGAGCTCGACAAACAGCAAAAATGGACGCACCCCGGCGGCCAGGCCATGTACATGGGAGCTGGAAGGTGATGTAACCGGGAGTTAATATACTGTATGGATGTACAGTAGCAAACTGGAAAAACAAGGGGGTGACTCAGGGCAAAGCCCTAAGCCGAGGTGATCTCGGGCAAGCCAGGCAGCCGACTGGGTGGACGATGGGAGCGGGGCGGGGCAGGCCGCTGGTGTCAGCGGCTTTCTTTTCGTGTGGGTGAAGTCCAGCTGGAAGACGAATTGTCGGGTATTGCTTGGGGAGGTGACGGGATCGTGATCACGATAGGTGGAACGACGGCTGGGGCCTTCGTCACGACGTTATTGAAAAGAAATGTCATGATGGCGAGCCCGATCGTCCCGAGTATCAGGACAATGCCGACAACCCACTTGACGGTATCGGCTTGCGATTTGTGCATTGACGCTTCAAACCTCGCAAACTGGGCGTCGATGCTCGCTGAGTGAGCGTCCATATTGGTTTTTAACGATGAGATGCCGCTCTCAAGGGTAAGTTCGATCGCCGCCAACCGACCGTCGACTTTCGTCTCGATGGTTTTCAGCTTTGCATCAACTTCTTCTCGGCTTGGGCTGGTCATCGTGCGATCTTCAATCGCGTCGGCGCGCTTGTCAACCGGGGCGCGCAAGGACAATGCGCTTGCCTGTGTGAACACTGTTGAATCTAGTGCGTGGTCCAGGACTCGAACCTGGTTATCAGTCATTCGGTCTGTGACGCTCTTGACTGGGCTTTACCAAATAAGCGAACCGCGCACCTTCATCATAGTCCGAAAATTCTATTTGGCAATAGAAATTTATGCAGAACAATTAGATGATTCAATCGTACACGCAGGGCTTGACCGGCAACGCATTCTCGCGCTGCTTGTCGAGCTCATCGAGGTCGACGCGGTGATCCCACCATCTATACCAGCCGCGCTGGCGGTCTTCTTGCACGTCCGGATGGCGCGCCAGATAGTCGTCCATGAATTGCTCGAATTCGGACACATACTGCCTGCTCGCAGGACGATATTTCTCGGTGTGCTTCATCATCAGGCCTCCCGTTAACGCT
Source organism: Massilia sp. CCM 8734 (assembly GCF_011682155.1). Taxonomy (NCBI): domain Bacteria; kingdom Pseudomonadati; phylum Pseudomonadota; class Betaproteobacteria; order Burkholderiales; family Oxalobacteraceae; genus Massilia; species Massilia sp. CCM 8734. The sequence continues at coordinate 23,743 of NZ_WHJI01000014.1, forward strand.
ACTATGACCACCCATGCGCGCGTTGGTTCCACGCCCATGTACGTGCGGCCGAAAATGCCGTACGATACGCGCCGTTATCGCTTAACTCTCAGGACGCAATGAACTCAGAAACACCCGCGCCAGCGCCGGCGCCGCGCTTTCGCCCCCGTCCCTGGACCGCCCTGGAAACGCCGCAAGACGTCGAACTGTGGATCGACGAGCACAACCAGAGCCTGACCGAACACATCGCCCCGCACGAAACCGGCTACGGCGTCTGCTTTACCCTGGCCGTGGGCGGCAATATCTATATGCAGACCAGCGCCGACGCCGTCATCCTCGACGTCGACGACGATGCCGCATGGATCGCGCCGCTGATCATGGCCGCTACCGGCGTCGAGGCGCCGCAGGGCCAGCTGTGGATCCTGCCGGACGATAAATTGGTCCAGCTCATCATCGGCCTGTCGACCCTGGTCGCCAGCACCACCCTGGTGGTCGGACACAATTTTGGCGGACGCCACCGTAAAGCGAGCTATTCGCGCTAAACTGATTTTCTTTTCCATAACATTGCCGCCTCCATGCCCATCCTTTCCCGTCGCCGCCTGACCCTGACCCTGACCCTCGGACTGATCGGCGCCGCCCTGGCCATGCCGGCCGGCGCGGCCGACCTGCTCACTACCGTCAAAGCCCGCGGCACCCTGAAAATCGCCATGGAAGGCACTTATCCTCCCTTCAATTTCAAGGATTTGAAGGCCAACCAGTTGGCCGGCTACGATGTCGACGTCGCCACCTTGCTGGCGGCGCGCCTGGGTCTCAAGCCCGAGTTCGTCACCACCGAGTGGAGCGCCATCCTGGCTGGCTTGGCCGCCGGCAAGTTCGATGTGGCGATCAGCCAGGTGGGCATCAATCCCAAGCGCGAGCAAACTTTCGATTTTTCCGAACCGTACACCTATTCCAATCCACAACTGATCGTGCGCAAGAATGAAAAGGCCAGCTACGCCAGCCTCGCCGATCTCAAGGGCAAGAAACTGGGCGTGGGGCAGGGCAGCGTCTACGAGCAGCAAGCCAAGGCCGTGCCCGGTATCGACGTGAAAAGTTACCCGGCCGCGCCGGAAACCTTGCAGGACCTGGCGTTCGGGCGCATCGACGCCGCCCTCAACGACAGCTTGATGGTCGCTTACCTGCTCAATCATTCCAAGCTGCCGATCCAGGCCGGCGCGCGTGTCGGCAATGTGGAGCGCATGGGTATTCCCATCCGCAAAGGCAATCCCCAGCTCAAGGCCGCCTTGAACAAGGCGCTGGCCGAGGCCCAGGCCGACGGCAGCCTCAAAAAAATCTCGGTCAAGTGGTTTGGCAGCGACGTCAGCCGCCCGGCCGCCCAGCCCTGATCCGGGGCGCTGCCGATGGACTGGGCCGCACTGGCCGAACTGTTGCGCGATGCCGCGCCGTCGATGCTCAAGGGCACCGGCTACACGGTAGCCTTTGCGTTGGCCTCGATGGTCGGCGGTTTGCTGCTCGGCTTTCCCACCGCCCTGATGCGCCTGTCGCGCTGGAAACTGGTGCGCGCCCCCGCCGAACTGTACGTCAGCGCCATGCGCGGCACGCCGCTGCTGGTTCAGTTGTACGTGATCTACTACTGGCTGCCCAGCATCGGCATCGACTTCCCGCCCGTGGTGGCAGGCGTGCTGGCGCTCTCGCTCAATGCCGGTGCATTCCTGTCGGAGAGCATTCGCGGCGCCGTGCTCGGCGTGAGCGAGGGCCAGTGGCGCGCCAGCTTCAGCCTGGGCCTCGGTTACTGGTTCACCCTGTATCACGTGGTGCTTCCGCAAGCCTTGCGGGTAGCCGTGCCGTCGATGAGCAATACCCTGATCAGCCTGATCAAGGATACCTCGCTGGTGTCGGTCGTCACCATTAGCGAGCTCATGCTTGCTACCAAGGAGGCGGTGGCCGGCAGCGCCAATCCCTTGCCGCTGTATATGACCGCGGCCATGATCTACTGGTGCCTGAGCCTGCTGTTCGAAGCGCTGCAGCGCTACCTGGAACGGCGCCTGAACCGCGCGCAGCGCTGACGACTGCATCGCGCCGCGCGAATATGCGGCGCGATCGCCGGCTGCGTCCAGACGGCGCTCGACATCGCGTCCGCGCCCATGCTAGTCTAGGCGACAGTGCTTCCACCTTCCGTCCTGCGCTGCTTGCGTGCCGGTGCGTGGCAGGTCCGCTGGCGTGTGCTATGTGTGCGAGGTGAGATGGACAAGGATCACGATCCGGCAGCACAGGGTTCCGCGCAGGCGCGCCAGCGCCGGGCCACGCCAGGCCAGGCCGGGCAGGGCGCGGCCCGGCCGGACAGCGCCCTGCCGGGTGGCGCCTTCGCCTGGCATCCCGGACAGCCGGCCGCCGTGCCCATCGCCCCGCATGCTCAAGCGCTTGCCCCCGCCCTTGACAGCAGTGGCGTGAGCATCGAGCGCCTGCGCCACGAGCAAGACCTGGCCCGTTCGGGCGACTTGTACCTGCTGGCCCCGGTCGGCTATTTCCTGCTCGCCTTCGACACGACCATGCTGCAGGTTAACCTGGTCGGCGCCACCATGCTCGGGGTGGCGCGCGCCAGTCCCGGCCTGCACCATTTCCGCTCCTTCGTGGTACCCGCCTTCCTGCCCGACTTCGACGGATTTTTTTCCCGTTCCCTCAACAGCGGCAAGGGCGAAACCTGCCGCATGCGCCTGCGAACGCCCGATGACGGCGCGCTCGACGTCACCCTGCACGGCTGCGCCGACGGCAGCGGCCAGGCTTGCCGCCTCGTGGTCGAGCGCGCCGACGGCAGGCAGGCCGCGCTCGAACGCAGCGAGGAACGCTTCCGGCGCATCGTCCACAGCGCCGGCGAAGGTATCTGGGAAATCGACGCCACCGCCAGCACCACCTTCGTCAACCCGCGCATGGCGCAGATCCTCGGCTACAGCATCGAAGAGATGCTGGCGCGCCCCTTGCTCTCGTTCATGGATGACGAGGGCATGGCCATGCTCGAGCAGTGCATCGGCGAGCGCGCCCAGGGCGTGCCGGCGCCGTACGAATACCGCTTCATCGGCAAGGATGGCAGGGTGGTGTGGACCACCATGTCGACCAGCCCCATCCTCGACGCCGACGGCGCCTGTCTGGGCGTGCTGGCGCTGGTCACCGATATCACCGAGCGCAAGCAGTCAACCGAGCTGATCTGGCATCAAGCCAACTACGACACCCTGACCGGACTGCCCAACCGCCACATGTTCATGGACCGGCTGGGCCACGAAACGCGCAAGGCCGATCGTGGCGCCGCCTTCCTGGCGCTGCTGTTCATCGACCTCGACCACTTCAAGCAGGTCGACGAGCGCCTCGGCCATGCGCTCGGCGACCTGGTGCTGATCGAAGCGAGCCGGCGCATCGCCAACTGCGTGCGTTCGAGCGATACCCTGGCGCGCATGCAAGGCGACCAGTTCACGGTGGTGTTGTCGGGGCTCGACCATGTCGGCAGCGTCGAGCGCATCGCCCACGCCGTGGTGGCGGCGCTGGCCATGCCGTTCGAGCTGGGCGGCGAGAAAGCGTTCCTGTCGGCCAGCATCGGCATCGCCCTGTATCCGCCGGACGGGCGCGACGTCGGGCACTTGCTCGAGCGCGCCGAGCGCGCCATGGTGGTCGCCAAACACGCCGGCGGCCACCAGTTCAGCTATGTCACGCCGGATCTGCAACAGGCGGCGCAGGCGCGCCAGAGCATTGCCGACGACTTGCGCGCGGCCATTGCGCTGCGCCAGTTCGAGATCGTGTACCAGCCGATTGTGTCGCTCCAGACGGGGACGGTGCACAAGGCCGAAGCGCTGTTGCGCTGGCGCCATCCCACGCGCGGCTTGCTGGGACCGGCGGAGTTCATCCCGTTTGCCGAGTCGAACGGGCTGATTGTCGAGATCGGCGACTGGGTGTTCCGCGAAGTGGCGCAGCAGGTGCAGCGCTGGCAGCGCAGTATCGACCCGTCGTTCCAGATCAGCGTCAACAAGTCGCCGGTGCAATTCCGGCGCGACGCCGACCTGTATCTGAGCTGGCTCGATTATCTGAACGAGCTCGGTTTGCCTGCGAACAGCATCGTCATCGAGATTACCGAAGGGGTGCTGTTCGAAGGCGCGACCGAGGTCATCGAGCGCCTGCGCCAGTTTCGCGCGATGGGCTTGCAGGTCGCGCTGGACGATTTCGGCACCGGATATTCCTCGCTGTCGCACCTGAAGCGCTTCGATATCGATTATGTGAAGATCGACCAGTCCTTCGTGGCCACGCTCGAGAACGACGTGGGCGACCTGGCGCTGTGCGAAGCGATCATCGTCATGGCGCACAAGCTGGGACTCAAAGTGGTGGCGGAAGGGGTGGAGACCAAGGTGCAGCGTGCGCTGCTGGTCGACGCCGGCTGCGATTACGCGCAGGGCTATGTGTTTGCCCGGCCGATGCCGGCGCCGGAGTTCGAAGCAATGGCGGCTGCGGGGGCGCCGCGCTTGCCGCATTGACCGGGCACCGTCGGCTTCGCCATGGCGAAACCGACGGTGAGGGTCTTACATTCCCGGATAATTCGGCCCGCCGCCACCTTCCGGCGTGACCCACACGATATTCTGCGTCGGATCCTTGATATCGCAGGTCTTGCAATGCACGCAGTTCTGCGCATTGATCTGCAGGCGATCCTTGCCCTCGTCGGTCTTCACATACTCATACACGCCCGCAGGGCAATAACGCGACTCCGGACCGGCATACTGCGCCAGATTGACCGATACCGGAATGCTATCGTTCTTGAGCGTCAAGTGAATCGGCTGGTCTTCCGCGTGGTTGGTGTTCGAAATAAACACCGACGACAAACGGTCGAAGGTCAGTTTGCCATCCGGCTTAGGATACGCGATCGGCGCATAGTTGGCCGCCGGTTTCAGGCACTCATGGTCGCCATAATCGCGGTGCAAGGTCCACGGCGCCTTGCCGCGCAAGATCAACTGGTCGATGGCGGTCATGATCGAGCCCAGGTACAGGCCTTTCGACAGCCACGGCTTCACATTGCGCGCCACGTGCAGCTCCTCGTGCAGCCAGGACTGTTCGAACGCGGTCGGGAAGGTCGACAATTCATCGTGCTGGCGCTGCTCGCCCAGCGCCGCGAAGGCCGACTCGGCCGCCAGCATGCCGGTCTTGATCGCCGCGTGGCTGCCCTTGATGCGGCTCATGTTCAAGAAACCCGCCTCGCAACCGATCAGCGCGCCGCCCGGGAACACCAGCTTCGGCAAGGCTTGCAGGCCGCCGGCCGTGATCGCGCGCGCGCCGTAGGAAATGCGCTTGCCGCCTTCGAAGAAGGTGCGGATTTCCGGGTGCGTTTTATAGCGCTGGAATTCTTCATACGGCGACAAATAGGGATTCTCGTACGACAGCCCGATCACATAACCGACCATGACCTGGTTGTTTTCCATGTGATACAGGAACGAACCGCCATAGGTATCCGACTTGAGCGGCCAGCCGGTGGTGTGGATCACCAAGCCTGGCTTGTGCTTGGCCGGATCGATTTCCCACAGTTCCTTGATGCCGATGCTGTACGACTGCGGGTCCTTGCCCTTGTTCAGGTCGTACTTGACCATGAGTTGCTTGCCGAGGTGACCGCGCGAACCTTCGGCGAACATGGTGTACTTGGCATGGAGTTCCATGCCGAGCTGAAAGGCTGCGGTCGGCTTGCCGTGGCGGTCGACCCCCATATTGCCGGTCGCCACGCCCTTGACCGAGCCATTCTCGTTGTACAGGATTTCGGCGGCAGGGAAGCCCGGGAAGATTTCCACGCCCAGCGCTTCGGCCTGTTGGCCCATCCAGCGCACCACGTTGCCCAGCGAAACCACGTAATTGCCATGATTTTCAAAGCAGGCCGGCACCACGAAACCCGGCGTCTGGTACGCCTTGCTTTCGGTCAGGAACAGGATGCGGTCTTCGGTGACGGCGGTATTCAGCGGCGCGCCGAGTTCTTTCCAGTTTGGAATAAGTTCAGTCAGTGCGCGCGGATCCATCACGGCGCCGGACAGGATATGGGCGCCAATTTCGCCGCCTTTTTCCAGCACGCAAACGGACACTTCCTGACCCTTGTCGGCCGCCATTTGTTTCAGGCGGATGGCGGCGGCCAGGCCGGCAGGCCCCCCGCCGACGACGACAACGTCGTACTCCATTGCTTCGCGCGGACCGTATTGTTCGAGGATGTTGATAGGCTCTGTCATGGTCTCTTCATGGGATAGAAAAATTTAAGCACGAGTGTGCGGCTTTTTGTCGAGGATTGCAACTTTGACGCCATTTTACGGACAATATTAGACGCTGCCATCTAATACTGGCAATTTGTGACATCATTATGCTTTCGCAAGACCACCGCACAGGAGCCGATCGTGGGTATTGAAGTAAATTTCGAAGGAAAAATCGCACTCATTACCGGCGCATCGAGCGGCCTGGGCGCACGTTTCGCCAAGGCCCTGGCCGGGGCCGGGGCTCAGGTTGTGCTCGCTTCACGCCGCACCGACCGGCTCAAGGAGTTGCGCGCCGAGATCGAAGCCGACGGCGGCGCCGCGCACGTGGTCACGCTCGACGTGACCGACCTGGCCAGCATCAAGTCGGCCATTGCGCACGCCGAAACCGAAGCCGGCCCGATCGACATCCTGGTCAACAACTCGGGTGTTTCGACCACCCAGCGCCTGGTGGACGTGACGCCGGAAGACTACTCCTACGTCATGGACACCAATTTGCGCGGCGCGTTTTTTGTCGCGCAACAAGCCGCCAAGCGCATGATCCAGCGCGCCAAGGGCGATCCCAAAAAGCAGCACCGCATTATCAATATTGCCTCCGTGGCCGGCCTGCGCGTGCTGCCGCAGATTGGCGTGTACTGCATGAGCAAAGCCGGGGTGGTGCAGATGACCAAGGCGATGGCGGTAGAGTGGGGCAAATATGGCATTAACACCAACGCCATCTGCCCCGGCTACATCTCGACCGAAATCAATGAAGAATACTTCGCCACCGAGCAAGGCCAGAAGCTGATCGACATGCTGCCGCGCAAGCGCCCCGGCAAGCCGGAAGACCTGGACGGCCTGCTGCTGCTGCTCGCCGCCGAAGAAAGTCACTTCATCAACGGCGCCATCATCACCGCCGATGATGGTATGACCGCGCAATAAGGTCATAGTTCCCCGTTCATCGGCGCGGCAAGCAATTCGCTCAACAGACGATGCGCGTCCACCAGGCGGTGCCAAGACGCTGTGTGCCAAAGACGGTGTCAGGTCTGACATTCGGACACGGCCTGTGCAGTTGAACGCCCCCCCGGCTGGTGTCAGGCATCGTAGTGCGGTCGAGGCCGTGTCTGAATGTCAGAGACCTGACACCGGCGGTAGTGTCGAGGTCGTGTCCGAATGTCAGACCTGACACCAAGGTTTGCGCACCAAGGTTGCGTCATTCCGCCATTTTCGCAACACCCGCCATCCTGCGAGTACTGTCCACCTGCGCCCAGGCCGAGAATCGTCTTTGTTGCTCCCCGGCCTCCCTCCAGCCTCCTCCCTGTTGTGTATCAGCTATTTATTTGCATAAAATCCGCTAACAGTGGGACAATTCGCACTTCTGTTGCTTGGTGCTACTTTAGTTTCTCGAATGGAAGTATTCCCCTAGGAGCCAGTATGACCGGCAGTTTATAATTTGGGCTGTATGTACCTTTGAGAAATTAGTACCCAATGCGAGTAGACGGGCTGAAGTTTTCCATTGCTGCGCATTCGGCGTGGGCGCCCGGGCTGGCAACGGCCGAGGCCTGGTCCGCATGGGCGCAAGCGCCGACCCGGATCGGCGAGGGCGCCGACCCGGTCGTGGCGGCGATGCCCCCCATGCTGCGCCGCCGCGCCGGCTTTCTGGGCAAGATGGCGCTCGACGTGGCTTACCGCTGCCTGGATGGACGCACGAATGTTCCGGCCGTATTTTGCTCGCGCCATGGCGAAGTGTCGCGCGCGGTCGACTTGCTTGGCGAGCTCGCGCGCGGCGAGCCGATGTCGCCGACCGGCTTCGGCCTGGCCGTGCATAACGCCAGCGCGGGCCTGTTCTCGATCGCGCGCACCGACCGCGCCAATCACATGGCCCTGTCGGCCGGTGCGGCGACGGTGGAACATGGGGTGGTCGAAGCCTGCGGCCTGCTGACCGACGGCGCGCCCATGGTCCTGCTGGTGGCGTACGATTGCGCGCTGCCGGCGGCGCTCGCGCACTTCGAGGATTGCGACGAACAGCCGCACGCGTGGGCATGGCTGATGACCGCGCCCGGCGCGGACGCCATCAGCCTGGCCTGCGATGGCGGCGCTGGCGAGGTGGCGGCGTCCACCCGGCCCGGTGGCCTGGACGTGCTGCATTTTCAGTTGAGCGGCGCGCCCCGCCTGGTGCGCCACGCCGGCCCGCAACGATGGACCTGGACGCGTAATGGTTAAGCGGATCGGCCGGTACTGGCGCGTGCTCGCCACCGGCCTGAGTTTTCTGGCGTTCGGGATCGGCGGCCTGCTGCTGCGCATCGTGGTGTTTCCGCTGCTGCAGCTGGTGGTGTGGGAGCGCGCGGCACGGGTGACGGCGGCGCGCGCCATCCTGCGCCTGACGTTTCGCAGCTTTGTAGGCCTGATGCGCGGCCTTGGTGTACTGCGCTACGAATTCATCGGCCTCGAAAAACTCGAACGCGGCGGCCTGCTGATACTGGCGAACCATCCGTCGCTGATCGACACCGTGTTCCTGATGGCGTTCGTCAAGCGTGCCGACTGCATCGTCAAGAGCCATTTGTGGAATAACCCGTTCACCCGCGGCCCGGTACGCGCCGCCGGCTACATCAGCAACGACAGCGGCGAGCAATTGGTCGAGGCGTGCATCGCCTCCCTGCGCGCCGGGAACAACCTGATCATTTTCCCGGAAGGGACGCGCACCCCGGCCGGCGGCGCGATCAGCCTCAAACGCGGCGCCGCCAACATCGCCGTGCGCGGCGCGCGCGCCGTGACGCCGGTGGTTATCGACTGCCAGCCGCCCACGCTCGGCAAAGGCGACAAGTGGTGGCGCGTGCCGGAGCGCTTCGTGCAGTTCCGGCTTGAAGTGAAAGACGATATCGAAATCGGCGCCTTCCTCGGCACCGGCGTAAGTGAAGTAATGGCGGTGCGTCATCTGACGGATCACCTGCAACGATTTTTTACTGGAGAGTACCAAGGCCATGCTTGAAACAGAAGTGAAACAACTGATCATCGACGTCCTGCAACTGGAAGATATTGGCGTCGACGATATCGACAGCGCAGCGCCGCTGTTCGTCGAAGGCTTGGGCCTGGACTCGATCGACGCGCTGGAACTGGGCGTCGCGCTGCAAAAGCGTTACGGCATTTCGCTGTCGGCTGATTCGGAAGATACCCGCAGCCACTTCGCGTCGGTGCGCGCGCTGGCGGCGCTGATTGAAACCCACCGCAAAAAGTAATGGAGGTTGTATGGTAGACGTAAACAATATGAGCCGCGACGAGCTGCAAGCGTGGGTTGTCGATCTGCTGGCCGAGATGTTCGAGCTCGATAAATCGGCCCTGACGGCCGAGTCGAACCTGTACGCCGATCTCGATATCGACAGCATCGACGCGGTCGACCTGGCGGTCAAGCTCAAGCAGTTGACCGGCAAGCGCCTGCAGCCGGAAGTGTTCAAGACCATCCGCACCATCGGCGACGTGGTCAATGCGCTCGATGCCCTGGTCGAGGAACAGGCGGTATAAGCGTGCGCCTGTTGGCCGCGCTGTTGGCCGCGACCTCGGTCGTTCTCACGCTGTGTTATCCGCTGGCCATCTGGTATGGACAGGGGAGGGTGGAGCCGCGTTGGCTGGCGCTGCTGCTGGTGCTGGCCGCCGGCGCGCGCCTGCCGGCCATGAAGGCCAGCGTGGCCGCGCGCTGGTCGGTCGCCGGCGCCCTGCTGCTGGCGGCGCTGACGGTGATGGGCAACGGCATGCTGCCATTGAAGCTGTATCCGGTGCTGGTCAACGCCGGCCTGCTGGCGGCGTTCGGGTACACCTTGAGCACGCCGGTTTCGATGGTCGAGCGCTTTGCGCGCATGCGCGAGCCGGACCTGCCGCCGGCGGCGGTGGCGTACACGCGCACCGTCACCAAGGTATGGTGCGGGTTTTTCGTGGTGAACGGCGCCATTGCGCTGGGCACCGCGCTGTGGGCTTCGCAAGAGGTTTGGTCGCTGTACAACGGCGTGATTTCGTACGGCCTGATGGGCGTGCTGTTCGCCGCTGAATTTTTGGTACGCCTGCGCTTTAAGCGATTGCATCATGGTTGATTTGTTTTCTGTTCTCGGCGCGCGCGATGGCGCCGCCATCGCCGGCTGGCGCAAGGCCGCCTCGGTCAGCACGCCTGTCAGCGTGGCCGCCTTGCGCGCGCGCGTGGGCGCGTGGCGCGCGCTGGCGCTGCGTACGCCCGGCGCCAACGCCGCCCTGTACCTCGACGATAGCCTCGAATTTGCCGCCGCGCTGCTCGGCGCCTGGCAGGCCGGCAAAACCGTCTGGCTCAGCGCCGATACGCTCGACGCCAGCTGCGTCGCGCTGGCGCGTTCGGTCGACTGCTTCCTGGGCGAGTTCCCGCCGCGCTGGACCCCGCTGCACCCTCGGCAGGACGAGGCCTGCGCGCTGCCATGGAGCGGCCCTGACGCCAGCTTCCCCGCGCTGGTGGTGCACACCTCCGGCAGCACCGGCGAGCCGCAGGCGATTCCCAAGAAACTGTCGCAGTTGATCAGCGAAGTGAGCACGCTGGAGGCACTGTTCGGCCCCGCCATGGGCGACGCCGACATCATCGCGACCGTCTCGCATCAACATATCTACGGCCTGCTGTTCAAGGTGCTGTGGCCGCTGGCGGCCGGTCGCGCAATCCACGCGGCCAGCCTGGCCTTCCCGGAACAACTGGCGCTGATGCTGGGCCAGCGCCCGTGCGTGCTGGTGGCCAGCCCGGCCCATTTGAAACGCCTGCCGTCGCACCTGGACTGGCGCGCCGCCGCAGCCTGCCTGCGCGCGGTGTTCTCCTCGGGCGGCCCGCTCGCACCCGACGCTTCGGTGGCGGCCGCCCACCTGCTCGGCCACGTCCCGGCCGAAATTTACGGTAGCTCCGAAACCGGCGGCGTGGCCTGGCGCCGCCACCATCCCGGCTCGCCCGGCGCATGGGAAGCGCTGCCCGGCGTGGCCTGGCGCATCGCGCCCGACAGCGGGCGCCTCGAAGTGCGCTCGCACCACCTGGGCGACGACGGCTGGCTGGAACTCGAAGACCGCGTCAGTTCCGCTCCCGACGCACGCTTCCTGCTGCTCGGGCGGGGCGACCGCCTGGTCAAGATCGAAGAAAAACGCATCTCGCTCGACGCCATCGAAGCGGCCTTGCTGGCGTCCGGCTTTGCCAGCGAAGCGCGCGTGATCGTCTGCCCCGAACGCGCCGGCGAGCGCCAGGTGCTGGCCGCCTTCGTGATTGCTTCGGCCAGCGGGCGCGCGCTGCTGGGCGCCGAGGGCAAGCAGGCGCTCAACGCGCTGCTGCGCGCCCACCTGGGCGGCGTGGTGGAGGCGGTGGCGCTGCCGCGTCGCTGGCGCTATCTCGATCAACTGCCATTCAACGCCCAGGGCAAGACCACCCACGCGCAGCTGCTTGCCTTGCTCGGCGTGGGCGACGCCCGCCCGCGCGTGCCGCAGGTGCGCCTGATCGAGCGCGACGCGCCACCGAACGGCGCCCGGGTGCTGCTCGAACTGGTGGTGCCGTCGACCCTGTTCTACTTCGACGGCCACTTCACGCAGGCGCCGGTGCTGCCTGGCGTGGTGCAGGTCGACTGGGCCATCCGTTACGGGCGCGAGCACTTCGCCGTGGCGCCGGGGTTCCGCGGCATCCACGCGCTCAAGTTCCAGCAAGTGGTGCGGCCCGATGTGCCGTTCCGGCTCGAGCTCAAGTACGACAGCGCAAACTGCACCCTGCATTTCCGCTATTTCTCCGACGCCGGGCAGCATGCCGGTGGTCGCATCCTGTTTGGCCCTTAACCTGAAGCGTCGCATGTTAGATAAAAAATTCTCCCCTGAACGCCAGACTGCCTTCGAAGCCCGTTTCGAAGCGCAAAAAATCGCCTTCGGTCCGGTGGTCTTCCAGTGCGTGCGCTACGCCTGGAAGCGCGGCATGCTGCAAACGCTGGCCGACGCCGGCGAAACGGGGCTGACCGTGAGCGAGATGGCGGCCAGCGGCCGCTGGACCGAGTACGCGCTCAAGGTGGTGCTGGAAACCTGCCTGTCGGCCGGGGTGGTGTTCGTCCATGGCGGGCGCTATGCGCTCGACAAGGCGGGCTTTTGCGTCCTTACCGACAGCATCACCCAGATCAATATCGATTTCAATCACGACGTCTGCTATCAAGGCCTGTTCAAGCTGGACGAGTCGCTCGACGCCGAAAAGCCGATCGGCCTCAAAGCCCTGGGCGAGTGGCCCACGTTGTACCAGGGCCTGTCGGAATTGTCGGAGCCGGCCAAGACCAGCTGGTTCGCCTTCGACCACTACTATTCGGACACCTCGTTCCCGTCGATCATGCCCGACGTCTTCGCCACCGCGCCGCGCAAGTTGATGGACGTGGGCGCCAACACCGGCAAATTCAGCTGCGTCGCGCTGGACTACAACGCCGACGTCGAACTGCACCTGGTCGACCTGCCGCGCCAGTTGTCGGTCGCCGCAAGCGCGCTGGAGACGGCCGGCGTGCGCGAACGCGCGCACCTGCACCCCACCGACCTGCTCGACCCGGCCCTGGCGCTGCCGTCCGGGATGGACGTGATCTGGATGAGCCAATTCTTGAGCTGCTTCTCGGAGCCGGCGATTGCCACCATCCTCGAACGCGCTAGCGCCGCGCTGGCGCCGCAGGGCCAACTGCTGGTGATGGACACCTTCTGGGACCGCCAGCGCTACGACATCGCCTCCTACTGCCTGATCAACACCTCGCCGTACTTCACGGCCATGGCCAGCGGGAACAGCAAGATCTACGAGAGCGGTGACTACGTGCGCCTGGCCGAAGCGGCCGGCCTCAAACTGCTCACCGCGCGCGACGGCATCGGCTATTGCCACTCGCTGCTGCGTTTCGGCCGCGCGGCGTAAGTCATGTTCAAGCCCTGCGTGATGATCCCCGTGTACGACCACGAACACGCCATCGGCGCCGTGGTCGACGCGGTGCTCGCTCACGACCTGCCATGCCTGTTGGTCGACGACGCCAGCTCGCCTTCGTGCGCGCGCGTGCTCGACCAGCTGGCGCAAGCGCATCCGGGCAAGGTCGCGCTGGTGCGCCACGCCGTCAACCAGGGCAAGGGCGGGGCGGTGCTAACGGGTTTCAGGAGCGCCGCGCAAGCCGGCTTTACGCACCTGCTGCAAGTGGACGCCGACGGCCAGCACGCTACGTCCGACATCCCGCGCTTCATCGCGCTGGCGCGCCTGCATCCGCGCGCCGTGATTGCCGGCTGCCCGGTGTACGACGAGTCGGTGCCGAAGCTGCGCCTGTACGCGCGCTACCTGACCCACGTCTGGATCTGGATTAACACGCTCTCGTTCGCGATCCGCGATTCGATGTGCGGCTTTCGCATTTACCCGGTGGCGCCGGTGCTCTCGCTCGACACGCGCTGTTCGCTCGGCAAGCGCATGAACTTCGACCCCGAAATCCTGGTGCGCCTGTTCTGGGACGGCGTGCAGGTGGTGAACCTGCCGACCCGGGTCACGTATCCGAGCGACGGCGTGTCGCACTTCCATGCCTTTCGCGACAACGTGCTCATTTCGCGCATGCATACGGTCCTGTTCTTCGGCATGCTGGTCCGCCTGCCCAAGCTGTTGGCCCGCAAATGGCGCAGCGCATGACGCGCCTGCACGCCAGCCACTGGGCGTCGATCTCGGAATCGAGCTTCGTGGGCGGCATGCGCCTGCTGTTCTGGGTGTGCCGCGTGTTCGGGCGCTGGCCGTTCCGCGTAGTGCTCTATCCGGTGCTGGCCTGGTATGTGCTCACCAAACCGGCCGCGCGCCGCGCATCGACGACCTACCTGGACCGCGTACGCGCCTTTGCCCCGGTTCCCAAAGGCTGGTACGGCGTGCTGCGCCACTTCGGCAGCTTCGCCGAAACCATTCTCGACAAGATGCTGCTGTGGGGCGGCCTGTTCGACACCGCCTCGGTCAGCCATATCGGCATGGCGCCCATGCGGCGCCTGCTCGATGAAGGGCGCGGCGCGGTGCTGGTCTGCTCGCACCTTGGCAACGCCGACTTGTGCCGCGTGCTGTCGAATGACGTGCCGGGCCTGAAACTAACGGTGCTGGTGCACACGCGCCACGCGCAGGCCTTCAACAACATGCTCGCTTCGCTCGACCCGCGCAGCCAGACCAACCTGCTGCAAGTGACCGAGATGAATCCGGCCACGGCAATGATGCTGTCGGAGCGGGTAGGGCGCGGCGAACTGGTCGTCATCGCCGGCGACCGCGTACCGGTCGCGCCCGACCCGCGCGTAGCAACGGTGCCGTTCCTGGGCTTTGACGCGGCCTTTCCGGTCGGCCCCTACGTGCTGGCCTCGGTCCTGCAATGCCCGCTCTACATGATGTTCTCGACCCGCATCAAGCGCGGCTACGAAGTCCACTTCGAACTGCTGCGCGAGTCGGTGCGCCTGCCGCGCAAGGGCCGCGACGAAGCCGTGTCGGCCATCGCCACCGATTACGCGGCGCGCCTGCAGCACCACTGCACCCGTTCCCCGCTCGAGTGGTTCAACTTTTACGATTTCTGGCACTTACCCCATCTGGACAAGCACGATGCACCCTGACCCGAGCACCACCCGCCGCGCCGTCACCTTCGACCGCGAGCGCCTCACCATCGAGGATATTGTCGATATTGCGCGCGGCACCGCCAGCGCGGAACTGTCGCTCGATCCGGTATTTCGCGCGGCGATCGCCCGCGGCGCCGATTTCCTCGACCGCCTGCTGCGCGAGGACGGCACCATCTACGGCGTGACCACCGGCTACGGCGACTCGTGCACGGTGGTCATCCCCCCCGAACTGGTAGCCGAACTGCCGCACCACCTGTATACCTATCACGGCTGCGGCCTGGGCGAGTACCTGACTCCTGCGCAAACGCGCGCGGTCATGGCCACGCGCCTGGCGTCGCTCTCGAAAGGCTTTTCGGGCGTGAGCGTCGAACTGCTGGAACAGATCGCGCGCCTCCTGGACGCGGGCCTGTTGCCGCTGATCCCGAGCGAAGGCTCGGTCGGCGCCAGCGGCGACCTGACCCCGCTGTCCTACCTGGCGGCGGTATTGTGCGGCGAGCGTGAAGTCTGGCGCGACGGCGTGCAGGTCCCGGCCGCGCAAGCCTTGCGGGAAGCCGGCATCACGCCGCTGCGCCTGCGCCCCAAGGAAGGGCTGGCGATCATGAACGGCACCGCCGTCATGACCGCGCTGGCCTGCCTGGCTTACGACCGCGCCGAATACCTGACCCGCATGTGCACGCGGATTACCGCCATGGCCTCGTTCGCACTCGACGGCAATGCGCACCACTTTGACGAAACCCTGTTCTCGGTCAAGCCGCACGCCGGCATGCAGGGCGTGGCCGCATGGCTGCGCGAAGACCTGCACGTGGGCCGGGCCGAACGCAATGGCAAGCGCCTGCAGGACCGCTACTCGATCCGCTGCGCGCCGCACGTCATCGGCGTGCTGGCCGACGCGCTGCCGTTCTTCCGCCAGTCGATCGAAAATGAACTCAATAGCGCCAACGACAATCCGATCATCGACGCCGAAGGCGAACGCGTACTGCACGGCGGCCATTTTTACGGCGGCCATATCGCCTTTGCCATGGACGGCATGAAAAATGCGGTCGCCAACCTGGCCGATCTGCTCGACCGCCAGATGGCATTGCTGGTCGACAGCCGCTACAACCACGGCCTGCCGGCCAACCTGTCCGGCGCCGAAGGTCCGCGCGCGGCCATCAACCACGGCCTGAAAGCCTTGCAGATCAGTTCTTCGGCATGGACCGCGGAAGCGCTCAAGCTGACCATGCCGGCCTCGGTGTTTTCGCGCTCGACCGAATGCCACAACCAGGACAAGGTCAGCATGGGCACCATCGCCGCGCGCGACTGCCTGCGCGTGCTCGACCTGACCGAGCAGGTGGTCGCCGCGCTCCTGATCACGGTGCGCCAGGGCGTGTGGCTGCGCCTGCGCGTCAATCCGGAGCATCCCGCGCCGGCCGCGCTGATGGACATGATGGAAAAAATCGGCGTGGACGTGGCGCCGGTGGTGGAAGACCGCCGCCTGGAGCCCGAGCTGCGCGTGCTCATTGCGCGCCTGCGCGAGCAAGCCTGGAGCCTGTATGCGTAGGGGCGCGCCGCCGAGCCGCTGGTTCGCCGAGACCGGGATGCAGGTCCAGTTCTTCGACCTGGACCCGATGCAGATCGTCTGGCACGGTAACTACGTCAAGTACCTCGAAGTGGCGCGCTGCGCGCTGCTCGACAAGATCGGCTACAACTACGAGCAGATGAAGGCGTCCGGCTTCGCCTGGCCGGTGATCGACATGAACCTGCGCTACATCGGGCCGGCCGTGTTCGGCCAGCGCCTGACCCTGCGCGCCGAAATCGTCGAATACGAAAACCGCCTCAAGATCGATTACCTGATCACCGACGCGGCCAGCGGCAAGCGCCTGAACCGCGCCAGCACCACCCAGGTGGCGGTCGATATCGCCAGCGGCGAGATGTGTTTCATGTCGCCGCCCGTGCTGTTTGAAAAACTAGGAGTCACACCCGCATGAAACGCCTGATCCTGGCATTCGCCATCGCCGCCTCCTGCGCAGCGGCCACCGCCGCCGCGCCGATCGCCAAAATTCAAGCGCTGCTGGCCAAGCCGAGCATGCTGTGCGGCCGCTTCGACCAGACCAAGCACCTGGCCGGCATGAAAAAGCCGCTCGCTTCGAACGGCCGCTTTTGCGTCGTCGCCGGCAAGGGCGTGCTGTGGCGCACCTTGAAGCCATTCCCGAACACCCTGCGCCTGACGCGCGACGAAATCGTCAGCTTCCAGGGCGAGCGCGTGGCGATGCGCCTCGAAGCGAAGCAGGAACCGACCGTACGCATGATTAACAGCGTGCTGTTCTCGCTGCTCTCGGGCGACCTGGGCCAGCTCGAGACCCTGTTCGAAGTCGATGGCAGCGTCGATGGCGGCGCCTGGCAAGTGGCGCTCAAGGCGCGCCAGCCGGCGCTGGCCAAGGCCATCGGCGCCATCTCGCTCGACGGCGGCGCCTACGTGAAAAATATCCAGATTGCGGAAGCATCGGGCGACAAAACCTTGATCGTTTTCTCCGAGATCAAAACAGGCGAGGGCGCAATCACGCTTGATGAGGCGGCGCTGCTGTGAACATGGAAGTAAAGCGGCACAAGTGGCTGGCCTGGATCTGGGCCGTGGTGGTGTGCGCCCTGCTGGGGCATAACGCCTACCTGTGGATGGTCCAGCGCATCGTGCCGGACACCGACATCCTGACCTTGCTGCCGGTGCAGGAGCGCGATCGGGTGCTGCAGGAGTCGTTCACCCACATGGTGGACGCGGCGCAGCAGCGCGTGATCGTGCTGGTCGGCGCCGCCGACTGGAACGACGCCAGGCGCGCCGCAGACGCCTACAACGCCGTATTGGCCAGCAAGCCCGGCGTGCTGGAAGCGGTCAAATTGTCCGACGAAACCCAGGGCGACTGGCTGGCGCCATTCCAGAAGCACAGCGTGGCTTTGCTGACGGCGCCGCAGGAAGCGCAGCTGCGCAACGAGAGCGCGCAATTCTGGACCGAGGCGGCGCTGGCAAAACTGTACACCGCCTTCTCAGGCCCGAAGCTGGGCGCCTTCCGCGACGATCCGTTCGGCCTGTTCACCGGCTGGGTCCAGGAACGCGCGCAAGAAACACCCGTGCGTCCGCGCGACGACAAGCTGTTCGTGGCCGACGCCGAACGTCAATACGTGCTCATGCCGCTGACCATGCGCGCGCCGGCATTTTCGATGACGGCCCAGCAAACCGTGGTGCCGCTGCTCGAACAGGCCAAGCAGGCCGCGCTCAAGGCCGCCCCGCAGGCGCGCGTGATCACGGCCGGCGTGGTGCTGCATGCCGCCGCCGCCAGCCACCAGGCCGAAGGCGAAATGTCGACCATCGGCGTCGGCTCGCTGGCCGGCATCGTGCTGCTGACGTGGTTCACCTTCCGCTCGCTGCGTCCGATCGCGCTGGTGCTGCTCTCGATCGGAATCGGTTTTCTCGGTTCGCTGTCGGTGTGCTGGCTGCTGTTCGGGCGCATCCACCTGCTCACGCTCGTTTTTGGGGCAAGCCTGATCGGCGTGGCCCAGGATTACGGCATCTACTACCTGTGCAACCGCATGAGCGCCGATCCGGACGAGAATTCGGTGCGCCTGCTCAAACGCCTGCTGCCGGGACTGTGCCTGACCTTGCTGGCGGCGGTGATCGGCTACACGGGCCTCGGTTTTACGCCGTTCCCCGGCCTGCGCCACATGGCCGTGTTTTCCGCCGTGGGGCTGGTGTTCGCCTGGCTGACGGTGACCTGCTGGTTCCCGCTGCTCGTTTCCGGCGGCACCCTGAAAACCGGCTCGCTGGCGCGCAGCTACGGCGCGGCGCTGGGCCGCTGGCCGCGCGCGCGCCTGGACGCGCCGACCTTCGCCATCGCAGCCGTGTTCGTGCTGCTGGCCGGTTTCGGCTGGTCGCGCCTGGGCGTCAATGACGATATCCGCTCGCTGCAAACGCCGCCCAAGCACCTGATCGACGACCAGATCAAACTGGGTAAATTGCTCGATGCGCCGACGCCGGTGCAGTATTTCCTGGTGCGCGGCGCCAGCGCCGAAATCGTGCTGCAGCGCGAAGAAGCACTCAAGCGCCGCCTCGATCCGCTGGTCGCGGCCAAGCGCATCGGCGGCTACCAGGCCATGTCGAACTGGGTGCCGTCGACCCGCACGCAGATCGAACGGCGCGCCCTGGTCGATGCCAAACTGCTCGCGCCCGGCGGCCCGCTCGACGCGCTGGCCAAGGCGATCGATGAAGACAGCGCCTGGGTCGCCGCCACGCGCGCGCACCTGATGGCGCCGCGTACACCGCTCACGCCCGAGGAATTCCTCAAGACGCCGCCGAGCGAGCCATGGCGCCATTTGTGGCTGGGCCAGATCGACGGCGTCCACGCCAGTATTGTCGCGCTGCGCGGCATGAGCATGGCCGCGCTGCCCGAACTGCGTAAGGCGGGCGAGGGCATGGAAGGCGTGCAGTGGGTCGACAAGGTCGCCGAGATTTCATCGGTGCTGGGCCGCTACCGGCAGTACATGGGCTGGGTCGTGCTGGCCGCCTACGCGGTGGTGCTGGTGCTGCTGTACCCGCGCTATCGCGGCAACGCCTGGCGCGTGGTGGCGCCGACCGCGCTGGCGACCATCGCCACCCTGGGCGTGCTTGGCCTGGCCGGCCAGTCGCTGCAACTGTTCCACGTGCTCGCGCTGATGCTGCTCTTGGGGGTGGGCGTCGATTACGGCATCTTCATGCAGGAGCACCCGGACCGGCGCGACAGCACGCCGTGGCTGGCGGTGGGCCTGTCGGCTGCCAATACGATTTTGTCTTTCGGCCTGCTTGGCCTGAGCCGCACCCCGGCGCTGCAAGCGTTCGGACTGACGATGTTGATCGGGACCGCGCTCGCGTGGCTGCTGGTCCCCTGTTTCACGAACACCGAGGACAAGAAACATGCGTAACTCCCGCCTTCTCGCGGCCCTGCTGGCCGCCACGCTGCTGGGCGCCTGTAGCACGCCGCCGGCGCCGGTCGCGCGCCTGGGCATCAAGCTGGCGCCGCAAGCGCTAGGGGCAAGCATTAGCGTGCAGCAGCACCTGAAGGTCGAGCGCAAGGGCCGCATCGACGAACTCGACGCCGCCGTCGAAGTCGATCCGCAGCAGGTGCAGATGGTCGGCCTGGCCTTCGGCCAGCGCGTCCTGAGCCTGAACTACGACGGCAAGGAACTGAACTCGTGGCGCCACATGATGCTGCCCAAGCAGGTGCGCGCCGACGACGTGCTGGAAGACATGCAGCTGACCCTGTGGCCGGCCGAGGCAATTGCGCGCAGCCTGCCGCAGGGCTGGTGCATCGAAGACGCCGGCCTCTCCCGCACCCTTTACCTCGATGGCGCGGTGGTGGCCACGATTACCTACACGCAGATGCCGCGCTGGAGCGGCACTGTGGTCCTCGACAACCTGCGTTACGATTACCGCCTGACCATCGAGTCGGCGCCTTAAGAATATGAAGCTCTTTCTGAACGAATGCGGGATCGTGTGCGCGCTGGGCGACTCGCATCAAGAGATCAAGCGCCGCCTGTACGCCGGCGAGAGCGGCATCGCCCCGACCGAGGCCTGGTCGCCGGGGCGCGAACTGCCGCTCGGGCGCGTGCTTGGCGCGCTGCCCGACGACGCCGCGCTCCCGCTCGGCCAGCGCAGCCGCAACAACCGGCTGGCGCTGGCCGCGCTGGCGCAAATCCGCCCCGCCGTCGATGCCGCCGTGGCGCGCTACGGCGCCAACCGGGTCGGCATCGTGATCGGCACCAGCACGTCCGGCATCGCCGAAACCGAAGCGGCGCTGCGGGCGCATTTTGCGGGCGCCGCGCTGCCGGCCGATTTTCATTATGCGCAGCAGGAGATGGGCTCCCCCGCATCCATGCTGGCGCACGAACTGGGCACCACCGGCCCGGCCTACGCCCATTCGAGCGCCTGCGCGTCCGGCGCCAAGGCCATGGCCAGCGCCGCGCGCCTGATCCGCATGGGCCTGTGCGACGCCGTCGTCACCGGCGGTGTCGACACCTTGTGCGGCTTTACGGTCGCCGGTTTTTCGGCGCTCGAATCGGTCAGCGCGGCGCGCTGCAACCCGCTGAGCGCGAACCGCGCCGGCATCAACATCGGCGAGGGCGCGGCCCTGTTCCTGATGACGCGCGAGCCGGCCGCGGTCGCCCTGTGCGGCTGGGGCGAAGCTTCCGACGGCCATCACATGTCCGCCCCCGATCCGGCCGGCAGCGGCGCACGCCTGGCGATTGCCGAAGCGCTCGGGCGGGCGGGCATCGACGCCGCGCAGATCGACTACATCAACCTGCACGGCACCGCCACCATCCAGAACGATGCGATGGAGTCGCGCGTGGTGCACGACCTGTTCGGGCCAGCGGTGCCGGTCAGTTCGACCAAGGGTTTTACCGGTCACGCGCTGGGCGCGGCGGCCGCGCTGGAAGCGGCGCTGATCTGGCTGGCCATGCAGATCGACAATCCGGAAGGTTTACTGCCGCCGCAGTTGTGGGACGGCGTGCCCGACCCGGCGCTGCCGGTCCTGAACGTGGCGGCGCCCGGCGCGCGCCTCGGTCGCCCGCTTAACTGGGCGCTGAGTAACTCGTTCGCCTTCGGCGGCTCGAACGCCACCTTGATCCTGGGACGGACCCAATGAACAGCGACAGCTTCCCCGACATCCGCGCGCTGGTCCCGCATGAAGGCGAGATGGTATTCCTCGACCGCGTGCTCACGGCCGGCACCAGCACCTTGTGCGCGGAAGTGACCATCGGCCAGCACAGCGTGTTTTTCGACGCGGAAGGAGTCGAGGGGGCGGGCGTCGGCTCGTGGGTCGGCATCGAATACATGGCGCAGGCCATCGCCGCCCACGCCGGCTTTCTGGCGCGCCTGCGCGGCGACGCGGTGCGCGTGGGCTTTTTGCTCGGCGCGCGTCGCTACCAGGCCAATGTGCCCCTGTTCACCCTGGGTAGCGTGCTGCATGTGCATGTCCAGCACGTGCTGCAGGGCGAGAACGGCCTGGGCGCGTTCGACTGCCGCATCGACGATGGCGCCAGCGCGGCCAACCTGGCCAACGCCACCATCACGGTCTTCCAGCCCGATAATGTTAACGAATTTTTGCAGCGGAGTTTTTAATGAGTAGCCAGAGCGGTAGCCACAGCAGTATCAACGAGACAGTATTGGTGACGGGTTCGTCGCGCGGCATCGGCAAGGCCATCGCGCTGCGCCTGGCGCGCGACGGCTACGATATCGTCGTTCATTGCCGCAGCCAGCGCGCCGAGGCCGACGCGGTCGCGCGCGAGATCGAAGCGATGGGGCGCCACGCGCGCGTGCTGCAGTTCGATATCGGCGAGCGCGATGCGGCCGCTGCCGCGCTGCTGGCCGACATCGAACAGCATGGCTGCTACTACGGCGTGGTGTGCAACGCAGGCGTGGCGCGCGACAATGCCTTCCCGGCCATGAGCGGCGAGGATTGGGATATCGTCTTGAAGACCAATCTCGATGGCTTCTACAACGTGCTCAATCCCCTGGTCATGCCGATGGTCCAGCGCCGCAAACCCGGCCGCATCGTCACCA
Organism: Massilia sp. CCM 8734; assembly: GCF_011682155.1. NCBI lineage: Bacteria > Pseudomonadati > Pseudomonadota > Betaproteobacteria > Burkholderiales > Oxalobacteraceae > Massilia > Massilia sp. CCM 8734. Next base: position 46,111 of record NZ_WHJI01000014.1, read on the forward strand.
TGGCGTCGGTGTCGGGCCTGGCTGGCAATCGCGGGCAGGTCAATTACAGCGCCGCCAAGGCCGGCATCATCGGCGCCACCAAGGCGCTGGCGATCGAACTGGCCAAGCGCGCGATCACCGTCAACTGCGTGGCGCCCGGCCTGATCGAGACCGACATGATCAGCGACGTGCCGCTGGAAGAAGCGCTCAAGATGATTCCCGCCAAACGGGTCGGCAAACCCGAGGAAGTGGCGGCGGCGGTCAGTTTCCTGGTCGGGGCCGACGCGTCCTACATCACGCGCCAGGTTATCTCGGTCAACGGAGGCATGGTATGACGCGCCGCGTCGTCGTCACCGGCATGGCCGGCATCAGCCCCCTGGGCAACGACTGGGCCGCGATTCGCACGCGCCTGGGCGAATACCGCAACGCCATCGTGCCAATGGCTGATTGGGCCGACTACGAAGGCCTGAACACCAAGCTGGGGGCGGCGGCCGCCCCGTTCGAACTGGGCGAGCGCTTTCACCGCAAAGCCATCCGCAGCATGGGACGGGTGGCGCTGATGGCCACGCGCGCCAGCGAAATGGCGCTCGAACACGCCGGCCTGCTCGAGCATCCATTGCTTAAAAGCGGTCGCATGGGCGTGTCCTTCGGTTCGTCCGCCGGCACCCCGAGCGCGATCGGCGACTTTGGCCGCATGATGGAAGAGCGCAGCACGCGCGGCATCAACGCCACCACCTACATCAAGATGATGGCGCATACGGCGCCGGTGAACATCGGCGTGTTTTTCGGTTTGACCGGGCGCGTGATCACCACCTCGTCGGCCTGCACCTCGGGCAGCCAGGGCATCGGCTACGCGTATGAAGCGATCCGCAACGGCCAGCAAACGGCCATGGTCGCCGGCGGCGCGGAGGAGTTGTGCGCCACCGAAGCGGCGGTGTTCGACACCCTGTTCGCCACCAGCACGCGCAACGATACGCCGGGCAGCACCCCGCGTCCGTTCGACGGCGCGCGTGACGGTTTGGTGATCGGGGAGGGCGCCGGTTGCCTGATCCTGGAAGAGATGGAGCATGCGCTCGCGCGCGGCGCCACCATCCACGCGGAGCTGGTCGGCTTCGGCACCAACAGCGACGGCTGCCACGTTACCCAGCCGAATGCGGCGACGATGAAGATTGCGATGGAGCTGGCCTTGGCCGATGCCGGCCTGGCGCCTGGCGCGATCGGCTACATCAACGCGCACGGCACCGCCACCGAGCAGGGCGACATCGCCGAATCGCACGCCACGAACGCCATGTTCGGCGCGGGTGTGCCGATCAGTTCACTGAAAAGCTACATGGGCCACACCTTGGGCGCCTGCGGCGCGCTGGAAGCGTGGATCAGCATCGAGATGATGCGCGAGGGCTGGTTTGCGCCGACCATCAACCTGGAGCAGGTGGACCCGCGCTGCGCGCCGCTCGACTACATCCACGGCGAGGGTCGGCGCATCGACACCGACTACATCATGACCAACAATTTTGCCTTCGGCGGCATTAACACCTCGCTCATTTTCAAGAAGTACGGCTAACGAGGCAAGACTGCGCGGCCGGGAACGCCGGCCGCGCGATCGGGCAGTTGATCATTACTGACCGGCCTTGCCCGGGAACAGCTGCTCGGCCATCCCCTCGATCTTGGTGTCGCCATTGGCCATCTGCGACAGCAAACTCGCATCACGGTCCACCTTGTACGTGGCCCGGCCGACCTGCTTGCCATCTTTATAGATGATCGTATCGCTCAACTCCAGATGGAAGGAGCCGCGGTTGACCCAGCTGCGATCATAGAGCGCGGTCACCGGGCAGGCCTGCGGGGAACTGCCGGCCGCCAGCAGCTTGACCTCATCCCCCTTGCTGACTAGCAAAGCACCGTGCCGGGGTTTACGAGCCGGCAGTGCTCGGGAACAGCTGGTCGACCAGCTCGGTGATCTTCTTTTCCGCACCGATGAACTTGCCCATATTGCCGCCGCCGCGCGTGGCGTCGTAGGTGGCTTTGCCGGAAGGCTTGCCGTTCTTGTAGACGACGATGTCGGCATACGACATGTACATCGCCAAGTCCCAGCGCCAGCTCGCCGTGTAGGTCGAGGTGACCGGGCACGCGATCAGCGAGGCGTCGCTGTCGAGGCGCCTGACCTCGTAACCCTTGTTGCTCAGCGCGCGCTCGAAGGCGTCGAGGAAGGTCGCACGCACGTTGCCGTTCTGGACGATGCACACGGTTTTGCTGTCGAGCCGCTCGACAGGCTTGACGGTTTGATGGATCGCACAGCCGCTCAAGGCGAACAGGGCAAGGGAAACGCTGGCCAGTCTGGAGAACATATAGTTTCTTAATGGAAATTATGGGGACTGAACTATACCATTGCGTTTCCCCGTAAACATATCTTTTTCAGTGATTGCTGAGTTCGCTAAGGGGCAGTACGCAGCCTCTTAAAAAGCAACGCTTATGTGCGAATAGTTCGACATGGATCAATACGGGGATAGAATCGACAGTTGTCCACCGGAAACTTGAGAGGTCTCCATGTCCTGGTTCTACAATCTGAAGATTGCCCGCAAGCTGATGCTGGTGTTTGCGCTGGTCGTCGCGATGGCCTGTTTCCTGGGCGTGTTTTCGATCAGCCAGCTGGTCAAGGTGCGCGACGCCTCCAACGATATCGCCAGCAACTGGCTGCCCTCGGTACGCTACCTGGGGCAGGTGCAGGCCTCGCTGTCGCGCTACCGCATCTCGGAAGCGACCCATGTGCTGCTGCTTGAGGAAACCGACATGCTGGCCACCGACAAGTCGATGGCCACGCGCCTGGAGACCCTGCGCAAACAGCAGGCGTCGTACGCCGCGCTGGTGACCGAAGCGGAGGAAACGCGGCTCTACAAGGAACTGAAGGTGGTGCTCGACAACTACCTGGCCGAGAGCAAGAAAGTGACGGACTTGTCGCACGCCGGCAAGAAGGATGAAGCGCGCGCGGCCTTCCGTGGCCCGTCGAACAAGGTATTTCGCCAGATTAACGAAGCGCTCGACGCCATCATCAAGACCAATGACAGCGGCAGCGCGGCGTCGGCGGCGTTTGCCATGCAGACCTACGAGATGGCGCGCAAGCTGATCATCGGCAGCCTGGTGGCGCTGGCGGCGGTGGGCCTGCTGCTGGCCGTGGGCCTGGCGCGCATCGTGGCCGGCCCCCTGCAGGAGGCGGTGGCGATCGCCGGACGGGTGGCCGGCGGCGACCTGACCGGGGTGATCGTCGCCTCCAGCACCGACGAAACCGGGCAGCTGATGACTTCCCTGCGCAGCATGAACGACAGCCTGCTGGGCGTGGTCCAGCAAGTGCGCAGCGGCACCGATACGATCGCGCTGGCCTCGGCGGAAATTGCCAGCGGCAACCTGGACCTGTCGAGCCGCACCGAGGAACAGGCCAGCTCGCTCGAAGAAACCGCTTCCGCCATGGAGGAGCTCACTTCCACCGTGCGCCAGAATGCCGACAATGCGCGCCAGGCCAACCAGCTGGCCATGACCGCCTCGACCATCGCCAGCGACGGCGGCGCCGTGGTGAGCGAAGTGATCAGCACCATGGAATCGATCAGCGCTTCCTCGCGCAAGATCGTCGACATCATCAGCGTGATCGACGGCATCGCCTTCCAGACCAATATCCTGGCGCTCAACGCCGCCGTCGAAGCGGCGCGCGCCGGCGAGCAGGGCAGGGGTTTCGCTGTGGTCGCCTCCGAAGTGCGCAACCTGGCCCAGCGTAGCGCGGCGGCCGCCAAGGAAATCAAGCAATTGATCGACAATTCCGTGTTCCAGGTCGACGCCGGCACCGCGCTGGTGCAGCGCGCCGGCAGCACCATGACCGAGGTGGTGGTCAGCGTGCGCCGCGTGAGCGACGTGGTGGCCGAAATCTCGGCCGCCAGCCACGAGCAGAGCACCGGCATCGATGAAGTCAACAAGGCCATCGTGCAGATGGATGAAGTGACCCAGCAGAACGCCGCGCTGGTCGAACAGGCGGCCGCCGCGGCGAACGCCTTGCAGGAACAGGCTGACAAGCTGGCGCGCGTGGTCAGCGTGTTCCGGCTCGACAGCGCCGGCGCGCCTGCGCCGGCGTTGCGGCCGGCGGCCGCGCGCACCCGTCATTAAGGGCCGCAAGGCCCCGTACACTTTACCGGAGAGACCAATGAAAAGTAGCTCGTTCGCAGTTGCCGTCCTCGCCCTCGGCGCCAGCGCCGCGGCCCATGCCCAGTCCAGCGTGCAAGTCTACGGACTGCTCGATGCGGGCGTCGATTATGCGTCCGATGCGCTCGCCGGCGGCAAGTCGGCCACCCGGGTCAGTTCGGGCGGCATGAATACCTCGCGCTGGGGCTTGCGCGGCAGCGAGGACATCGGCGCCGGCCTGAAAGCGGTGTGGAATCTCGAAGGCGGCGTGCTGATGGATACCGGCGGCATGGACGGCGCCTTGTTCCGGCGCCAGGCCTGTGTGGGCCTGGACGGCAAGTTCGGCCGGGTGCTGCTGGGGCGCTCGTTTACCAGCGTGTACGACACCGTCATCCAGTTCGATCCGATGGGCTTTGCTCCCTTCTATTCCTGGGCCACCAGCGGGCCGGCCACCGGGCCGTCCAAGTACGGCATGACGACCGGCTTCGATAATATGGTCAAGTATTCAGGCGCGACCGGCGCCTTCAAGTATGGCGCGACCTATGGTTTCGGCGAGCAGAGCAGCGGCGCGCGCGACAGCGCCAAGATCGCCGCTGCCGTGAGCTACAGCGCCGGCGGCCTCGGCTTGATGGGCACTTGGGAGCGGGTCAACGGCAACACGCTGGCGGCCAGCGGCCGGCGCGACGAGGCCACCGTCATCCATGCCGGCGCGACCTATGAAACCGGTTCGTTCAAAATGTACCTGGTCGCGCGCGATTACCAGGCCGAGTCGGGCAACCGCACGCTGCGCGATGTGGAAGGCAAGACTGTGTGGGCCGGCGTCGCCTGGAAAGGCTTGCAGAACACCACCATCACCGGCGCGGTCTACAAAATCGATGTGAGCAACGTGGCCGCCGGCGCCGATGCCGACCCGACCTTATATGTGGCGCGCTACCGTTACGCGCTCTCGAAACGCACCGATGTGTACGTGGCGGCGGCGTATGCCAAGGCCAAGAACGCGCGCCTGACAGGTCTGTCGCGTGATGATGCCGGTTTTGCCGACACCCAGCGTGGCGTCATCACCGGCGTGCAGCACCGTTTCTGAGAGACTCAATTGCAAGCAATGAAAAGGCGGACGAACGACGACACCCTCGAACTGGCCCAGCGCTACTTTCGCGAGAACGTGCAAGCGCACCTCACCGCGGAAGAGATCGACGAGTTCGCGCAATATGGTGCTGTCGGTTGCGGTTCGCCCTTCGACTTCTGGGAGGCGGTGGTGGGCAGGCCAGTCACGGCGCGCGAGTTCACCCAATACAAGGTGTTCAAGCCGTCCGATACCTGTCCGTACGTCGAACGGATCTACGCATGGCTTCTGGTGAGCCGCTACTGGGATGAGCAGCCTTGCTACGCTCTATGGAAACCGGTCCTCGAACCGTACACGGGACCGTGGTTTCCTGAGCGGGGACGGCGCAAGCTTCCGGTGTGCCCGCAGGTCCATCTACCAGTCTCCCGGTGTCAGGTCTGACAAACGGACACGGGCTCTACGCATTCCCGGTGTCTTCCCGGTGTCAGGTCTGACAAACGGACACGGGCTCTGCCGCAGTACAGCCGAGCTCGTGTCCGAATGTCAGACCTGACACCGGGGGGAGGCAAACGGGCACCGGTTCTGCCGCAATACCGCCGAGCTCGTGTCCGAATGTCAGACCTGACACCGGGGGGAGCGACACCGGGGGAGCGCGGGGATGCGTACTTACCAGAGCAGCGGCCGCCCGAAACTGGCCCAGAACAGCCAGCGTTGCAGTTCGCGGTGTCCGCCGGTGCCGATCTGCCATGGCGCGGCCTTGCCGGCGTCGAGGCGGATGGTGGAGATAAATCCGGCGCAGGTCGACACCACCAGGGTGTTGCCGTCGCGTGAAATATCCATCGCCATGACGGTCGAACCGACGAAGTGGTGCCAGTGCTTCCTGCCGGTCGGGCCGAATGCGCGCAGGTAGCCTTGCGCGTCGCCGACGATGAACTCGCCCTGGCGGTGCACCGCCGCGTACACGCGCGCGCCTTCCTGCACGGTCGGGGTGCGCGGGTCGTCGTCGTAGAAATCGGTGTCCAGGCCGGGGAAATCCTTCACGTCCACGGCCAGGGTGGCGCCCTCGTAAAAGTGGCAGGCGTTGAAGATCGCCATCTGGCTGTCGCCGCTGAAAGCAGCATAGTGCGGATATTCGCCCACCGGGCCGATGCTCGAGACCATGTTCAACTGCGCGTCGAACACCTGGTGCGCGCCATCCTGTCCGCCCACCGCGATCCACTTGCCATCCGGTGAAATGGCGCCGTGCTCCATGTCGAGCCGCACCGGCAAGCCATCTTCTTCCAGCGACTCGGCGGTCGGCCACAGGCGCCGCGCGCCCCCGGCCGCCAGCACGTAAATGCCGCTTGAACTGACCAGCAGCACACGCTGGCCGTCGGGAAAGGGGATCAGCCGGGTCGGGCGCGGGCGGTCTTCCAGGTCTTCGCCTTCCATTCCTTCGGGCAGGTCTTCATGCCCGGTCGGCCAGGCCAGCTCGGCCACCTTGGGGCCGAGCCAGCCATCGGTGACGGTCACGCCTTCGTCATTGCAGGTGGCAAAATAGCGGCGCTGCGGGCAGCGCCCGATAAAGTCGATGCCCTCGATATCGGTGCAGGTGGCGCCCTGCAGATGCAGCACCGGCCCATCCTGGTACGGGGCGCCGGCGCGCAGCAGCATGCTGCCATCGTCGAGCAAGAGCAGTTCCGAACTCTTGATGCCTTGCGAATCGAGCAGGTCGGCCAGCGGCGCGTGCGCCGGCGGCCAGGCCTTGCGGAACGCGTCATGCGCGGCCTCGTCCTTGCCGGGCTGGTTGACCTCCCGCAGCGCTTCGAGCCAGTGCGGCAACAGGTGCTGCATCGGTGGCATGGACGGCTCTTCGCCGGCCTTGTCCCAGCCGTCGGCCAGGCCGGTGCGCACATAATCGTTGATGGCGTCGGCATAGCCGAGCACGTGTTTTTGCCATTCTGCCTGGGGAGAAGTCATGCGCTTATTCCTGATCGTGAGCGGAGTAGATAAGTGGTAATTATTGGCAAGAAAATATTGCCGGAAATATATTACCAGAAATCGAATGGCAACAGAATGTCAGCGGCTCACGCCCACCAGTTTATGCACCAGTTCGGACGAAGTGGATGCGGAGAATTTGCGCATCAGCTTGGCGCGATGCATTTCCACGGTGCGGGGACTGAGGTCGGTTTCGCGCGCGATCACCTTGCTGGTCTTGCCCTCGACCAGCAAGGCGGCGATTTCGCGCTCGCGCGGGGTCAGTTCGGCCGTGACCGGGCGCTTTTCGCTGACATCCTCGAACGTCCACACGCCGGCGCCGAGCGGCTCGCGCGCGTCCAGGGCGCGCCCGCTCACGTGGCACCAGAACAGTTCGCCGGCGGCGCGGCGCATGATGCGCTCGTCCGAATACACGCCGCGCGCGTTCATCACCGGAATGATGCGGTCGCCCGTGCGCAGGAATTCATCCATGGTCGGGTACAGTACCCGGAACGATTGCCCATCAAGTTCGCCGTGGACGTAGCCGAACATCGAGGTCAAGGCATCGTTGCTGGACTGGATGACGCGGTCGACCGAAATGCACATGCCGACCGGCGCGTGGCGGAAAATGGTTTCGTAATCGATGGCGTATGATGCGGTCATTGGATGGTGATCAGTGATTCGGCAAGCCGGTAGTTCTACGGTATTGTGCTTTCGGCCCGCGTATTTTATGCTGAGAATCCACTATGCAGTGCAGTAGGAACGAATTTAGCTTAACTATAAAAAGGGACAGGGAATGAACAAAGTTTATCCTGACGCGGCATCGGCGTTGGCCGGCATCGTGAGCGATGGCCAGACCATCGCAGTCGGCGGCTTCGGCCTGTGCGGCATACCGGAAGCGCTGATCCTGGCCTTGCGCAACAGCGCCGTCAAGCAGCTCACCGTGATTTCCAACAATGCCGGCGTGGACGACTTCGGCCTCGGCCAGTTGCTCACCACGCGCCAGATCAAGAAAATGATTTCGTCCTACGTGGGCGAGAACAAGGAATTCGCGCGCCAGTACCTGGCCGGCGAACTCGAACTCGAATTCACCCCGCAAGGCACCCTGGCCGAGAAGCTGCGCGCCGGCGGCTCGGGCATTCCCGCGTTTTTCACCAAGACCGGCGTCGGCACCATCGTCGCTGAGGGAAAAGAAGTGCGCGAGTTTGACGGAGAACAATACGTGATGGAGCGCAGCCTGGTAGCCGATGTGTCGCTGGTCAAGGCCTACATGGCCGACCGCGCCGGCAACCTGGTGTACCGCAAGACGGCGCGCAACTTCAACCCGAACGTGGCGCAAGCCGGCAAGATCACCATCGTCGAAGTCGAAAAGCTGGTCGAAGTGGGCGAGATCGATCCCGACCAGGTGCATACGCCAAGCATTTTCGTGCACCGCATCGTCGTCAACGCCACGCCGGAAAAGCGCATCGAACAGCGCACCGTGCGTACCAACTAAGAGTACAGGAGAAGAAGATGGCATGGACTCGTGATGAAATGGCCGCGCGCGCGGCAAAAGAATTGCAGGATGGATTTTATGTGAACCTGGGCATCGGTTTGCCGACCCTGGTGGCGAACTACGTGCCGGCCGACATCGAAGTCTTCCTGCAGTCCGAAAACGGCTTGCTCGGCATCGGCCCGTTTCCGCTTGACGCCGCCGTCGACGCCGACCTGATCAACGCCGGCAAGCAGACCGTGACGGCCTTGCCCGGCGCGGCCTACTTCAGCTCGGCCGATTCCTTCGGCATGATCCGCGGCGGCAAGATCAACCTGGCGATCCTGGGCGCGATGCAGGTGTCGGCCCAGGGCGACCTGGCCAACTGGATGATTCCTGGCAAAATGGTCAAGGGAATGGGCGGTGCGATGGACCTGGTGGCCGGCGTCAAGCGTGTGGTGGTGGTGATGGAACACGTCGCCACGGCCAAGGATGGCTCGACCTCGCATAAAATCCTGCCGAAGTGCGACCTGCCGCTGACCGGCGTGGGCGTGGTCGACCTGATCATCACCGACCTGGGCGTGATCGAAGTGACCCCGGCCGGCCTGAAACTGGTGGAACTGGCTCCCGGTGTGAGCAAGGAACAGGTACTGGCCGCCACCGGCGCCGAACTCGACGCCAGCGCGCTGTAAGCGCGCTATCACCGCGCTGTAACATATGGCGCCCGCGCGGCGCACATGCGGTTCAATCAAAACAGCACCGGCCTGAACACCGGTGCTTTTTTTCGTCTGTATGGATGATCGATAAAGAAATGTAAGTCGTGGTTCGTCGAGCGCGGCGCGCGATCACGGCGGTTTAGTCGGTCAGGCTCCAGACATACTGCATTTCCATCCAGGCCGCGGCGGGCTTGCCCTTGTGCGTGCCGGGCTTGAACTGGCATCGCATGATGCCGGCGCGCGCCGCTTCATCGAGCGGCACGTGCCCGCTCGATGCCTTCACGCGCGAGCCGGTGACGCGCCCGCTCTCGCTGACCTTGAAGCCCAGCGTGACGGTGCCGGTATGCCCGGCCTTGAGCGACGACGCTGGCCAGACCGGCTTGGGGCAGCTGGAAAAGTCGACCACGGGCCTGGTCGTCGCCAGCGTCGGGGTGGCGCCCGCGCGCTCGTCGGCGGCATGGGCATACAGGCTGAAACAGGCGGCGGCCAGGCCGAGTGCGGGCAGGGCGGCCTTCCAGTCGAGCGCCTGGCGGCCAGGCTTGACCAGGCGCCGCACGCGCTCCACCAGGTCGCCGCCATTGGCCGCCACGGCCAGGTGGTGCGCGGAAAACTGCAGGCGTTCGAGTTCCGACAGGGCGCGCGCCAGCCGGCGCGGCTCGCCCAGGTGGCGCGCCGCCAGGTCGTCGGCGATCTGCTCGCGTTCGATGCGGATGCGGCCCGAAATCCACCACACCGCCGGGTGATAGAACAGCACGATCTCGGCCACGTTCTGGCCCAGGTTGACCAGGTAGTCGAAGCGCCGCACGTGCGCCATTTCGTGCGCCAGCAGCGCTTCGAGCAGGTCGGCCGGCATGCCGCTCATGAGCGAAGCCGGCACCAGCACCACGGGGCGCAGCCAGCCGATGGTCAGCGGGCTGTCCAGGTTTCCGACCACGCGCAGGCGCACCGTGCGCGTCACGCCGAAGGCGGCGGCCATGCGCGCGGTGCGCGCCTGCCATTCGGCGCCGGCCGGTGGCGCGCTGCCGGTCCGGCCGATCCACGCCAGCCCGGCCGCCATGCGCAGCGCCAGAAGCGCGGCGCACACCGACCAGAAGCCGACGATCCACAGTAGTTGATCCTGCAGCCAGGCCGCGAGGCCGGCGTCGCCGCCGCGCGCGGCGCCGATCACCTGATCGCTCAAACGCATGGCCGTCGCGCCGGCGCCGCCATCGTGCAGGCGCATCGTCAGTTCGGCGGCGGGCCACAGCACGCAGGCCAGCAGCGCCGCGCAAGCGAGGTTGTAGCGGTATTCGGGCCGGGTGTTGCGCATCAGGTCCAGCAGGACCGCGCAGGTGCAGCCGATCAGCAAGCCTTGCCAGGTGAAGTGGAGCAGGGTCCAGCCGATGCTGTCGATGAGGGACGCCGTCATTGGTCTTCTTCCTTGAGCATGTTTTCGATCTCCTCGCGCTCTTTTTTGCTGATGCCGCTGCGCAGGGCGGCCATCACCAGCGCCTTGGCCGAGCCGGAAAAGGCTTTCTGGATCAGGTCCTTGAGCAAATTGGTCTGCAGCGAATCCTGCGCCTGGGCCGGCGCGTACACGTGCGAGCGTTCGCGCTCGTCGCGGATCAGCAAGCCCTTGGTGTGCATGATCTGCATCAGGCGCAGCACCGTCGCGTAGGTCGCCTCCGGCCGCTCCTTGAGGATGGCCTGGTGGACCTGCTTGGCGGTGGCCGCGCCGAGTGGCCACAGGGTTTGCAGAAGATCGAGTTCGGCCGCTGTCGGCTTGGGCGGGGCGGGAAGCGTTGGCATGATGCTTTTTTCCTTGAATGACAACTGTCAGCTTAGCCCATCTAGACTTTCGTGTCTAACAAAAATCCCGGCACGCCTGAGAATAGCGCTCGTCTATGGCGCTGCCTCGCCTTAACATAGACAACATGGTCTATGGCGGACGCGGCATGGCATATCCGGACGGGCGGCGGCCGGCGTTGCGCGGGTAAAGTTTGCTTTGCCAGCGACAGGCATGGCAAGTACCATGCCTGTGCCGCCATGGCAAACGACACAAGGAAATCCATTGAAGACCGCGCAACTTGCACTGGCGAGCATCGGCGTCGCCGTACTGACCTGCGCGCTGGCGATTCTTGTCACGCGCGGTACGTTGTCGGGATGGACCGGCGGCTGCGGCGACTTCGGCATGCGCTGCGTGGGGCAGGGCGTCATCGTGCTCGGGGTGGGATGCCTGGCCGGCGTGGTGCTGGCCGTGGCCGCGCTGGGGCATGCCGAGGCGCGCACCTGGCTTGGCTGGGCGGCGCTGCTGATGAACGGCTTGCCGCTGGCCGCGATCGGCCTCATGGCGCTGCTGATCGCGCTGCGTTAAGCGGCGCCGCCCGGCAGGTTTTTCGAGCTCCCCTACAGTTTCCAGACGTAGGCGACGTGAGCCCAGCTTTCCACCGGCTTGCCTTTGGCGCTGGCGGCGCTGAACTTGCACAGCTTGAGCGCCTGGTGCGCCGCGTCGTCGAGCGCGGGGTGGCCGCTCGATGTGTCGACCTTGCTGTCGGCCAGCTTGCCGTCGGCGCCAACCAGGAAGGCCAGTTTCACCGTGCCTGCGTGCCTGGCGGCGCGCGCATCGGCCGGGTACACCGGCTTGGCGCAGGATGCCAGGTCGGCCCTGGCTTCGGTGTTGCCGGCCGGGGCGGCATGCGCGCCGCCGGCCATGCAGGCTGCCACTGCCATTACGGCCAGCGAATTGATCAATGAGGTCATGCGAGTCTCCTTCTGCGGCGTCGTGCGCCATGGTTGAGGCGGGTGCCTGATTTATAGATTAATCTGTCTAGACAAAGTTGTCTATAGCTTTCTGCGCTCATTCGCAAAAGGATTCTTTTCGTAGACAACAGTGTCTACATTCAGTATTCTGGCGACTCCCGTTTCAGATCAATCTTCGGAGAACCCATGCTCAAAACGATCGCCGCCGCCGGCGCACTGACCTTGTTGCCGCTGGCCGCGCAAGGGGCCGACTTGCCCGATTATCCTTTCATCCATGTCAGCGGCGTGGGTTCTGCGATCGTCATGCCGGACCTGGGGCAGATCGATTTCGAGATCAGCGCCTTCGACGCCGATCCGGCCGCGGCGGCGGGCGTGGTCGAGGCGCGCGCCACCGACATCCGCGCGGCCATGGCGCAGGCGGGCGTGCCGCTGGAGGATGTGGAGATTCGCGATGTGCGCAAGGACTTCCGCAAGCAGGACCCGGCGGCTGCGTGCGCGCCGGTGCAGTACGATATCCGCGCCGGGGTGCGCATCAATGTGCGCAACCTGACCCTATGGCGCGCCGCCGCCACGCCGTTGCTGACCATGCCGAACCTGGATGGTTTCATGATCGTGTTCGATACCACCGGGCGTGAAAAAATCGAGACGGAGCTGGCGGGCGATGCGATCAGGATCACGCGCCGCAAGGCGGAGGGGATTGCGGCCGGACTCGGACGCAAGCTGGGAGCGGCGAGCGCCGTCAGTACGGGGGACTTGAAGAACCTGACGCGGGCCATGGGATTGGCGCCGAGCGAGCCCGGTTCACGTTCGTCGTCGCAGAAGATCGGCACGGAGCGCGCCGACCTGCTGACGGTGATGTCGCTCAAATTCGCGCAATCGGTCGATGTGATCTACCGCTTGAAATGAGCCGGGTTCCCGCGGGGGTTGCTTGTCCCCCGCGGGAGAGGGCGAGCGTCAGGCGGCTTTGCGAACAGGGTACATTTCGCGGTCGTCGTCAATATGGGTAGGATTGGCCAGTTCGTTTTTCATGCGCTCGTGATCGAGTTCTTTTTCCCAGTGCGAGACCACCACGGTGGCCACGCCGTTGCCTACAAAGTTGGTCAGCGCGCGGCATTCGCTCATGAAGCGGTCGATGCCGAGAATGAGGGCCATGCCGGCCACCGGGATGGTCGGCACCACGGCCAGGGTCGCGGCCAGGGTGATGAAGCCGGCGCCGGTGATGCCGGACGCGCCCTTGGAGGTCAGCATCGCCACGCCCAGGATGGTGAGCTGCTGGCTCAAGGTCAGGTCGGTATTGGTGGCCTGCGCCACGAACAGGGCCGCCATGGTCATGTAGATGTTGGTGCCGTCGAGGTTGAACGAGTAACCGGTCGGCACCACCAGGCCGACGACCGATTTGGAGCAGCCGAGTTTTTCGAGCTTGCGCATCAGGGCCGGCAGGGCGCTTTCCGAGGAACTGGTGCCGAGCACGATCAGCAGTTCTTCCTTGATGTAGGCGATGAAGCGGAAGATCGAAAAGCCGGTCATGCGGGCGATGGCGCCGAGCACGATGAACACGAACAGGGCGCAGGTCAGGTAGAAAGAACCCATCAGCTTGGCCAGCGGCAGCAGCGAGGCCAGGCCGAATTTACCGATGGTGAAGGCCATTGCGCCGAACGCGCCGATGGGAGCGACTTTCATCACAATCCCGACCACGCCGAAAATCACATGCGACATATCGTCGACCAGCTTGGCGATCGGACGACCGCGTTCGCCCAGCATCGACAGCGCGAAGCCGAACAAGATCGCAAACAGCAGCACTTGCAGGATGTCGCCCTTGGCGAAGGCATCGACGACGGTGGTCGGGATGATGTTCATCACGAAGTCGAGCGTGCTCTGGTTATGCGCCTTGGCGGTGTATTCGGCGACGGCCTTGGTGTCGAGCGTGGCCGGGTTGGCGTTGAAGCCATCGCCCGGACGCACCACGTTGGCGACGACCAGGCCGATCGCCAGCGCGAAGGTGGAGACAACCTCGAAATACAGCAGCGCCTTGCCGCCGACGCGGCCGATTTTCTTCATGTCCTGCATGCCGGCGATACCGGCGACGACGGTGCAGAAAATCACGGGGGCGATGATCATTTTGATCAGCTTGATGAAGCCGTCGCCCAGCGGTTTCATGTCGACCCCGAGTTTCGGGTAGAACACGCCGAGCAGCACGCCGCACACGATGGCGATCAGAACCTGCACATACAGGATCTTGTAGAAGGGTTTTTTCATGACGGTGTCTCCGTTCGATATTTGAATATCTGTATCTTTATCGAAATCCTGCACGTCATCTATTGTGGATACCCGCAGAATGCGAAGTTTCCTGATGTAAATATTTAATGGTTGATATGCGGCAATGTCAGTGTCTCTTATCGGGGACACGCCGAGCGTATGAAGTTGGCAATGACCTGTTCGCGCGCGTGGCCGCTGTGGGCAAACACGCCGATATCGCTGCCGTTGGCGATCGTCGCGCCAAGCCTGCGCGCCAGCTGGGAGGCGCGCGCAGCTTGCAGCTTGTAGCATCAGCCGAAAGAAATGCTGGGCAACAGGGTCGACAGCGCGAGGCGCAATAGTGATCGCACGGGCTTCCTTTGTTGGTACGGGAAGGGCCGTGGTGGCTGAGTCGGGCCACTGCGTCTGCATGGGCGTGGGGCGTGGGATAATGTTGGATTGACATTGAAGGAAATGCATGCAGCGAGCACTCTTTATCTGCAGCCAGAACCGGCTGCGCAGCCCGACGGCCGAGCAGGTCTTCGCCAGCTGGCCCGGGGTCGAAACCGATTCGGCGGGCCTGGGCGGCGACGCCTCGGTGCCGCTGTCGCCCGAGCAGATTGCCTGGGCCACCATCGTGTTCGTGATGGAAAAGGCGCACCGGCGGCGCCTGGGCGAGCGTTTTCGCGCCCATTTGAACGGCAAAAAAGTGATTTGCCTCGATATTCCCGACAACTATGCCTATATGCAGCCGGAGCTGATCGGCATCCTGGAAGCGAAAGCCGGAAAGTTCCTGCGTCCGTGAAGCAGCCAGTGTTACGTGGCGCCTTGTGCGCGCTGTTATAGTCATGCTTTCGACCCCGCGTCGGCCACCTGGGACACCCGCCATGAAACTACTCCGTCATCTGCTGCTCGTTGCCGCCATCGCACCAGCCATCGTGCACGCGGCGCCCAAGGCGAAACCGGCGCCCAAGTCGGTGACCTCGTTCTTCCCTCAACTCGAACTGGGCCGCTTCCTTGCCGATAACTTCGACCTGGCCTCGGTACGCAGTTCGCTGGCCGCGCGCCGTACGCCCGAGCTGCGCACCTTCGCCGATTTCGGCATGCTGCCGACCAACAGCGGCGACGACGTGGTCACCTTCGACGGCGAGCGCTGGCTGTACCAGCTGCGCGTGGTGCGCCGCGCCGACATCAACAACGACGGCATCGAAGACCTGGAAGTGTGCTTCACCGACCGCGCCAAGGGCGCCGCCTACGACTCGTCGCAAGGCCTGCTGGTGAGCCGCTATTCCGACGAAACCTACGCGGTCGCGCTGCGCTATGAATCGGAAGCCTGCGGCCCGGCCAAACGCGACAAAACGACCACCACGCTGACCGTTGCGCCAGCCAAGGCGCAATAGCGATGGCATAAGGCTGAGCTGGCAGGAGGGGCAGGCCCGGCTCCGGCTGGGAATTAACGCCGATTGTTTTTCGTTAATGGGACTGTTTCGTGCGCAAAGCACTCAATATTGTCGTTGTTCTTTGGGCTTGGGGATGCTGGGCTTGGGTAGCCTATAGCCATCAGTGGTTTTGGCTGGCTGTTTCCTCAGGCCCGTACTTGCTGTTTAATGCTTTTGGTCACCACCTGGATAAAAGCAAGGAGTAATCGGCAGGGCGGTGACGGCGGCGCGCTCTGGCGCCACTCCGTCCACCACGATGGCCCCGCTATGCCGGGAGCGACTGCACCAAAGGTAAGCTTGTCAAGAATCCTATTGATGGCGTCTGACGGTCTCGACAGACTTCCATTCCCCATATTTTCTTATCCGTTTCTTACCGATAGCGATGATCGTCTTCCGAGCGCGCCTGTCAATTGCCACAGGCCCGGAGGTGCTTCGATCTCTTCCGTGTTCTCAGTCGCAACGGCATCAACGGGGGACCTCGAAAAACCGTAGCGAGCGGTGCAAGTTTTGTCGCGCACGCGCATGTCCGAGAAGCGCAGCCGTACGAAGGTACGGTGAGCATCGCAGGGCGAAAATTGCTCCGCGCAGTAGGTTTTTCGAGGTCCCCTACTGTCAATGCGGCGGGCCGGACCCTGGTCCTTACTGCGCGGCCCACCCGCCATCCATGTTCCAGGCCACGCCGCGTACCTGGTTGCCGGCCGCGCTGCACAGGAACACGGCCAGCGCGCCCAGTTCTTCGGGCGTGACGAATTCGCCCGAGGGCTGCTTTTCGCCCAGCAGGGCCTTCTTGGCCTCCTCGTTGCCGATGCCGTCCTTGGCGGCGCGGGCGTCCACCTGTTTTTGCACCAGCGGCGTGAGCACCCAGCCAGGGCAGATGGCGTTGCAGGTCACCCCCGTGCCGGCGGTCTCCAGCGCGGTTACCTTGGTAAAGCCCACCAGCCCGTGCTTGGCCGCCACGTAGGCCGATTTCTGGGCCGAGCCGACCAGGCCATGCACCGACGCCAGGTTGACGATGCGGCCCCAGTTCTTGTGCTTCATGCTTGGGAGCGCCAGGCGCGTGGTGTGGAAGGCCGAGGTGAGGTTGATCGCGATGATCGCATCCCACTTCTCGGCCGGGAAATCCTCGATATTGGCCACGTGCTGGATGCCGGCGTTATTGACCAGCACATCGACGCCGCCGAATTTGTCTGTCGCGAACCGCATCATGGCTTCGATCTCGCTTGGCTTCGACATGTCGGCATTGTGATACGCCGTCTGCACGCCGCATTCGCGCGCCAGGTCGGTGTGCAGTTTGTCGATCTGCTGGGCGTCGCCGAAGCCGTTGAACACGATGTTGGCGCCTTCCTGGGCCAGCGCGCGCGCCATTCCCAGGCCAATGCCCGAGGTCGAACCGGTGACCAGCGCGGTTTTACCGCTCAACATACCTGATTTCATTGTGTCCTCTACAGAAAGAGTTTGGGGGGGATGATGTAGAATTCTAAACGCAGGGGACCTCGAAAAACCTACTGCGCGGCGCAATTTTCGCCCTGCGATGCTCACCGTACCTTCGTACGGTTGCGCTTCTCGCACGAAACTTGCGCCGCTCGCTACGGTTTTTCGAGGTCCCCCGCAGTAGCGAAACAAGCATATCAGGGAAAATGGAAGCATCTGATTGACAGTGGCGGCCTTGATAACGCCCAACCAGGAGCCGGCATGATCGAAGCAAGAATCAAGTTCGTCCAGTGCATGTCGCCCGCCGGCTTGCACCAGATGGCCTACAAGGAGTGGGGCGACCCGGCCAATCCGCGCGTGCTGGTGTGCGTGCATGGCGTCACGCGCGTGGGCGACGATTTCGACAGCCTGGCGCGCGCGCTGGCCGGTCACTATCGCGTGGTGGCGCCGGACGTGGTCGGGCGCGGCCGCTCCGGGCGCCTGGCCAACCCGCAGCTGTACCGCGTGCCGCAGTACGTGAGCGACATGGTGACCTTGATCGCGCGCGTCACCGACGGCAATGGCATTGATGGCGTCGACTGGTTCGGCACCTCGATGGGTGGCCTGATCGGCCTGGCCCTGGCGTCGCTGCCCGGCACCCCGGTGCGCAAACTGGTCTTGAACGATATCGGCCCGACGCTCGACCCGGCGGCGCTGCTGCGCATCGGCGACTATATCGGCCAGGAGCTGCGCTTTCCGACCTTTGACGCGGCCGCGCGCTTTGTGCGCGAGGTGTCGCAGTCGTTCGGCGAGCACACCGAAGAGGAGTGGCGCAAGCTGGCCGGCGACGTGCTGCGCCAGGAACCGGACGGACAGTGGGTGCGTCATTACGACATGGGCCTGGCGCTGCCGTTTCGCTCTGCCACGCCGGAGAGCACGCGGGCCGATGAAGCCATGCTGTGGGCCGCCTATGATGCAATCGGCTGCCCGACCCTGCTGGTGCGCGGCGAACACTCCGACCTGCTCTCGCGCGCCACCGCCGCCAGCATGGCCGCGCGCGGGCCGCGCGCCACGCTGGTGGAGATTGCCAACGTGGGCCATGCCCCGACCTTTATTCACGACGACCAGATCGCCATCGCACGACAATTTTTGATTGGTACTTGAAAGACATTATGGAAATTACACGACTGCACGTAGGAAAACGCCTGTCCGAAGTGGCGATTCACAATGGCACGGTCTACCTGGCCGGCCAGATCGCCGAAGACACCGGCGCCGACATCGTGGGCCAGACCCGCGAAGTGCTGGGCCACGTCGACCGCCTGCTGGCCGAAGCGGGCAGCGACAAGAGCTGCATCTTGATGTGCCAGATCTTCATCGCCGACATGGCCGGTTTCGCCGGCATGAACGCGGTATGGGACGAATGGGTCGCATCCGGCCACACGCCGCCGCGCGCCACCGTCGAATCGAAGCTGGCCGACCCCGCATGTCTGGTTGAGATCGTCGTTACCGCAGCCCTGCGCTAAGCCGCATGGTCTCGATTGCAGCACTCGGCAGCACAACGGCCGAACTGGTACAGGGGCTCACTCCGGACGACTGCGCGCGCGTCGAAAGCGCGCTGGCGTATGCGGGCGACGCCTACAAGGACATGGCCTGCGCGTCGGGCCAGAACGCCTTCGATTTCGCGGTCGGCGTGGCCAGCACCCTGGCATATTTGCGAAGCGACGCCGAAACCCGCATCGCCGGCTTGATGTTCGAGCTGACGGTGCTCGATCCGAAAGCGGTGGAGGGCCTGGAAGGGCGCGTAGGGCGCGAGGCGACCGACCTCGTGACCGGCGTGCGCCAGCTGATCCGCCTGCGCGACATGACGGTCGGCCACCAGACTGTCGGCCGTGGCAAGAACGCGGCCCAGCAAGCCGTGGCCCAGGTCGAAACCCTGCGCAAGATGCTGCTGGCGATGGCCACCGACATGCGCGTGGTGCTGGTGCGCCTGGCCTCGTGCGTGACGACCCTGCGCTATTTTGCCGACATCAAGCGCTTCGACGACCTGACCTGCGCTTACGGGCGCGAAACGCTCGACCTGTACGCGCCGCTGGCCAACCGGCTCGGCATCTGGCAGCTCAAGTGGGAGCTGGAAGACCTGTCGTTCCGCTTCATCGAGCCCGATACCTACAAGCGCATCGCCAAGATGCTCGAAGAAAAACGCATGATGCGCGAAGGCTTCGTGCAGTCGGCCATCGTGCGTTTGCAGAACGAACTGGCGGCGGCCGGCATCACGGCCGAAGTGTTCGGGCGGCCCAAGCATATCTACAGCATCTGGAGCAAGATGCGCGGCAAGGAGCTCGATTTCAACGAGCTCTATGACGTGCGCGCCTTCCGCGTGATCGTGGCCGACGACAAGACCTGCTACACGGTGCTGGGCGTGGTCCACAATATCTGGACCCCGATCCCGAAGGAGTTCGACGACTATATCTCGCGCCCCAAGTCGAACGGCTACCAGTCGCTGCACACGGTCGTCACGGCCGATGATGGCCGTCCGCTCGAAGTGCAGATCCGCACCCAGGAGATGCACAACTTCGCCGAGTACGGCATCGCCGCGCACTGGCGCTACAAGGAAGAGGGCGGATCGAACTTCAAGGGCCAGGCCTACGACGAGAAGATCGCCTGGCTGCGCCAGCTGCTGGCCTGGAAGACCGACGTGGCCGACGCCGTCGTCGGGCAGGAGGAAATCCAGCGCGAGTGGGTCGAAAAGCTCAAGTCGACCACCCTGGACGACCGCATTTTCGTCCTCACGCCGCAGGCGCGCGTGCTGGAACTGCCGGTGGGCGGCACGCCGATCGACTTTGCCTATCACCTGCACAGCGAAGTCGGGCACCGCTGCCGTGGCGCGCGCGTGGACGGCATCATGGTGCCGCTCAATACCGCGCTGAAAAACGGCCAGACCTGCGAGATCATCACCGCCAGTCGCGCCTCCGGCAGCGCCGGTCCGTCGCGCGACTGGCTCAATGCCGATTACACGGTCAGCACGCGCACGCGCGCCAAGGTGCGCGCCTGGTTCCACGCCATCGACCTGGAAGAGACGCTGGCGCACGGCCGCGCCATGGTCGAAAAGTCGCTCCAGCGCGAAGGCAAGACCGCCGTCAACCTGGAGCACCTGGCGCACAAGCTGGGCTTCGCCAAGGTCGACGACCTGTTCATCTCGGTCGGCAAGGAAGAATTCAGCCTGCGCCACGTGGAGCAGGCGCTGCACGACACCGGCGAAGTGGTGGTGCCGGAAGACGCGGTGGTGCTCGGTAAAAGCCGGGCCTCGAGCGTGGAGCAGGGCGCCAAGTCGGGCGTGCTGGTGGTCGGCACCGAGGGCCTGATGACGGCGCTGGCCAAGTGCTGCAAACCGGCGCCGCCGGACGGCATCGTCGGTTTTGTCACGCGCGGCAAGGGCGTCTCGATCCACCGCGCCACCTGCAAGAACTTCGCCGAAATGCGCGCCAAGGCGCCCGAGCGGGTGATTCAGACCGACTGGGGCCGCGCCGGGCATGACACGGTCTACCCGGTCGACCTGTTCATCCTGGCGGGTGACCGCCAGGGCCTGCTGCGCGATATCTCCGAAGTGTTCTCGCGCGAGAAAATCAACGTCATCGGCGTCAATACCCAAAGCGCCAAGGGACAGGCGCGCATGACGTTTACCGCCGAAATCGGCTCGACCGCGCAGCTGCGAAAAGCCCTGGGGGCGATCATGGAGGTGGGCGGCGTACAAGAAGCGCGGCGGCAGTAAGTGGTGATCCTGCCCAAGTCGTTCCTGTACTCCAAGCCGCGCGATTGGGGCCGCCACGCCTGGCGCTTCTTTTTCAGCTGGTGGTACATGGTGTACCTGGGGGCGGTCGCGCTGGTGATGGCGTTTTCGCCCTCGACCTACAACCGCACCAACCGCCTGGCCACGTCGCGCTACATCTACACCAGCACCTGGCAGGTGCTGCCGTGGTTTACCTTGCTGGCGGCGCTGGTGAGCCTGGTGCTGATCAGGGTGGTGGTGGTGACGTCGCAAAGCTACGGCCTGTCGCGCTACGCGCTCGAGATGGTGGTGCGGGTGCTGGTGCTCGAACTCATTCCCCTGACCGCCGCCATGTTCGTGGCGCTGCGCGCGGGACTGGCGTTTAACGCCGGCGACGCGCTGGCGCTGGCCGCCGCATCGACGCCCGACCGTTCGCGCCAGGCCCAGAACCGGCTGCGCCAGGACCTGGTGCCGCAGGTGATCGCCAATGCGTTCGCGGTCCTCTCCCTGGCCATGGTCAGCAGCGTGATCGTGCTGGTGCTGGCCTACACCAGCGTGTATGGCCTCTCGCCCTGGGGCCTGGGCGACTACACGCGCACGGTGGGGCGCATTTTCAATCCGGCGGTGACGATTGGCTTCGTGCTCAAAACCGTGTTCTTCGGGCTGTCGGTGGCGGTCATTCCGAGCGCCGCGATCCTCGAAGCCCACCGTTACGGGCGCACCTCGTCGTCCACCGTGCAGCCGGGCGCGGTGCGCCTGCTGTTCGTGCTGCTGCTGATCGAAGCCGGCTCGCTGGCCGTCAAATACATATAGGTGGAACAAACAAGTGGAATCGAAGATGAGCCAACAGGGTGAGAATGCGGCCAATCCGGCCAACCCGGACGACGCCCCGGCCGAGGCGGTCGCCAACGTGGAAGTCAAGGCGGTCGTGCTGCTGGTGCTGATGAGCGCCCTGATCATCACCTTTTTGCTGTACGTGATGTATGCGCGCGGGGTGTTCGAAAGCACCCAGCGCCTGGTACTGCTGTCGGAGGATTCGGACGGCGTCATCCCCGGCATGGACGTGACGTTTTCGGGCTTTCCGGTAGGCCGGGTGCAGCGCGTGGAGCTCGCGCCCGACGGCAAGGTGCGCATCCTGGTCGACGTGCCGCGCAAGGATGCCAAATGGCTCAAGACCTCGAGCGTGTTTACCGTCGAGCGCGGCCTGGTGGGGGACACGCGCATCAAGGCCTTCAGCGGCATCCTGAGCGATCCGGTGCTGCCGCCCGATTCGGTGCGCACCGTGCTGCGCGGCGACACCGCCGCCGAGATCCCGCGCCTGGTCGCCAGCGCGCGCGCCTTGCTGGAAAACCTGGAGAACATGACGCGCAGCGATTCGGCCATCAATACCAGCCTGGCCAACATCCAGGCGGCGACCGGGCGCCTGTCGGGCAAGTATGGTTTGCTCGGCACGGCATTGGGCAGCGAGGGCGAGGCCAAGAAACTGCTGCAAACGCTGGAACATGTCGACCAGCTGCTGCTCAAGGCCGACCAGCGCGTGTTCGGCAAGCAGGGCGTGATGGACGAGGCGCAGCTGGCCATCGTGCAGTTGCAGGTGGTGCTCAAGGATGCCAGCAACAGCCTGAAAAAGGTCGATGCGGTGCTGGTCGAAGCGCAGGCCGTGGGCGCCAACGCCAAGGTGGCGACCAAGGACCTGGGCGCGCTGCGCGCCGAGGTGGACGCCAGCCTGCGCAAGGTGACGCGCCTGATCGATGAAATCAACCGCAAGTGGCCCTTTGCACGCGAGACGGAGCTGAAACTGCCATGAAGACCATCTACCTCACCGCCTTGACCGCCGCCGTCCTTGCTGGCTGCTCCGGCAACCCGCCGCCGCCAGCGTGGAAGGGCAATGCCGGCAGCGCGCTGGCCAGTTTCAGCGACGCCTACCTGCGCGGCGAGAGCGGCATCGCCGCCACCGAATTCGCGCGTGCGCGCGCCGAGATGGCCAGCACCGGCCGCCCCGACCTGGTGGCGCATGCGGAGCTGGTGCGCTGCGCCACGCGCGTGGCAAGCATGGAATACGATACTTGCCCCGCCTTCGAGGCCCTGGCGCAGGACGCCACCCCGGCCGAACGCGCGTATGCCGCCTACCTCGCCGGACGCTGGGACGGCCTCGATGCGTCTCTTTTGCCCGAGCAGCACCGCGCGGTGGTGGCCAGTGCGCGTGCCAGCGACGGCAAGAGCGTGCTGGCGCCCATCGCCGACCCGCTCGCGCGCCTGGTCGCCGCCGGCGCCCTGATGCGCCAGGCGCGCATTACGCCGGCCGACATCGCGCTCGCCACCGATACCGCGTCCGAACAAGGCTGGCGCAGGCCGCTCTTGATGTGGCTGGGCGTGTCGCTCAAGCGCGCGCAGGCCGCCGGCGACACGCTGGAAGCTGCGCGCCTGCAGCGCCGCATCGACCTGGCCGGCGCCACGCCGCTGCCGGCCCCCTGATTTTCTTCACTAACAAAGGCTGTATGAATCAATCCCTGCGCAGCATGGCCAAATGGAGCATGCTGGCCGTGCTGTTATCGAATATCGCTTGCAACGCCAAGGAGATGCCGGACTCGCGGCGCGACTATCTGCTGGCGCACGATCATGGCTGGATCGACTTGGTTGTCAAGGCGCCGGCCACCGCGCCAGGATTCAAGCCGGGCGAAGCCTGCTCGGTGGGCCTGAGGATCAACGGCGACATGCTGCTGTTCGAGAACGCCAACCTGGCCGACGCCGGCAGCGCCGGCATTCCGGTCGGCTTTCGCTTCGTGGCGCCGGCCGGCAAGCTCGATGCGGCGCTGCACCTGCACGGCTGCGTCAAGGATGAACTGGTGCTCAAGCTGCCGCTGCAACTGACCAAGGACCATCTGATCGAGCTGGCCTTTGACGGCGTTGCGCTCACGGCCGGCGAGGCGACTCCGTTCGAACCGACCTCGCTCGAATGGGTACGCACCGAAATGCTCAGGATGCAGGCCAACGCCCACGCCGGCGACGCCGCCACCGGCAAGCTGACCACGCTGGCCACCGCCAGCGTGGCCCTGAACGCTTTCGGCCTGCTGGCACTGCTGGGCTATGCCTGGAGCCGGCGCCGCCGCTGATCAGTCCGCGGCCGTCGCGCCGGCGCCGCTCAGTTGGGCGCAGGACTTGAAGTCGCCCGGGCCGGTCGCATCGAACTGCAGCGGCACGCCAGCCATTTCGATCTGCCGGGTGCGCGGCGCCACCAGCTTGTAATCCCCCTTTTTCAGGCGCTCGGTAAACTGAGGGCAGCGCGCCATGCTGTGCATTCTGGCGGTGACGGTCCATTTGCCTGGGGCGGATTCGGCAAACACCGCCGGCGAGGTATAGGAACCGACACCGACGAACAGCAGTTCATCCTTGCCGTCGGTGTCGAAATCGATCAGGAACACATCGCACAGCGCTTTCGCCTCGAACAGGCAGTCGGGGACGTCGCCGGTGCGCTTCCAGCCCGACAGCGGAAAACTGGCCGGCAAGCGCGCCGCCGCCGGCCATACGTTCAATTGCTCGACCGGCTTGACGGTGTGCACCTCGACGAAGCGCTCGCCGTTGTCCGGTGTTTCCAAGGTGATTTTGGCGCGTTCGGCAATGAGCGCCGCGTTCGGGCCGGTTTTGCCTTCTTTAAGGCGGAGCAGGGCGGCGGCGCCGTAGCGCTTCGATGCCGATTTGAGGAAGTAGTAGTCGAACTTCTCGGCGCTGACGGCGCCGCGCTCGAGGCGCGCGACCTGGCTGTTGACGGCGATCCGGTCCGGGTCGGCGAGCGGGGAGATCAGCGCGGTCAGCACGGCAATGACGGCATACGCCGCACCCAGGTTGACCGGCGCCACGCGGCGCAGCCACGCGCCTTTGTCGATGGCGGCCCCTAGGTAACCGAACGCGTAAAAGCTCGCCACCAGCAGCGCGGCGGCGGCGAAGATGCGGTCCGAGGTCCAGCCATGGTCGCCCACGCGCAGGGCCAGCGCATAGGTGGCGACGGCGGTCAGCGGCAGCAGCAGCACGCAGGCGATGCGCGCGGAGAGGCGCACCAGGCGCGCCACGGCGTCGCCGACCCCGCCGTTTTGCCAGGCGGCGTTGATCAGCACCACCAGCAGCGCGTCGGCGGCCAGCAGGGCCACGCTGGCGTGGCGCGTGGCCCACAGCGCATCGAGCCCGGTGAAAGGCAGGCATAGCACAAAACCGCCGATCAGCAAGGTGGCCACCGGCAGCAGCCATGACATCAGCACCAGCAGCAGGTTGCGGATGCCATGCACGATGGCGGGCCGCACATCGGTCAGGTGCAGGGCGCAGGCAAAAGCGCAGCACAGCAGCGGGGAGACGAACAGCGGGGACTGCATCAGTTCCGACAAGAAGCTGATCTTGACCAGTTCGAACAGGGTCGCGCCCAGCCACATGGCCAGTTGCAGCGCGCCGGTGAAGAAGGCGGAAAACACCAGCTGGATGAAGAGCTTCCAGGCGATGTCGAAATGGGTGGCGTAGCTGGCCAGGCGGCGCCGGTCATGGGCCGCCGCCAGCACCAGCGAGTGGCCGATGAACAGGATCACCACGCAGAAAAAGAAGACCAGCGGCAGCATGCCCGGCCATCCGGACACCCGTTCCGTGGCGTGGAGGACAGGCGTTTCGCGCCACCCGGTGTGCCAGCCGATGCCGGCCAGCACGCTCGCCGCCAGTGCGCACCAGAGGCCGAGCAGCTTGGGGCGCAGGTGGCCGAGGCTGGAAATGGCCAGCACCGGCACCAGCGCGCCGATCAGCAGCGCCAAGGGGCGAATGAGCGGGGAGAACAGCTCGCTGTGCTGGAACAGCACGTACAGGAACAAGCCCTGCAGCACGCCGATGGCGGCGCGCGCCAGGCCGACAGATTGCGAGGTTTCCGGGGTGGCAACGGCAGGGGAGGTCGGCATGATGGGTTGAGGATGATCGCGGGTCGGGAAAAGGCAGCGCCGCCCGCTGGGAGCGGCGCTGCCGGCTGCGCTTACTTGTGCTTGAGCGTCCAGGCGCCTGGTGCGGCGGCGCCGGCCAGCTGGCCGCTCATGTCGAACAGGGCGGCCTGGCCGGACTGGGTTTCGCTCGTTCCGCCGGCCACGCTCATGTTCAGTTTTACCACGCCGGCCTTGTCGACGCTGCCCGTCACGGCCGTCGTGCGCGCAGCTGCCTTGCACGAGCCGGTGATCACGCCGGTGAAGCCGATGTTCAGGTCGCAGGCGCCGTACCAGGCGCCGAAGTTACCGCTCCACGGGCCGGCAAAGCGGATCGGATCGAGGTATTCGCGGTTGGTCGAAGCCTGTCCGTAGCTGACCAGCTCGGTCGTGCTGGAGAAGCTGACGTCGCCGGAACCTTTGGACGTGGTCGAGGTGTTGCATGCCACCATCAAGCCGGTGATGATGTCGCGCCAGCAGGTTTTTTCAACCCAGTAGTTAACGTAGACGTTGGCGGTGCGCAGGTCCAGATTGGTTTCGCTGGAAATGATCTTGAGCGTGGAGAAGGTGCCCGCCGGAACAGTCTTGCTTTCGATACCGACCACCTTGCCCTTGCTGGTGAGCGCGCGCGAGGTTTCTTCCTTGGAGCATGGGATGCTCATGGTGCTGGCGAAGTCGAAGCTGTCACCGACCGCTGCGCTGTACGGCGCCTGCATGGCGGCCGGTGCGTAGGTGGCGGTGCAGGCGGCGTACGAATTGGTGGACCGCATGCCGCCCTTGCCATCGAAAACCTCGATGGTTTGCGCGCCTTTTTCCTGGCTGACCGAATCGGCGTTTTCCCAGCCGCCGTCGGCGTTGACCTTGGTGATGCGCTGGGTGACGGACACTTTCCAGCCCATCGTCACATCCGTGTAAGTGGCAAAATCGCCGACGCTGCGGGCCGGCAGGGTGTACGGGCCGCCGCTTGCCGGTGGCGTGACCGGGGTTGGCATCGGGGTCGGCGGCGTCGGCACCAGGACCGGCGGGGTCGGAACCGGTGGCGTTGGAACCGGTGGCACGGCGACCGGTGGGATGACGGTCAGCGGCGGGTCGACGGGCACCCCCGGGACGGGAATTGGCGTCAAGGGCGGCGTCGGCGTGACGGGAGCCGGGGTCGGCTCGCTTGGCGCCGGCGGCGTGACGGGCGTCACCGCCGGCGGTGCGACGGGGACCGTGGGAAGTGCCGGCGTTGGCGCCGGTGGCGCATCGCTGCCGCCGCCGCACGCAGTAAGGGCCGTCGCCGAAATCAATCCAAGTAGTCGCATCCGCATCGCAGTCATCCTTTTTTTGTCATTATATATACCTCTTCAGTCAACTATAAAAACTAATGTTGAATAAAGAGCATCGAGGGGTGCGATTATACATGTTGCATATCGTCAAAAATTGCCGTGAATACTGTTTGGCTGTTTTTGCAACAATATTGGCCGAAAGTAGCGGTTTTTCTTCGCGCGTGTCGAACCTGCGCCCGCCCGTTCGTCGTCGGGATGCAGCACGCTTGTTTCGATCATTTTTCAATACGGAGACATCATGAACAAACAGATCATCTTTAACCTGCCGGTCAGGGACCTGGGCAAATCGAGGGCATTCTTTGCGGCACTCGGCTTTGGCTTTAATGAAGAGATGAGCGGCGAGAGCGCGGCGTTCATGAACATCGTGGACGGCAGCATCCATGCCATGCTGATGACCGACGACTTCTTCGCGTCCTTTACCAACAAGCCCGTGGTACGGGCGCTGGAGGCCAACGAGGTGATCATTTGCCTGAGCTGCGAGAGCGCGCAGGAAGTCGACAGCCTGATCGCCAGGGCCGCCGCGGCCGGCGCGCGCATCCCGCACGCGCCCGAGGATCATGGCAACATGTACGACCAGGGCTTCGAGGATCTCGATGGCCACCTGTGGAACCTGGTCTGGACGGCGGGCGATGCTTGATTGTCAATACTGGCTAAGCTTAGCCTTGACTATTCGCCCTGCCAGAAGTCCTTGAAAGTCGCATTCCTGAACTTGATATCGGAGAAACGGGCGCGGAACTCCTCGCCCATGGGCGATTGCGCCGAGAAGCCGACTTTGACGGTGGCCGCGCCCGGCAGGCTGAAGGCGCGCACCATGCTCCAGCTGGCACCATCGGGCGAGGTGTAGAACACGAACATGTCCTTGCGCCGCACGACCTTGAGGTAGACCTCGCTGCCTTCCCGGGTGCCGTGGTGAGCGTCATCGCCCGCGCCCCTGGCCACCGTGGTGGAAATGCCTGGCTTGCCTGTCTTGGCCAGTTCGAACAGCAGCTTTCCCCAGGTCGCCTTGTCGCCGTACACAATCAGCGCTGCGCCGTCGAAGGGTTTGCCGAAGCTGGCCGCGGCTTTGGCGGAAAAGATAAAGTCGCCAGCGGGCTGGAACAGGACGCGCGGGGTGTTATCGGCCGTCTCGGTGCCGTCGGTATTGGCGTACAGATCGGTGCCTTTTTTGGCCACCAGCACCAGCGTTCCGGCTTGCACCTGCGCCGCACCCGGATCGACGCGCATGTCGAGCGCAAATGGCAGCGTGGCGATCGCCGGCCTGACCTCGCTCGGGATGGGGGCGCTTGCCTGTGCTTGCAGGGCGAACAGGGCCGCTGCCAATGCGACTGTACCAACTACCGATGCCGGACCGCTTTTCATATCGGGATTCCCGTTGTGGCGAGGTGGGGCGCGCGCTGGAGTGGCGTGCCAGAAAGAGGTTGGAATCGCTTCCAATCTGTTTTTTGAAGGTACCATGCTCGCTTCCGCATTGTCAATATTCGCCTTCGGCCCCCGTCGGGGATACACTGCTGCCGTGTTTCTTTCATTCCATCATCGACAGACCAGCATGTATATCAGCGAACTAGGGCGCCGGACCAAGGCCTCGCCCAAGGCAATCCGGCTTTATGAATCCCTGGGATTATTGGGCAAGGTGGGCCGCAAGGGGACTTACCGGGTCTATTCCGACCAGAACCTGCAGCAGGTCCAGCTGATCCGCCAGGTGCAGGCGCTCGGTTTCAAGCTGGCCGAGATGGGGCCGCTGCTGGTCGCGGTGCAGGGTACGCCCGACTGGGCGCAGCTCCTGCTGGTCGTGGAGCAGCGCCGCGCGCAGGTAGCCGCCGAGGTGGCGCGTTTGCAAGAGCTCGAACGCGCGCTGGGCGAGGTCGGCGCCGAGATCGGCGCCTGCCTGGCCGCACCGCTGCCGTCGACCCTGGCCGATTGCGTGGACTAGCGGCCAAGCTGCCAGGCCCTTGACTCTGCCCCATGGGACAAGCTGCATACTTCCTGAAATTCATTTTTCAGGAGCATGACATGGGCGGCAAGACAGGGGCAAAACGCGTTCTGGTGATCGCTGCGCACGCGTCGGACGGCACGTTCGGCAGTGCGCTGGCGCAGGCATACGCGCAAGCGGCAGGGCAGGCCGGGCACGAGGTCCGGGTGCTGGCCCTGGACCAGATCGCCTTCGATCCGATCCTGCATCATGGCTACAAGGTGGTGCAGGAACTGGAGCCCGATCTGAAAAAGGCGCAGGAGTCGATAACCTGGGCCAATCACCTGGTGTTTGCCTTTCCGGTCTGGTGGGGCGGCATTCCCGCGCTGCTCAAGGGTTTTCTGGACCGGGTCATGCTGCCCGGCTTTGCCTTCAAATACCAGAAGGGCAAAGCCTTTCCGGCCAAGCTGCTTGGCGGGCGCAGCGCGCATCTGTTGGTAACGATGGATACGCCGCCGTGGTACTACCGGCTGGTGTACCGCGCGCCGGCGATTCGTCAAATGAAAACGACCACGCTGGAGTTTTGCGGCATTACGCCGGTAACGACCCTCCACTGCGGCCCGATTCTCGATTCCACGCTTGACAAGCGAAGCGCCTGGCTGGACCGGGCACGCGCCATGGCCGGCACCATTTAAGCGCGCCGTTTTCCCTGCTTGCCGCTGGCAAAATACAGCGCCAGTCCGGCCAGCGCGGCCGGCAGCCATACCCACAGCAGCTCGGAGACGATCACCACGATGCCGCGCCCGCTGAGGAAGGTCTTGATGGTCAGCGGGCTGACCCGGATCACGCGCACCGGGAAGAACAGGCGCGCGTCCGACACCGGCCAGGCCAGCGCCACGCCCAGCCCGCCGGTGGTGAACATGTCGAGCAGGCCGTGCGAGACGGCGCTGGCGGCGATGAACAAAAAGGCGGCAAGGCGCGACGCGCGCAACTGTCGCGCAAAGGCCGCCGCCAGCAATCCCAGCACAATGGCGAACGCCAGCGAATGCGATGCGCCCCGGTGGCCGAGTTCGTTCGCGTAGGGAACGCCCAGGTGCAAACCGGCGACGTCGAAATCCGGCACGATCGATGCCAGCACGCCGGCCGCCAGCAAGCGGCCCGGAATAATGCGCGATCCGAGCGCCAGGCCGATAGCGAGAGGAACCGCGGGGTGCGAAAAAATGGTCGGCATGGGAATAATCGTGGTGGGCTGTCGATATTGACGGGCGAGATGATAACGCGGCGCCGTGTTATCGGGAGTGGTTATCAGATAAATCTTTGTGGCAATTTGTTATCGCTTTTGCGATATACTTCGATGGCGTTGCCATGGCGGGGAAGCCACCGGATAAAGCAGCGGTCCTGGCTCGTGAGCACAGGCTGGCGCGACGGCGTTACCGTTCGCGTACCGCATTATCCGGCCTTTCTCAGGTTCGATTCCTGATGACGCAGCCGGTAGTTTTTTCCGGACTCACCATCCGGTTCGTGCGGGGTAAACTCTCGCAACACTTAAGCAGCATCCCTCAGGCGGCCAATTTCCGGTTGCTGCGCCGCGCGGCGTCAATCCATCGGCGCCGCATTGCGCAACGACAGCGTGCCCCGGCTTTGCATGGCAGTCACTTGGTGCCGGCCCTGCGTTTCAAACCGACGTATCAACGGTTATCCCGATCATCCTGCGCCTTGGGCTGGTCTGCATGACCCTGCGTACCCGGCCCGATTCGGCAGCGCCATCCCGATACCGTCATCCGCCCGGTTGCGTGGAAGGCTGCCGCGAGGGTTTTATCGAGATACTCCATGTTCCAGCGAAAATTGATAGAAGAACGTCAGGTCGGCCTGCTCTCCACACCAAAAGGATTCGACAAGATCCTCGGCGCGGGCAGCTACTTCCTGGCGTCCTCGAAAACCCTGCAGGTGCTCAGCTTGTCGGATTTTCCCGCGAACGTGCCCAACCTGGAATGGCTGGTCAACATGCATGGCGCCACCTTGGCGGCCCACCTCGATATCGTGCGCACCGGCGTCGATGAAGTGGCGCTGGTGATCAGCGGACAAACCCAGCATGTGGTGCCGCCCAATTCGCTGCAAGCGTTCTGGAAAAACGGCCTGCCGATCGAGGTCTTGCGCGCCAGGGCCGGCAGCGACCTGACGGTGCCGGCCGACTGGCTGGCGCGCCTGCCGATCGGGGTGTCCATGGCGTGCATTAAACAGGTCGCGATTCCGGCGGCATCGTTCGGCATGCTGTTCGTCGACGACATGTTCGCCGATTTCCTGGCGCCGGGGCGCCATGCGTACTTTGACGTGCTGCCTAAAACCAAGCTGGTGACGTCGCTGCAAGCGCAGGTGCTCGAAGCGAAAGACGTGGTCAGGTCGATTTTGGGCAGCGGCCATGCGGCTATCGGCGAGCACCTGTTTTCGGTTGAAACCGGCGGCAAGCAACTGGCGCTCTGGTGGGATAAAAACCAGCTGGTGCATGTGTCGGGGCCGGCCAGGCAGGCGTTGGCCAGCAGGCAGTTGCGCGCCGAATTGATCGAACTCGATGGCGCGCCCTTGCCGGTGCCGGCCCATATCGTTGCGGCCATGCGCGGCAATGCGGCGGTCGCGGCCTTGCTGCAGCCGTACCTGACGACTTGCGAGGTGCCATCGGAGCATGTCGGCATGTTCCATGTGGACGGCGTGTTCGACGCGACCCTGAAACCCGGTTTTTATGCCTACTGGCATGGCGGCAAGCGCCTGGCCATGACGGCCATCGATACGCGTCTGATCGTGATCGAAGTCACCGGGCAGGAAATGCTCACGCAAGACAAGGTGCAATTGCGCGTGAATGTCACGGCGGGCTACCAGATTACCGATGCGCAGCTGGTCACGTCCAAGCTGAACGACTATAAGGATTTCATCTACAAGGAAATCCAGTTCGCCCTGCGCGCCGCGATCGGCAGCCGCACGCTGGACGGTTTGCTCGAGAATAAGAACGACACCGACGAGCAGATTCTCGGCTACATGCAGAAAAAGGCCGCCGTGCTGGGCATCGCGATGATCTCGCTCGGCATCAAGGACTTGATATTGCCGGGTGAAATCAAGGCGATCCTGGGCAAAGTCGTGGAAGCGGAAAAAGCGGCACAGGCCAATGTGATCCGGCGCCGCGAAGAAACCGCGGCCACCCGTTCGCTGATGAACACGGCCAAAGTCATGGAAGACAATCCGGTGGCGTTGCGCCTGAAAGAACTCGAAACCCTCGAAAAGATTACCGAGAAAATCGAGCATCTGAATGTGTACGGCGGGCTGGAAGGCTTGCTCAAGCAGTTGGCGCCGTTGAAGGGGCCCGGTTAGAGCGCTTGCCGGGATCGCCTGCGCTACCTGGTGATTTTCGTCATGTCCAGTTCAATCCAGGTGGGCGCGTGGTCGCTCGGCTTGTCGCGTCCGCGCACGTCGCGGTCGACATTGGCGGCCGTGAGCGCGCCGGCCAGCATGGGGCTGAGCAGCAGATGGTCGATGCGCAGGCCGGCGTCGCGCCCATACGCATCGCGGAAATAATCCCAGAACGTGAAAATGCGCTCGTCCGGGTGCATGCTGCGCAGCGCGTCGGTCCAGCCCTGCGCCACCAGGCGCTGGAAGGCTTCCCGCGTTTCGGGACGGAACAGGGCGTCGGTAACCCAGCGCTCGGGTTTGTAGACGTCCAGCTCGGTCGGGATGGCATTGAAGTCGCCGGCCAGCACCACCGGCGCGCCGCTGGCCAGCAGCCCTTCGGCGTGGGTGATCAGGCGTTCGAACCAGGCCAGCTTGTAATCGAACTTGGGGCCGGGGCAGGGGTTGCCGTTGGGAAGATACAGGCAGGCCACCAGCACGCCGTCGATGGCCGCTTCGAGGTAGCGGCTTTGCTCGTCGGCGTCGTCGCCCGGCAAGCCGCGCCGCACTTCCACCGGTGTCGTGCCGCGCGCCAGGATCGCCACCCCGTTCCAGCTTTTCTGGCCGATCCACAGCGCCTGGTAGCCGGCCTCGTTGAGGGCCGCTTCGGGGAACCTTTCTTGCGGCGCCTTGAGTTCCTGCAGGCAGGCGACGTCCGGTTGGGTTTCTTTCAGCCATTCCAGCAGGGCGGGTAAGCGGCTGCCGATGCCGTTGATGTTGTAGGTGGCGATGCGCATGGGAGGTCCGCGTCAAGTCAATGTCATGCTATTTTGAACGCAGATGCGCATCGGGCGCCGCACGTTAGTGGCGTAGAGCTCGAGCGGCAAACAAGATCGCGGTTGAGGATTGCTTTTAGGAATGAATAGTTTGGGATAGAATTGCCTGTTCCGGCGTACTGACGCGCGCGCAATCCCGAGGCATGTTGTTCACTTTCCCATGACTTTACGCTGGCACAGTACGCCCCTGGCGCGTACGGTTCTCATCGGCCTGATCGTCGCCGGCACCTGCCTGCGGCTGGACTGGCTCGCCACGCAGTCGTTCCACGCGCGCGAGCGCGCCCGCGTGGCCGAACAGGTCGCTGCGCTGCGCTCGATGCTGGAACAGCGGCTGCACCTGCACCTGGCGCCGCTGGCGGCGGGCGCGGCCGTGGTGCAGCTGAAACCGGACCTGACGCAAGCCCAGTTCCAGCGCCTCGGCCAGAGCCTGCTCAAGGACGCGCCCGCCGTGCGCACGCTGGCCTTGTCGCCGAATGCGGTGGTGCGCCATGTGTTTCCGCCCGATCAGGCTGCTCATCTGCATACGATGCCGACCTTGGCCGAGGTCGAGCAAAGCGCGCGCGACGGCACGGTGCGCCTGGCCGGGCCGATGCAACTGGGCGATGGCGGCCTGGGCATGGTGGCGCGGCGCCCGGTCTACCTCGACCCGGACAGCCGGCTGCAGTTCTGGGGCTTTGTCAGCGCCGTCATCGATTACGACCGCTTCATGACGCTGGCCAAGCCGCTGCTGGCCGCGCCCGACATCGCTTTCGCACTGCGCCACGTCAGCCCGGGCGGTGCGCCGCGCACCGTTTTCCACGGCTCGCCGGCGACCTTCGACGCGCTGTCGGAAACGGCGCTGATCGCCACGCCCGACGGCTTTTGGCAGGTCGGCGCGCGTCCGCAAGGCGGCTGGGAGCAGCCGCGCCCGTATTCCCTGGCGCTGCGCCTGCTGATGCTGGCCGTGCTGCTGGTGACCGGCGCCGCCACCTGGGTGTTGCGCGCCCGTGGCCTGCGCAACAAGATGCTGCTGCGCGAGCTGGAAGCGGGCGAGGCGGCCCGGGTGCAGTGGGTGGCCGATACCTCGCACGAATTGCGCACCCCAATCACGATCCTGGCGACCCATCTGGACGCCATGCAGGACGGCATCATCGCCCCGACTCCCGACAAGCTGGCAGTCTTGTCCGACACGGTCAGGGAGATGGAGCGGCTGGTAAGCGACCTGCACGTGCTGGCGCGTGCCGATGCCGGCGCCCAGGCCTTGCTGTGCCAGCAGGTCGATGTGGCCGAGCTGTGCGGCGAGGTGGCGACCGCCTTTGCGCCGCGCCTTGCCAGCCATCCCTTGCACTATCGCCTGATCGATGAACTGGCGCCCGGCTTTCTGGTCCAGGGCGACCGCCAGCGCCTTGGCCAGGTGCTGACCAATCTGATCGGCAATTCGCTGCGCTACACCGCTGCCGGCGGCGCCTTGCAACTGACGCTGGCGCTGGCCGGCCCGCACATCGTCATCCGGGTCGAGGATTCCGCACCCGGCGTGCCCGATGCCGCGCTGGCGCGCCTGTTCGAGCGTTTTTACCGGGTCGACGAGTCGCGCAGCCGGGCCAGCGGCGGTTCCGGACTGGGCCTGGCGATCTGCGAGGCCATCGTCGCCGGCCACCGAGGGCGCGTGCAGGCCAGCCATTCGCCGCTGGGCGGCTTGCGTATCGATATTTTGCTGCCGGCCCATGCGCCGCACGCCTACTACGGAGATTGCCCATGACATCGCCCCTCGTTTTGCTGGTCGAGGATGAACCGCGCATTGCCGAGATTCAGCTTGCTTACTTGCAGCAGGCCGGCATGCGCACCCACCACTTGCTGCGCGGCGACGAAGTGGTCGAGTGGGTGCGCGCCAAGCTGCCCGACCTGGTTTTGCTCGACCTCATGCTGCCCGGCCTGGACGGGACTGCCGTGTGCAGCCAGCTGCGTACGTTTACGGACGTGCCGGTGATCATGGTCACCGCGCGGGTGGAAGAAATCGACCGCCTGCTCGGCTTCGACGTGGGCGCCGACGACTATCTGTGCAAACCGTTCAGCCCGCGTGAACTGGTGGCGCGCGCGCAGGTGTGCCTGCGCCGGCGCGGGAAAGCGGCGGCCGGGCCGCGTACGCCGACCAGCGCGCTGTCGATCGACGAGGAGCGCCAGTGCGCCACCTGGAACGGTGCGCGGCTGGAACTGACGGCGCAGCAATTTCGCCTGCTGAACGTGATGGCGCGTCAGCCCGGACGTATTTTTTCGCGCGCGCAATTGCTGGAGCTGGCCTTCGAGGCCGGCAGCGAACGTTTCGACCGCGCCATCGACAGCCAGATCAAGAACCTGCGCAAGAAACTCTCGCAGCAAGTGGTGGACCAGGAATTGATTCATTCCGTCTACGGCGTCGGCTACCGTTTCGAATGCCAGCCGGCATGATGAATCTTGCCCAGACGCCATACTGGACGCCATACTGGACGCCATAATTGCGCCACATTTGCTCGTCAATATGCAGGCTCGGAAGACAGCCATCATGCATTTGGGAGAGAAAATGGGTTTCACAAAATGGGTCAAGAAGACGGTCAAGAAGGTCGGCAAGTCGTTTAACGATGTCGTCAACGACACGGTCAAGGATATCGGCGGCGGCATCGACGATATCGGCAGCAGCTTCGACGACATGGGCAATGCGGCGCGCGAGATCGCGGAAGACATCGCGGAACTGGGCTACACCAAGAAGAATTTCGGCAACGGCAACGACAATTTCACCTCCAGTTCGGCGGGCGGCAACTTTTTGTATGGTGGTGGCGGCAGTGACACCCTGCGCGTCACGGCTGGCGCTTACAACGTGCTCAAGGGCGAAGACGGCGACGATACGCTGAGCGTGCAGGTCGGCGGATACAACAAGCTCGACGGCGGCAACGGCAACGACAACCTGTCGGTCAGCGCCGGCGCGGACAACGTCCTGTTCGGCGGCGAGGGCGACGATACCATCTCGATCGGCGCCGGCGCGAGCGCCGAGATCGATGGCGGCGGCGGCAATGACCGCATCAACGTGGCGGCCGGCGGCGCGGTCAAGGTGAGCGACTGGAACGGCCACAACACGATCAATTACAACGCGCTGTCGGGCACGGTGAACACGGGCGGCGGCAACGACACCGTGAGCGGTAACGGCGCCAAAAACACCATCAACACCAACGACGGCGACGACAAGGTCGAGATGACGGGCGCGAGCAACAAGGTCAACGTCGGCAACGGCAACAATACCGTCAACCTGACCGGCGGCAGCAATGTGCTCAACGCCGGCAACGGCAACGACCGCATCACGGTCGGTGGCGGGCGCAACGTGGTCAACGCGGGCGACGGCGCGAATGTGGTCAAGGCGGACGGCATCGCCAACAAGATCACAAGCGGCAACGGCGCCGACAAGGTGACCGTGAGCGCGGTGTCGAACGAGATCAACACCGGCCAGGGCAACGATGACGTCGTTGCCAGCAGCGCCAGCAATATCATCGATACCGGCGACGGCAACGATACGGTCAAGGTCGATGGTGCGTCCAACATTGTCCGCACCGGCAACCACGACGACAGCGTCAACGCGAGCGGCGGCTCGAACCTGCTGGAACTGGGCAGCGGCAACAACAGCGCCAATGCGGCGGGCTTGTCGAACGTGATCAAGGCGGGCGATGGCAACGACACCGTGGTTGCCATGGGCGGCGTGAATACCGTTTTGGTCGGCAATGGCGCCAACAGCGTGACCGTGGGCGGCGGCGCCAACATCGTCACCACCGGCAACGGCAACGACAAGATCCACGCTGTCGGCGGCAGCAACACGCTGACCATCGGCAACGGCAGCGACAAGCTGGTGGTGCTGGGCGGCGTCAACGTGGTGGTCGCCGGCGACGGTGGCGACAGCATCATCGCCGGTGGCGGTGGCAACGTGATCGGCAGCGCCGGCGGCAATAACAGCATCCTTGCCGGTGGCTTGCTGAACGTGGTGTACAGCGGCGGCGGCGGCAACCAGATCGGCGCGCTCGGCAATACCAACGCGCTGGCGACCAATGGTGCGTCCAACCTGGTTGCGGCGGTGGGCAACACCAACGTCGTGCTCTCGAACGGCGCCAAGAACACCGTGCTGGCGGCCGGCATGGGCAACCTGGTCGCGACCACGGCGGGCGGCAACACGGTTGCCGCGGTCGGCGGCGCGAACGTGATCCTGACCGAAGTGGGCGGCATGCTCGACGCCGCCAGCGGCGGCCTGGGCAAGATACTGGCCGGCGCAGTGCCGGACAAAACCATCGCCAGCGCGATCAACAGCGCCACCGGCAAACTGAGCGGCGCCATCCAGAGCGGCAGCGGCAAGGACGTGGTGATCGCGGTCGGCGGCACCAACGTCATCTATACCGGCGCGCAGGACGACATAGTCGGGGCCATCGGCGGCAATAACGTGCTCCTGGCCAACGGTGGCAACAATGTCAGCACGGCCATCGGCTCGAACAACCTGCTGATTAATACCGCCGGCAACAACGTGGTGACGACCCTGGGCAGCGCCAACGTGGTGCTGACCGGCGCGGGCGAAGGCATCACCGACCTGGCGAAGAAGCTGGACAAGGCCACTGCCGGCAGCGCCGCCAGCGCGCTGTCCAAATTCCTCGGCAGTAACCTGGCCAAGGGCGACGGCAACGATATCGTTACCGCGATCGGCGGGGCGAATGTGGTCTACACCGGCAGCGGCAATGATGTGGTCACGACGCTCGGTTCCACCAACGTGGTGTGGGCCGGTGCGGGCAACGACGTCGTCACCGCAGCCGGTGCCAACAATATTGTGTGGGCCGATGGCGGCGTCGATCTCGTGACCGCAGCCGGTAACAACAACCTGGTGGTAACCGGTAATTACGCCGAAGTGGCGGCCACTGCCGTTGGGCTGGTCGATGCGATCGCCGCCGGCGTTGCCGCCATTGACCTGGTCGGCAAGGCAGGTTTGGGCGCAGCGGCGAGCAGCCAGGGCGGCACCGACGTGGTGACCGTGATGGGCAAGAACAATGTGGTGGTCGGCGGCAGCGGCGCGACCGTCGTCACGGCACTGGGCAGCAACAATTTGCTGGTGACCGGGGCCGATAACGACGTCATCAGTGCGGCGGGCAGCAAGACCGGCATTGTGGCTGGCGCCGGCAACGATGTGGTGACCGCGCTCGGCTCGTACAACGTGGTGGTGGCAGGCGAGGGCAACAACGTGGTCACCGCCGTCGGCAAGGGTAACCTGATCAGTGGCGGCAGCGGCAACGATGTGCTCACCGCGATTGGCGTGGGCTCGGCCGGTGCCAGCAAGTCGAACCTGAACGTGCTGCTGGGCGGCGACGGCAACAACGTCATGACGGTCGTCGGCAAGGACAATATTGCCATCAGCGGCAGCGGCAAGGATGTGCTGGTCATGGCATCGTACGGCTCGCAAGAGAAAACCACCGAAAGCGGCAAGGAAGGCGCCGACACCACGACCACCAGCACGACCAAATTCGACACGCAGGCGAACGTGGCCTGGACCGGGGGCGGCGACGATACGGCCGTGCTGTACGGCTCGCACAACGTGCTGGTGGCCGACAGCGGCAACGATACCGTGATCGTGGTCAATGCCGGCAGCAAGCTCGATTACAAGAGCGAAACGACCAACGGCGCCAACGAAGTGGTGTCGTCGACCAAGGTGAACGCCGATACGGGCTTCAATTTCGTGCACGCCGGCAGCGGCAACGATACCGTGGTTCTGGCAGGCACCACCACGGTCGGCATGGGCGGCGAGGGCAATGATGTGATCGTCACTGCTGCGCAGAACAATATCGCCATCGGCGGGGCGGGCAACGACGTCATCATCGGCCTGTCCGAAATGACGGTGTTCAACGCCGTCGAAAGCCTGGTCGAGAACGACTACGAGTCGGCCGGCGACTGGGTCGGCGCGGCCATGAACTACAACTTCGCCTCGTCGCAGGTGAAAGCCTTGACCAGCGGCAGCCTGGGCAAACTCAATTTGGTCGGCAACGTGTTGCTGGGCGGCGAGGGCAACGATACGGTGTTCGCCACCAACGCCGGCACCTATATCAGCGGCGGCAATGGCGACGACGTGATGATGGGCATGGGCTGGGGCGTGATTACCCAGTTGCTGGGCAAAAATGCGGCCACCTTGGGCGGTGCGGTCGGTGGCGGCTTTGCCGATGTCAGCAAGTATCTGGGCGAGAGCATGCTCAAGGACTTGTCGACCGGCTGGGACCAGATGGGTCCGGGCATCAAGGCCAAGCTGGCGGCGGCCACGGCCAGCGCCGCTGCGCTGGGCACGAGCCTGGACGGCGTGAGCGGCAAGGCGCTCGATGCGGTGTCGGGCGTGACCGGGGTGGAACTGGGCGACTTCAACGTGGCCGGCGGCATCAAGGGTGCGATGAATGGTATCTCGACCGGTGTCAACACGGCGGTGGCCGGCATCGGCAAGGGTTTCAGCTACGTGGCGGACGCCGACGTGGCCGGCGCGCTGGCCGACAGCGCCAGCTTCCTCGGCAGCAAGGTTGCCGCAGGCAGCGAGGCGACCTTCGACGGGCTGGCGTGGCTGACCGACAAGCTGGGGCTGGACATGGACTTCGGCGATTTCAATGGCGCCGAAGGCCTGGTCGGCGGCTTCCTTGCCTATCTGATCGGTTACAAGTATGCCGGCGACAACGACCTGCACGGCGGCGCCGGCAACGACACCTTGTACAGTGGCATGGGCAACGATGATTTGCGCGGCGACAGCGGCAGCGACACCTACGTGGTCTCGATGGGCGACGGCAAGGATACGATCTACGAAAGCGCGGGCGGCAACGACATCCTCCAGTTTGCGGCCAACAGCATTTTCTCGGGCGTGACGATGCAGGCGGCCGGCGTGAAGGCCAATATCAGCGGCAAGGACCTGGTGATCAATTACGTCAACGACAAGGTGTCGTTCGCCAAAGTCACGATCGCCGACTATGCCAGCGTCAACATGAAGGAAGTGCAGTTGATCGACCAGTCGGGCGTGCTGGTGTCTACTATCAGCATGAATAGCCTGATCGCCGGCGCTGGCGACAGCGACCCGTATGCGATGACCTCGGTGTGGACCGCAAACCACCTCGATGCCTTTGCCGAGCTCATTCTCGTGGGCACGCAGCAGCAGGCGGCCTAAGCCGGTTTGCGCGCAACAGACAACGCAGCCTGTGCCAGGGCTGCGTTTTTTGTTGTTGGCGCCCGCCGCGCCGCGTAGGCAAGCCGGAAATATTTCCATGGCATGGTAAAATTTTAAGATTGCCAGGGCGATGGGCGCCATCGGCTTTTACCTTTTTGCGGACGCACACCATGCCGATTTCAGAAGAAACTGTCACCTTTTTCAACCGGACGGTCACGGAATACGATCCCGCCGAGCCGGTCACCTTGTCGGACGATACCGTCTACCGTCTGTCGCTCGACTACGAAGATGAGCAATCGATGTCGGAGCTGATCGAAGAATTCCTCGGCCTCATCGACAAATCCCAGCTGAGCGCGCTCATTATCGGCGCGTGGAGCGACGAATCCGACGTCAGCTCGGCCGCGCTAGTCGAAACCCTGGTCCGGCACGCCGGCGAGCTGCCGAACCTGCGCGCCCTGTTCATCGGCGACATGACATACGAAGAGCGCGAAATTTCCTGGATTGTGCAGAGCGATCTGACGCCGCTGCTGAACGCTTTCCCGCAGCTGGAAGAGTTTCGCGTGCGTGGTACCGACGAGCTGAAGTTCCAACCGTTCACCCATGCCAAGCTGCGCACCTTGACCATCGAAAGCGGCGGCTTGCCGGACAGCGTGGTCCAATCGTTGGCCGCCTCGACAATGCCTGCGCTGAGCCATCTGGAATTGTGGCTCGGTACGGATGGCTACGGTTTTTCGGGCAATGTGGCGCTCTACCAGGACCTGGTGGCCAAGCTGCGCACGCCGACCCTGGCGTACCTGGGCCTGCGCAATGCCGAGATCGCCGATAAGCTGGCCGTGTGGCTGGCCGGCTACGAGCTGGTCGGCTGCCTGACAACGCTCGACCTGTCGCTCGGCACCCTTGGCGACGTCGGGGCCGAAGCTTTGTTCAACAGCCCGTACGTGCCCAAGCTGAAGACACTGAACCTGGAGCATCACTACATTTCCGAAGAATGGCAGGAAAAGCTCAAATCGCTGCCGATCACGGTCGATCTGTCCGATCCGCAAGACGAAGATGACGACGGCGATCGCTACGTTGCTGTTTCCGAGTAACGGTGCAGCCGGCCTGCCGCGCATGCCAGGCGATGGCGGCGGCGAACGCTTGCCCCTGGTGTTGTTGGGCGTGCGTGGCGACAAGCGGGAAACGCTGACGCAGGCGGCCCGCGCCGCGCTCGGCCTGCCGCCGGCGCTGGTGCTCGACTGGTGCGAATGGCTGCAACAGCCGTCCCTGCTGGCGGCCAGCCTGGCGCGGCCGTGCGTGTTCAAGATTGATTCGACGGGCGACGATGCGCGCGTGCATGCGCGGCTGATGCGGCAGGGCTGCGACGCCCTCGGGCGTGCCGTGCCGCGCTTGCCGGACAGGGGCGAAATCGCCGTCTCCGGCGAATGGTTTGCCGGCTTGTCGCTGGCGCTCGGGAGGGTGGCGGCTGAACTTTCTGCGCTGCCCCATGTCCAAGTAATGAATTCGCCGCATGAGCTGCTGTTAATGACAGACAAGCTGGCTTGCCAGCGGCATTTTGCCGAGCGCGGCATTCCCATTCCGGGTTTGCTCGGCCCGATCGAGGGCTATGCGCACCTGCGCGCGGTGTTGGACGAGCACGACCTGCAACAAGTGTTCCTGAAAACGCGTTACGGATCGAGCGCGTCCGGCGTGGTGGCGTACCGGCGCAACGGGCGCGGGGCCGAGCAAGCCACCAGTTCGGCCGACCTGGTGCACGGCGAGGGCGGGGCGCGCCTGTACAACGTCAAGCGCCTGCGCACCTACAACGCGCAGGCCGACATTGCCCGCTTGATCGACTTGCTGGCGCGCCAGCAAACCTATGCCGAGGCGTGGATTCCCA
The DNA here is from genome assembly GCF_011682155.1 of Massilia sp. CCM 8734. Taxonomy (NCBI): domain Bacteria; kingdom Pseudomonadati; phylum Pseudomonadota; class Betaproteobacteria; order Burkholderiales; family Oxalobacteraceae; genus Massilia; species Massilia sp. CCM 8734. The sequence goes on from NZ_WHJI01000014.1 coordinate 88,472, forward strand.
AGCCGCGCCACGGCGACGGGCATTTCGACGTGCGCGTGGTGACCTTGGGCGGGCAGGCCGCGCACCGCGTGGCGCGGGTTGGCGCGCGCATGATGACCAATCTGCACCTCGACAACCAGCGCGCCGATGTGGCCAGCTTGCTGGGCGAGAAAGACCTGGCCGTGCTGGAGCGGACCGCCTGCGCGGCGGCGGCCACCTTCCCGCATAGCCACGTGATCGGCCTCGATCTGGTGGTGCGCAAGGGGCGCGCCCATGTGCTCGAAGCGAACGCCTTCGGCGACCTGCTGCCCAAGTTGCTGTGGCAGGGCCGCGATACTTACGCGGCCCAGTTGCACAGTTTTGCATCCCATGAAGCCTGATCCCCGTTCGATTCCCGACATGAACCAGGTGGTCGGCAGCCACGACATTGTGTTCATCACGCTCGACACCCTGCGCTACGACGTGGCCCAGCGCCTGTACGAGGCGGGCGAGTTGCCGGTGCTGGGGCCGCGCCTGCCGCCCGGCGGCTGGGAGCGCCGCCACAGCCCGGCCAGCTTTACGTATGCGGCGCATCACGCGTTTTTTGCCGGCTTCTTGCCCACGCCCGACCATCCGGGACGCCATCCGCGCCTGTTCGCCACGTCATTCCGGGGCAGCGAGACGACCTCGGCCCACACCCATGAGTTTGCGCAGGAAAGCGTGCCGGCCAGCCTGGCTGGCGCTGGCTATCGCACGATCTGCATCGGTGGCGTCGGATTTTTCAACAAGGAAACGGCACTCGGTTGCGTGCTGCCGGGCATGTTCCAGGAAAGCCACTGGAAGCGTTCGCTCGGCGTGGACGGCCGGCATTCGACCGAGCGCCAGGTGGCGCTGGCGATTGCGCGCCTGGACGCGCTCGGCCAGCAGCGCGTATTCCTGTTCATCAACGTCGCGGCGATTCATTCGCCCAACCGTGGCTACCTGCCGGGCTGCACCAGCGACAATATCGACAGCCATGCCGCCGCCTTGCGCTATGTGGACGGGGCGCTGGCGCCCTTGTTCGCGGCTTGCGCGGCGCGCGCGCCGACCTTTGCCATCGTCTGCTCCGACCATGGCAGCGCGTATGGTGAGGATGGCTTTCGCGGCCACCGCATCGCCCATGAAAGCGTATGGAACGTTCCATACGCCCATTTCTTTATCGACTTTGAGGGAACGACGCCATGAATCATTCCGCCACTCCCGGCACGCTCGCCCAGCGCATGCGTCACACGCCGTACCAGGCGTATTCCTATTCCTATCCGCACAAGGCGGCGTACCGCACCCTGGCCGCGCCGGCGTCCCTGGCGCAGCTGTGGGCGGCGCAGGACCGCTCGGCCCTGTTCGCCTACATCCACATTCCGTTTTGCGAAATGCGCTGCGGCTTTTGCAATCTGTTCGCGATGGCGCGCCCGACGCCGGAGATGGTGGAACGTTATGTGGCGCAGGTGGTCCAACAGATGCGTGCACTCGACCAGGTGCTGGGCGAGCGCAAGTTTGCCCGCTTTGCGCTCGGTGGCGGCACGCCCACGTTCTTGTCGGCGGCGCAGTTGCAAACGCTGCTTGAGGGCGCGCGCGATATTCTCGGCATCGATCTGCAGAGCACGCCGGCCGGCATCGAAGCCTCGCCCGAGACCGTCACGCCCGAGCGCATGGCGGTGTGCCGCAGCATGGGCATCGACCGGGTGAGCCTGGGTATCCAGAGCTTCGCGGCGGGCGAGATGCGCTCGCTGGCGCGGCCGCAGCAGAACGAGGTGGTGACGCGGGCGATCGGCTATATCCGCGATGCGGGTTTCCCGACGCTCAATCTCGACCTGATTTACGGCATTGGCGGGCAAACGGTGGAGAGCTTGCTGGCGTCGATCGACAGCGCCCTGGCGTTCAGGCCGGAGGAGCTGTATTTGTATCCGCTGTACGTGCGCCAGCATACGGGGCTGGGCAAGATTGCCAACAGAAAGGGGGCGGCCTCATTCGATCCGATTGTGCTGAACCAGGAAGGCGACAGCCGCATGCAGCTGTACGAGGCCGCGCGCGATCATTTGCGCGCGCGCGGCTACGTGCAGGTGTCGATGCGCATGTTCCGCGCGCCGCACGCGCCGAGCGACAGCGGGCCGTCCTACTGCTGCCAGAACGATGGCATGGTGGGGCTCGGTACCGGTGCGCGTTCGTACACGCGGGACCTGCACTATTCGACCGATTACGCGGTGGGGCGGGCCGATACCATCGGCATCATCGACAATTATTTGGCGTTGGACGCCGACAGTTTTACCCATGCGCACCACGGTTTTGCGCTGGGGCCGGACGAGCAGCGGCGCCGTTACGTGATCCAGTCGCTGTTGACCGATCCCGGGCTCGATCCGGCGGCGTACACGCAGCGCTTCGGCGGCGACTGCATGCAGGACTTGCCGCAACTGCATGAACTGGGCGCCCTCGGCTTGCTGGAAGAGGGCGCGACGATCCTGCGCCTGAACGATCGCGGCTATGGTTACGCCGATACCATCGGTCCGTGGCTGGCGTCGGACCAGGTGCGCCACTTGATGGCCGACGGCGGCACGACATGCTGAGCATGCTGCCGGCTGCCGCGCTTGACCAGGCGCAGCCGGCGCGGCAAGCGGAGATGCCGGGGCAGCAGCCGCGGCAGCCGGTGCTCTCGCTGCTGTATCGGGGAACGCTGTCCGGATGTAATTACGATTGTGCGTATTGCCCTTTCGCCAAACGGCGCGACAGCCGGGCCAAGCTGGCGCGCGACGCGGCCGAAGTGGCGCGCTTTGTCGTCTGGGTGGGCGCGCAGGAACGGCCCATCAGCGTGTTGTTCACGCCGTGGGGCGAAGGCATGATCCGGCGCCATTACCGCGATGCGATCACGGCCCTGTCGGGCATGGCCCATGTGCGCCAGGTGGCGATCCAGACCAATCTGTCCGGGCCGCTGGCATGGCTGGAGCAGGCCGATCGACGCAAGGTGGGGCTGTGGTGCACCTACCATCCGAGCCAGGTGCGGCTGGAGCGCTTTGTCGAGCGCTGCGCGCGGCTGGCGCGCATGGGGGTGGATTTTTCGGTGGGCATCGTCGCCATGCCCGAGCATTTCGATGATATCCGCGCCTTGCGCGCTGCATTGCCGGAGCAGCACTATCTCTGGCTCAACGCCTACGACCGGCGCGCGCCGGGGTATTACCAGGCCGAGGACCTGGCCTGGCTCGATGCGATCGATCCGTGGTTCAGCTACAGCCGCAATCCCGAGATGTCACGCGGCAAAGCCTGCCGGGCCGGTTCGGAGGCGCTGTCGGTGGACGGGGATGGCGAGGTACAGCGCTGCCATTTCTTGCCGCAGCGCCTGGGTAATCTGTACCAGGATAGCCTGGAAAACATGCTCGTCGAGAAACCGTGCAGCCGCCTGCGCAAATGCGACTGCTATATTGGTTACGCGCACCGGCAGGACTTGCCGTTCTATGATGACTTCGGCGCCGGTGTGTTGGCGCGCATTCCATTGCGGCCGGCGCAGGGGTGATCGGTGAAGGGCTGCGGAGCGCGCCGGCGCGGCACCTTGCGCGTCAGTTGGGGACCGGCCCGATTCTAGCTGAGGGAAAGTGAGGCAAGGCCTCACTTTCAGTCCGGATTGAACGATCAAGGTGTTAAGCAAGTCATTGGCGTTGGACAATCGTGACGACATTGTTGGTGGCGTAAGGACCTTGCATGATCGACGCATTGAGGTTGCTACCGACCTGCGTGATGCTGGCGATGTTGTTGACGCCGGACTGGACGATGTCGGCGCTCATTGCCGAACCGATTTGCGTAATATCGGCCCGGCTGTTGGAGGTTCCCCTGTCCTGAATACGGGCTTGTACACTGAAGCCGGTTTGCTCGATCATGAAAGTATTTCCTCTGCTGCCAATCCCATCGTACGACATAATTTCCGCTGTCATGGCGCCGCCGTCACGCTGGATAATCGTGGACTGGTTATTGCCCCCGAGCTGAACGATCACGGCCTGCGACCCGTAGACATTTGTCTGGTGAATCGTGGCAATCTGGCTCTCGTCGCCGTAGGAAGCACCGCTTTGATGCACCACCGCCATGTTTTCCCCGGTATTGCCGCTTTGTTGGATCGTAATCGCGGAGGCGCTGCTTTCCTGTGAAATCAAGATGCGGTCGCCCGCCCAAGCAGCCGATGCGGCACATGCAAGGACCAGGGTGAGCGACATAGAACGGAGTGCTTGTTTCATGGTGTTTTCTCCTTGAACGAAAGGCCGTGAAGAAAAACCGATTCAGTGGCCTTAGTACTGAATCACGCTAAATACATTACGGTCGCCCAGCTGGCGGCACGACCAGTGTCGACTGTGCGCCGTGCTGCACGATGTTGGCGCGGTTGCCGTCGCCGCTTTGCTCGATCAACACCCCGTTGGCGCTGCCGGTTTGCGTCACGCTGAGGTGATTGGCGGCGCCGTGCTGGTCCAGCTCGGCGCGATTGAGCTGGCCCGACTGGACACTGATTGCCACGTTGTCGCTGCCCCGCTGGATCAGGTCGAGCGCGTTGCCATGCCCCGATTGCTGCGCCTGCAGGCGGTTTTCGATGCCGATTTGCTGGCTGCGCGCCGCGTGCGAGGCGCCCCACTGGTCCAGTCCGGCGCGATGGCCTTGACCGTCTTGCCAGACGCTCGCGCCGCGCCGCGCCTCCACGGCGAAGGGCGGTTCCGGGGCCGCCAGATCGCCGCCCCAGGCGCCGGCGGCGCTGCCGGCCAGCGCGGCCGCCATGCACGCCGTTTGCAGGGTCCGGCGCCAGGATCGAAGCCAGTCGGGGCCGTGCTTGTGTTTGGACTGCATCATGCGTTCTCCGGATGGCGCAAGCGGTGATGAACCAGTGTCCCGAGTTAGAAATTCGTTGAATAAATATGGCGACAATCGCACCGATACTGCGTCACAAATGCTCGCCAGGCCTCGGCCTGTCTGCGCTTTGTTCCTTGTCTCGTTACGATTTCACCACATTTAATCATCAACGAATTTCTAACTCGGGACACTAGGGAATGGCGTCGCTTGCCTCGGCTAGCGTTTCGGCATCGCCGGCCGCATACGAGCGGATCAGCGGATGGGCGCGTTCCTGTGGGTGTTGCAACTCCCAATTGCCGTCCTCGATTCCCCGCACGATCAGGTGAATGACGGCGGCCTCCAGCGCTTCGCGCACGCACAGCTGGGCGGGTTCATTGCGGGTGATGCCGGCTTCAAATTGCACCAGGTCTTTAAAATTGACGAACTTGAAGACGCTGGGACGCACTTCGAAGGAGTAGATGCTCTTCGTGGTCGAGACGCTGTTCAACACTTTGCCGCTGCGAATGTCGATACTGCGCAGATTCAGGGTGACCTGATCGACCCGGTACTGGGTCGAGAGCCCCACACCGAGAAACACCGCGCCGGAGCCGCCGGTGCGCACATTGCTTTCGTACGCCGTCAGGCCGCCTTCGATAATGATCGACGCCGGCGTCAGTTGCGGGATCTGCACGGGGCGCTGATCCTTCTCCTGCGGCGCTTCGAGCGCCCGCACGATCTTTCTTTCGGTCAGCAGATTCTGCAGGTTTTCACGCTCGACCGGGGCGAACCAGCGCGAGTCCATCAGCGCTTTGACCAGAATCGAGGCCGCGCCCTGGGTCAGCGAGGTCGAAAACGAACTGTCGGGCGCCGGTTTGTATTGGCCGGTCTGGTCGCGGAAGCCGTACACGGCAACCGCGATCTTCCCTTTTGGCAGCGGAAGGCGGGCCAGGTCGCGCGTGATGCCGGTGCGCGGCGCCACTGTTGCGCTGGGGGCGCGGGTGGTGGCCGGGCTTGTCGTACAGCCGGCCGCGCCGGCGAGCAGGATGGCGCCGACAGCACCAAGCCCCAGCCTGGCCGCCCGGCGACCCGCCTGCATGCATGCTGTCGTCATTGCCCCCCCCCACCTGGAAGGTGGTGCTGGCGCCGCTCAGCTTGTCCGTGGTGGTGATGGTCAGCACGCCGCCGCCGCTGTCGGCAATGTCGATGCGAAAGTTGCCGGTCTCCACGCTGCCGGGACGCAGCTTGCCGCCGGAACCCATCACCCCCGATGTGGCGGCGGACGACAGTTGGCCCAGGATGGAGCGCTCCAGCATGTCGGTAAATTGCTGCAAGGGGGAGGCCCGGGCGGCGCCGGCTTGCACCGCCGCCGGGTCCTTGTGCTTGTTGGTGAGCTGGGCGGCACTGAGCAGGATCTGGCCGTTCAGCGCACTGCCGCCGAACGCGGGATTGACCGGGACATACACCATCTCGGTCGCGCCGGCATATTGTGCGCTCAGCTCCAGGCAGATGGCCGCGATCCATGGCGCGGCGTGTTTCAGGTGTCTCATGAGATGGGTCTCCGCTGCGTGTTCAGAATTCATCGGCTGCAAGGTCTTGTTCGCTGAAAAGAAGGCGTTGCACCAGTTGATTCGCCATGTGCTCGTAGACAATCTGCACCGCGTCGTCGCTGACCTGCTCGATGCCTGCGCGGCTGGCCGGCAGCTGGGCCTCGAACAAGGTGCGCTGCGCGTACTCGACCACGATGCGCCTGCCGCGCCGCGCCGACGGCCGTTCGAGCACCGTGATCGAGAAGAACTCGAGCGGGGGGCGGTCGCTCCACAAGGTAGTAAATTGCCTGTAGAAATCTTGTCCGGCAACCGAGGTGGTTTGATCGGTGACGATGCCGCCTGATCGGTCTGGCTCGGCGCCGCTTGCGCAGTGCGCCAGCGCCAGCTGGGTCAGGATAAAGCCTGTCGAGAGCATGCGCGAAAACGTCATTGGCATCCTTAAGGGGGCTGGCAATTGCATGGCGGGGACAAGGGGATGGCACCGATGACGTCGTGACCGCCGCCAGGGCTGTGCTTGCAGTAATCATGAGTTAATTCGCATAGGAAATTATTGTCTTCTATCAACTGCATCGCAGAAGATTTGCTTGTTGCAATATTCGCTCGTGCCAGCCGCTGCGGGCATGCGCACCGTACTGTTGCAGCTGAACAAAGTGTCGTCCCTGGCGCTGTTGGCTATTGCACCAGCGGCATGCCGGGCGCAAAATCGATCGCATCGCATCGCATCGCATCCACAAGGGAGACCTGGCAATGGCTAATTCAGTGCTGGCTGGCATGCTTGCAGCGGCGGTAGCGGCATCCCCGGCGCCACCGGCGACGCTGAAGGTGAGCGGAGGCAGTCTTGCCGGCCTGGTCATGGCCGATGGCAGCAGCATTTACTACGGCATCCCCTACGCGGCCGCGCCGGCGGGCGAGCGGCGCTGGAAACCGCCGGCCGAGCGCGCGCCATGGAGCGGCGTTCTCGACGCGCGCAAGCCGGCGTCCGCTTGCGTGCAGGAGAATGTCGGCTGGAATGGCGATTTTCTTGCCGGCGCCAGCGAAGATTGCCTGACGCTCTCGATCCGCGCGCCGGCCGCCGCCGGCAAAAGCAGGCTGCCGGTATTGGTCTATATCCACGGCGGTTCGAACTCCGCCGCCGGGGCGGGCAATATGGCGGAAGACGCCCTGCACAGGGAAGGCGTGCTGCTGGTCAGGATCCAATATCGGCTGGGCCTGTTCGGCTTCATGGGCCTGGATGCCTTGCGCGAGGAAAGTCCGAACAAGACGTCCGGCAACTATGCCCTGCTGGACCAGATTGCCGCGCTGAAGTGGGTCAAGGCCAATATTGCCGCTTTCGGCGGCGATCCCGGCAACATTACCATCAGCGGCAATTCGTCGGGCGCCTTCGATGCGCTGCTGCTGACCATCTCGCCGCTGGCGAAGGGCTTGTTTCAAAAAGCCATACTGCAAGCGGCGGCGCCGGGCGCGCCCATGACGGCGCAGCAGAACGAGGAGCTCGGCAAGGTGGTGCTGGAGCGGCTGAAGTTGCCGCCGGGCGCGGCCGGCCTGGCCCAGTTGCGGGCGCTGCCGGCCGACACGGTGATCAAGGCCGGGCTCAAGCTGCCGGTGCGCACGGGCATCGATCAGAGTTTTTTGTGGGAACAACAGGTCGTCGACGGCTACGTGTTGCCGTATGCCTATAACGAGGCGTATGCCAACGGCGCCGGTCGTGGCCTCGCCATCATCATCGGCAACAATCGCCAGGAGCTCGGGGCCGACCGCAAGCCGGACGTCGTCCCCGCCATGTTGGCGTCGGCATTCGGTGCGCAGGCGGGCGCCGCGCGCGCGCTCTACAGCGACGATGCGCGCCTGGGCAGCATGCCCACCCAGCTCCTGACCGATATGTGGTTTCGTTGCCCGGTCCATTGGCTGACCGGCCGCATGCTCAAGGCGACCCCGAAAGTGTGGCGTTACGAATTCGGTTTCGGCGTGCCCGGATCAGGCCGGCCGCCCGAACACACCAGCGAGATGCACTACGTGTATAACGCGGTGCCGGCGAGCGCCATCGACGCCGCCTGGCCGCCGCTGCAGCGTTACTGGGCCAATTTCATGCGCAAGGGAGATCCGAACGGCAGCGGCTTGCCGCCGTGGCCGGCCATGGGAGCGCGGGGGACGTATTTGTCGGTCGCACCGGAAGGCATCGGCACCGGGGAGGGGTTGCGCTCGGCGATCTGCGAGCTGATGTACAAGGAACGCGATTATCCGGCCTCGCCAGTGGCGCCCGGCTGATGCGTGGGGCCACTGGCGCAGCTTGGCCGCCTTATTCGAGGACGGCGCCGCTACCCTGAGGCAGCCGCTGGCGCGCCGGAACCTGGCTTGCGCCGGGAGCACGCGCGGCAAGCAGCCGCGCACGCCGTTTGCGCACCCAGATAATCACCCCGGTCACGCTCAGCATGGCCACCACCACGCCCAGGAACGACAGGACAATCCGGCCCGGCAGACCGGCGATGCGGCCCGAATGCAGGGGGAACTGGAGTTGCAGGAAGATATCGCCGGCACTGCCCGTGCCCGGCACGCGGTCGGCCACGAAGTTACCATCCTTGCCGTCGAAATACAGCCAGGAATTGCCCAGGCCGACATCGCCGTGATCGTTGCCCGGCTGGAAGAAGCCGACACCGTAGAGGCCGTAAGCGGAGGCGTAAAACACGCCGCCGACCGGTTCGGTCCAGCCGCGCTTGTTGCCTTCGGCGCGCGCCAGCGCCATCACCTGGTCGCGGCTGATGAGCGCCGGAATCGGTTTTTCCGGCGGGTTCATGGTGCGCGCGGCAAACGCATCCGGGCTGAGTGTGGAGACGGTCGAAAGCAGCGGGCGCACCACGCGGTCGGTCAGGTTCATCGACACCGAGGTGATGGCCAGCACCAGCAAGAGCAGCCAGGCCCACACGCCGCCGGAGCGGTGCAGGTCGAAGTTAAGCTTGGGGCCGCCTGCTTTCCAGCGGAAAGCGAAGGACTTGCGCCAGCTGCGGACGTTGGGAAACGACAAGTACAGGGCGATGAAGCAATCGAGCACCCATACCATGGCGATGATGCCCATGAGCCAGATGCCCAGTTCGATGCCCTTGACCTCGGGAATATGCATCGAATAATGCAGCTTGTACAGGAAGGGCAGCAGGTTTTCGCGCGCCAGCGAAATGTCGCCCCACTGGCGCCTGGCCTGGATCTTGCCGGTCACGGGATCGACGCCGATCTGGTTAAAGCCCAGTTCGTGCGGCTTGCCGGTGGCCGGATCGATCGTCCCTTCGACCGACATCATCGAGGTGTGGCCCGGCTCGACCTCGGTCATCACGTAGCCGATGCGCACGCGCGGATCAAGCGCTTCGATCGCCCGCGCCAGCTCGGCGCCGGGGATCTGGCGCTGGGCCGCCTGGCCGCTGTGGGCATGGAACAGGTCGGGATTGAGGGCCGCGTCAAGCTCGTGATCGAAGGAGATCAGGGCGCCCGTTGCACCGGAAATGAACAGGAAGATCGCCACGCCGAGTCCGAACCAGCGGTGCAGGATGACCAGTGCGGGGCGCATATCAGTATGTCCAGTTGAGGGTGGCGCTGGCGCTGCGTGGCGCCGCGTAGTACGCCTGGCTCCAGTACAGCGAGGTCAGGTACTTTTTGTCCGTCACGTTGTTCAGGTTCAGGGCCAGGGTCATGTTGCGGTTGATCTCATAGCGCGCCATCAGGCCCAGGGTGGCGTAGCTGTCCTGGCGCGTGACGATGCCCGGTTTCTGCTCGCGCTCGATGTCGCTCTGCCAGTTCAGGTTGGCGCCGATCTTGAGCTGGGGCACGGCCGGCAGGCGGTAGGTGCTCGCCATGCGCAGCAGGCGGCGCGGCACGTAGGTCTTGGTCTTCTTGCCCTCGCCATCTTCCACTTTCAGGTGGGTGTAGCCGACGCTGGCCAGCCAGCCCTTGGCCAGTTCGCCCGTCACTTCCAGCTCGGCGCCGGTCGATTCGGCATTGATGCCGCGATAGTAGGCCTTGCCGCCATTCATGTCGGCTTGCTCGGCGGTATTGTCCTGGCGTGCGCGGAAGAGGGCGCCGGAGTAGCTGGCCTTGCCACCGAACAGATCGCCCTTGAAGCCGGCCTCGGCGCTGCTACCCATGATCGGATCGAGGGCCACGCCATTGATGTCCTGCTCGCTTTGCGGGCTGAAAATTTCGGTGTAACTGGTGTACAGGCTCAGCTGCGGCGCCACGTCAAGCACCAGGCCCAGGTACGGCGAAGTCCGGCTGGCCGATTTCTGTTTGCTGCTGCCGTAAGACAGGCCGCTCGAATCGGCCTTGGCCGCGTTCAAGCCGGTGAGCAGCTTGACCTTGTCGGCCAGGGTAAAACGCGCCGCCGCGTACACGCTCTTGCGCACGTCCTGGTAGGTGCTGCCGTCGAAGCGCTCGTCGAATTCCGGCAGCGGATAGGCGCCGGTAAAGTCGGTGCTGGCGGTGAGCGGGGTGCCGCTGCCGCGGCCGTAGCCGGACAGGTCGTCCAGGCGCGAGCGCGACCAGCTGGCGCCGAAAGAAAGATCGTGCTGGCGGCCGGCCAGCTTGAACTGTCCGCTCGCGCCGATGTCGAACAAGCTCTGGCGATGGTCAGAGCGGTAGGCCGACGGGTACGAGAACAAGCCTGCGCCGGTGGCCTTGTCCGGCGTGCCGTACACATAGAACAATTTCGAGCGCGACGATTCCGTGTTGTGGCTCAAGGTCGACTTGAGCGCCCAGCCCTGGCCCAACTGATGGTTCAACTCGACAAAGCTGCCCTTGGTCGTGCTGTCCCAGAACGACCAGTCGGCCGAGGTGCTGGCGCCAGTCGGGTAGTTGGTGGGGCTGCCGTCGGTGAAATACAGGGGCAGGGCGCCCCACATGCCGCCGCGCGACTTGTTGTCTTGCCAGGTGTGGCCGATGCTGAGCAGGGTGTCGCTGCCCAGTTTGGCTTCGACGATGCCGTAGGCAACGTTCTTTTTCGTTTCGTAGCGATCGAGGTAGGAATCGCCCTGCTGGCTGGCGACCACCACGCGGCCCTTGACGCTGCCGCTGTCGTTCAGCGGGCTCGACACGTCGGCATCGATGCGGCGCGTGTTCCACGAGCTCACGGTCAGGCCGGCGTTGGCGGCAAAGGCGGCGCCGGGACGCTTGCGGATGAAGTTGACGGTGGCGGACGGGTTGCCGGTGGAGGCGGCCAGGCCGTTGGCGCCGCGCACGATGTCGACACGGTCGAACAGGGCGGTATCGAGGTTGCCCATCATGTTGCCGAATACCAGCGGGGTGCCGACACCGTCGACCTGGAAATTGATGATGTCGAAACCGCGTGCAACATAATAGGTGCGTTCGGTTTCGACTTTTTCGACGGTCACGCCGGTGGTGTTGGCGAGCACGTCGTTCACCGTGTCGAGACGGAAATCGTCCATGCGCGCGCGCGTGACGACCGAGACCGATTGCGGGGTTTCGCGCAGGGTCAGGTTGAGTTTGCTCGCACTGTCGCTCTCGCGCACCTTGTAGCTGCCATGCTCGTTCGCGCCGGTGATGGTGATGACCGGCAGCACGGTGGCCTCGGGAGCATCGGGCGCCTCGTCGGCGGCGCTGGCGGCGCCAGCATGGCCGAGCGCCACGGACAGGGCGAGGACCAGCGGACGCAGGCGTGGACAGGGAAAGGACGAGACAGACGTGTTGATACGGCGAGGCATGCAAAAACTCCTGAGGTGAGAAAGATCGTCACTGGCTTGGAGACTGCGCCTGGCTTGCGAACGATGGGTGCGGATGTGCTGCGGATACGGTGCGCTGTCGTCACGACAGATGCGAATGATTCTCATTTTATCAAAAACGCCATGAGGGCGCAAACGGCCTCGCGGCTTGCGTCTTTGTCATCATGAAACAACTGTTGCAAAATTGGCTGTTTGGAGCGGATTGGCTTGGCTGGACTGCCGTGCCGGGTTACGCTTCCTACTGAAGCGAACAATGCTGGCAAGTAAAGAAAACGGGAGGGTGACGGATGCGTTCTGGTGGACTGATGTTGGTGGCGCTACTGGCCTGTTCCGTTCCGGCGAGCGCATGTGATATACCGCCCGTCACCATTGCCGATTACGTTCATGGCGCGGCGAATGGCAGGGTTGTGTTCGTCGGCAGCGTGGTGTCGTCGGCAACGCAAAAAACGGGCGGCGTGGTGATCGAAGACGTAACCGTGCGCGTGGGCAGGGTGTTTGGAAACAGCAATCTCCCTCCGACCTTGCCAGTTCTAAACCGCATCACCGGTGGCATGAATCCCTGCGGGATCAGGGATTTTTCCGCCGGGACTGGAGACCAATGGCTGATTTTCGGCCAGCGAGACGCGGAGCGCGTCTATCCAAACCTTCACCTGAGCCGCAAATTGGTCAACGGACACATTGACCAGTCGCTCTTGCGGCAGATCACGCCCTCACTCCGGTCGGGAAAATGAGCGCGCTCGCGCGGCAGCTGTGCAGGGGCGCCTGCGCTGGCAAGCGCTCAATAATCGCAGCGGTAGAAATGCCCCATGATCGGCACCACGCGACCGGCGCAGTCGGAAAAGAGGGACAGGTCGCTGCTGGTCCACGCCGCGCTGTCCTTGGGCTCGGCGATGCGTCCGCTGGCGTCGTAGATCACGTAGGTGGTGTTGGTGTCGATCTTGCTCCAGTCATAGGCCAGCACCGGGCGCTTGCCGGGCGGATGGGTCACCAGTTTTTTATCGAAGCTTTGCCCTTCCGACATCAGTTGCACCACGTTCGAGGCGCGGCCGACGGTCGCTTGCAGCAATTCGGGTAGCGAGAACAGGGCCGCCAGCACGACGATATAGGTGGCCATGGATGCTGCGCGGCGCCATCGATGGTGCAGCAGGGCGCGTACCAGGCCGAACAGCGAACACAGGGCGCCGAACAGTGCGACCGGCAAGATCAGCATGCCCGCGAGGCCGGAAAACGGCACGACAAGGACAAAAGCGAGGAGCGAGGCGCCCAGCAGCCAGATTGGCCAACTGAAGTAGGCGTCGCGATGGTGGATGGGGCTTGCGTGTTTGCTGCCGTGCGCGATAGTTGACATGATCGTAATCTTTCGCAAGTGAACTGGCGACTTGTTTTTAGCGTCCTGGGCCAGTGGCGTGGCCTATATTGTCACTACCTTGCCGTTAGCGCAATTTGTTTTTGCTGTCGTGCGGCCCCGCCCCTATGCGGGACGGTCACGAAAATGAGAGGGCAAGACATTGTGGATGCGGGTCGCCGCGACCGCGGCTTGCCCTGCGGCTACACTTATCTGGTTCAAGCCCTGGGCCACGTCGCCGATGGCATACAGGCCCTCGACGCTGGTCTGCTGGTGGGCGTCGACCCGCAATTCCATGCAGGCCGAGGTATGCGCGCCGAGCGCCGCCGCCAGGTCGGAGCGCGCCGTTTCGCCCAGCATGGGATAGAGCACGTCGCACTGGTAGGACTCGCCGTCTTCCGTATGCATCACCGGCGTCATGCGCTCGCTCATGGTCACCCCGCGCAGCGGCGAGGTGAGGTAGCCGATGCCGGCGCTGGTGAGGCGCTCGCGGTCGGCCGGGTCGACCAGGGCGTCCTTGGTGCGCTCGAACAGCATCACGTCGGCCGAAAAGGTGCGCATGAACAGGGCGTGGCCGACCGGGTTGGTGGCGGACGTGACCACGGCAATTTTCTGGTCGAGCACATCGAAGCCATCGCACACCGGGCACAGCCTGACAGCGCCGCACGCCACCGCCTCGAGGAAGTTTTCGATCGGCATGCCGGTGTCGGCGATGCCGGTCGCCAGCAGCACCGTGCGGGCGCGGATTTCGCCGCCGTCGTACGCGGCCACGAAGCAGCCGTCTTCGCGGATCAGGCGGGTGACTTCGCCCTCGATCACGTCGCCATCGTAGCGTTTGAGCTGGGCACGCAGTTTGTCGAGCAATTCCTGGCCATGGATGCCGTCCGGGAAGCCCGGATAATTATGCGTGACGGGAATCCAGCCCAGCCGGCTGTTGCCTTTGTCGACCAGGATGACGTTACGGCGAAAGCGGCGCAGGTAAATCGCCGCCGTCAGCCCGCCGGGGCCGCCGCCAATGATCAGGGTATCGTGGATGACGGGGGAGGGAATGTAGGGAATCATGGGCGCATTATCGAAAATGGCCGCACAAACCGGCATCGGTGCGACTCCCGCTGATGGGTAAGACAGGGCTTACACCATCGTTTGCCGGGCACACTTACTTAGAGCCTATTCTTGTAGGCAAGGCGCCGCTTGCTGCCGGCCCCTCGGAAGCGGGGACGGCGTTGCTCGTCGTAGCATGGCTAGCCATGCGTCCTCCTCCCGCCTTGTCCGCGCTCCCGCTGGACCGGCATCCAGCTACGCTCCCTACAAGAATAGGCTCTTAGTCGTGCGCCTCCGGTTGCAGGGTCACGTGGTCGATACCGTGCCTGGCGAGCAGCATCTCCTTGACCGTGGACAGCACTTCCGGCCAGTCGCGCAGGTTGCCGATGCGCAGGTGCCCGATCAGGGCTGGCTGGCCGGGCGACATGTCCCACACATGCAGGTCGTGCACCGACAGCACGCCCGGCACGGCGGCGAGGTCGGCGCCCACTTGCAGGTAGTCGATCTGGTGCGGCACGCCTTCCATCAGCGCGTGGTAGGAGTCGCGCAGCACGCCGATGGTGGACTGCAATATCAACACCGATACAAACAGCGACAGGAGCGGGTCGATCGGCATCCAGCCGGTGAAGTAAATCACGGCGCCGGCGGCAATCGCCGCGATCGAGCCGAGAATGTCGCCCATCACATGCACCAGCGCGGCGCGGGTGTTGATGCTTTCCTGGTCGCGCGAGAGCAGCCAGGCCACCAGCAGGTTGACGGCCAGGCCGATCACGGCGACCACGAACACGGCGCCGCCCTCGACCTGCTGCGGGCTGCGGAAGCGGTGCAGCGCTTCGAACACGATCCAGCCGACCACGGCCAGCATGGCGAGTGCGTTGACGAAGGCGGCCAGCGCTTCGGCGCGGCCGAAGCCGAACGAGTGGCGCGCCGAGGGCGGGCGCTTGGCGATCAGTTGCGCCAGCAGCGCCAGGCCGAGCGCGGCGCCGTCGGTGACCATGTGGCCGGCGTCGGAGATCAGGGCCAGCGAATTGGAGATGAAGCCGGTCAGCACTTCGATCACGGCGAACACCAGGGTCAGGCAGAGGGCGAAGGCGAGCGCGCCTTGGCTGCGGCCGACGCTGACGTGGGTATGTTTGGCGTCGCCCTTGTGATGGGCGTGCAGATGGGCGGAGGAGGGGGTGGGTTTGGCGTGCATGGCAGGAGTGTAATAGAAAACGCCAGCGCATTTCCCTGCCGTCAGGCGGGGTACTTCGAGGCGCTTGAACATCGTGGTTAAAAAGCGCTTGTCATTCGGGGAATGGCTCTCTATAATGCTGGTCTTCGGGCGGTTAGTTCAGCTGGTTAGAATACTTGGTCGACATCCAAGGGGTCGGGGATTCGAATTCCTCACCGCCCACCAGTTTTTGCAGTATCGTAGTGGAAGTAGTGGTAAAGCGCAGTACCGGCAGAGTTGTTCCAGCAACGCTCATGCTATATCAGGGCGGTTAGTTCAGCTGGTTAGAATACTTGGTCGACATCCAAGGGGTCGGGGATTCGAATTCCTCACCGCCCACCAGAACATGCAGTACTGAGTAAGAGAGAGAAAGGCACCATGGTTATGGCACCGCGAACTACGACGGAGTTATTCCAGCGACGCTAGTCGAGGTGCTTCCTTTTGCTTACTCAAAATGAAAAACGCGGCTAGTCCGCGTTTTTTTTCGTCCGCATTTTTGCGCACCCCTTTGTTTATACTTCTATTTGTCATTCCCTATCAGTTTCGTTCAGGAGAACAGCATGGTTTCAGTCCGCCTTCCCGATGGTTCAGAGCGCCAGTTTGATGGCCCAGTCACCGTAGCCCAGGTTGCAGCGAGCATCGGTACAGGCCTGGCCAAAGCGGCGCTGGCCGGCAAAGTCGACGGCAAAGTCGTCGATACCTCCTTCCTGATCGAGCAAAACGCCGATCTGGCCATCATCACCGATAAAGATCCCGAAGGCCTAGACGTGATCCGTCACTCCACCGCCCACTTGCTGGCCTACGCGGTCAAGGAACTGTATCCGGAAGCCCAGGTCACCATCGGCCCGGTGATCGAGAATGGTTTCTTCTACGATTTCGCCTACAAGCGCCCGTTCACGCCGGAAGACCTGGTCGCGATCGAAAAGAAAATGGCCGAACTGGTCAAGAAGGATGAAAAAGTCACGCGCACCGTGTTGCCGCGCGACGAGGCTGTCGCCTATTTCAAATCCATCGGCGAAGCCTATAAAGCCGAAATCATCGCCTCGATTCCGGCCGGTGAAGACGTGTCGCTGTACGCCGAAGGCGGTTTTACCGACCTGTGCCGCGGCCCGCACGTGCCCAACACGGGCAAGCTGAAAGTATTCAAGCTGATGAAGGTGGCGGGCGCCTACTGGCGCGGCGACTCCAAGAATGAAATGCTGCAGCGTATCTACGGCACCGCCTGGCTCAAGAAAGAAGACCAGGAACTGTACCTGCACAACCTGGAAGAAGCGGAAAAGCGCGACCACCGCAAGCTGGGCAAGGCGCTTGACTTCTTCCACTTCCAGGATGAAGCGCCAGGCTTGATCTTCTGGCATCCGAAGGGCTGGACCATCTGGCAACAGGTTGAGCAATACATGCGCAATGTGTATCAGGTCAACGGCTACCAGGAAGTGAAAGCGCCGCAGATCCTCGATCGCGGCCTGTGGGAAAAGACGGGTCACTGGGACAACTATCGCGAAAACATGTTCGTCACCGAGTCGGAAAACCGCTCGTACGCACTGAAGCCGATGAATTGCCCTGGCCACATCCAGATTTTCAATTCCGGCATGAAGAGCTACCGCGACCTGCCGCTGCGCTACGGCGAATTCGGCCAGTGCCACCGCAACGAGCCGTCCGGCGCGCTGCACGGCATGATGCGCGTGCGCGGCTTTACCCAGGATGACGGCCACATTTTCTGTACCGATGAGCAGATTCCGGGCGAAGTCGCCGCTTTCCACGCGCAGGCGATGGAAGTCTATACCGCCTTCGGCTTCGAGAACATCGACGTCAAGCTGGCCCTGCGTCCGGACAGCCGTATCGGCAGCGAGGAAAGCTGGGACATCGCCGAGGAAGCGTTGCGCAGCGCGCTGCGCGCCTGCAAGGTGGAATGGACCGAGCTGCCGGGCGAGGGCGCGTTCTACGGTCCGAAGATCGAGTACCACCTGAAAGACAGCCTGGGCCGCGCATGGCAGGTCGGCACCGTGCAGATCGACCCGTCGATGCCGGGCCGCCTGGGCGCCGAGTACACCGCGCCGGACAACACCAAAAAGGTGCCGGTCATGCTGCACCGCGCGATCGTCGGTTCGCTCGAGCGTTTCATCGGCATCCTGATCGAAAACTACGCCGGCGCGATGCCGCTCTGGTTGTCGCCGGTGCAAGTATCGGTGCTCAATATTTCGGATGCGCAAGCTGACTACACCCAGGAAATCGCAACGAAGTTGCGCAAACTCGGGTACCGCGTTCACGCTGATTTGCGCAACGAGAAAATTACGTTTAAAATACGTGAACATTCCGTCCAAAAAGTACCGTACATCCTCGTGATCGGTGACAAAGAGCGGGATGCCAACACTGTGGCCGTGCGAGCTCGTGGCAATGTCGACTTGGGAGTCATGTCCCTCGATGCCCTGGTGGAGCGCCTCAAACACGAGGTCGATTCCAAAGCTTGACGAGTTAAATCTCGACGCGGCTAATTCATCAGATTTTAAAAGGAAACAACATAGCTACTGACAAGTCGCATCGCATCAATGGCGAAATCACCGCCCCCGAAATGCGTTTATCCGGGGTGGAAAACGAGCCGCTTGGCATTGTGAGCCTGGCTGAGGCTTTTCGTCTGGCCGAAGAAGCGAACGTAGATCTGGTGGAAATTGCGCCGACCGCGCAACCACCGGTATGCCGTCTGATGGACTACGGCAAGTTCAAATATTCGGAGCAGAAGAAGGCGCACGAAGCCAAATTGAAGCAAAAGATCATCCTCGTGAAGGAAGTCAAATTCCGTCCGGGTACTGATGATGGCGATTACAATATCAAGCTGAAAAACCTGATGAAGTTCCTCGATGAGGGTGACAAAACCAAGATCACGCTGCGTTTCCGCGGTCGTGAGATGGCTCACCAGGACATCGGCTTCCGCATGCTGGAACGTTTGAAGGCCGATCTTGAGCCGTATGGCCAGGTCGAGCAGTTCCCGAAGATGGAAGGTCGTCAGATGATCATGATCCTCTCGCCGAAGAAGAAGAAATAAGCAAAGAACGGGCTGCCCAGGCAGCTTGTGCAAAGAAGCGCCCCGCCACGCAAGTGCCAGGGGCGCTTTGTTTTGTGGGCTTGCTGGGGTGAATGGCGCCTTGCCGCTCCTCCAGGCCAAGGCGGCTTTAAGCGCTGCGCTGACCCAAACACCGTCTTCCCCGCGCAGGCGGGGATCCCATTCCGTGGCGTAGCAGCGAACTTGGATTCCCGCCTGCGCGGGAATGACGGTGCTGGAGGTGGTGGTCGCTGAACGCGTCCCTTTTGAGGCAGCCTCCTGCGCGGGAATGGCGGATAAAAGAGCGGTGCTTGCCTAAAGCCGCTTCGGAGCGCAACCGTATGCCGAAAAACTTCCTTCGCCAAGCTTGCATTTGACCCTAACTTCTGTGTTATGATCTTCGGCTTCCTCCTTCACTGGCGGAAGACAATGTGAAAGCAGGCATCTAAGTGCAGCACAGCGTTGCCACCTGCAATCCTATAATGGAGCTGTCCGGAAGGACAGAACTGCTATGCCTAAAATGAAGACCAAAAGCTCCGCGAAGAAGCGTTTTCGCGTGCGTCCAGGTGGAACCGTTAAATCGGGTCACGCTTTCAAACGTCACATCCTGACCAAGAAAACCACCAAGAGCAAGCGCCAACTGCGCGGAATCACGAACGTCGATGCAGCGGATGTCAAGTCCGTCATGCGTATGATGCCGTCGGCTTAATCTCACCACTCACATTAAGGAGTTACTATGCCTAGAGTAAAACGTGGGGTTACAGCTCGTGCCCGTCATAAGAAAATTCTTGTACAAGCTAAAGGCTACCGTGGTCGCCGCAGCCGTGTATACCGTGTTGCCAAGCAAGCAGTCATGCGCGCTGGCCAATACGCTTACCGCGATCGCCGCAACAAGAAACGCGTATTCCGCCGCCTGTGGATCGCTCGTATCAACGCCGCTTCCCGTGAGCATGGCGTAACGTACAGCGTATTCATGAACGGCCTGAAAAAAGCATCTATCGAACTGGACCGTAAAGTCCTGGCCGATATGGCTGTGATGGACAAGCCGGCCTTCGCCGCGATTGTCGCAGCAGTGAAAGCCAAGATCGCTGCGTAAGCAATGATCGATGCAAGCGCCGCCCCCGGGTGGCGCGCAAAGAGCGGGGCAGAGGTTCAAACCTGTGCCCCGTTTTTGATTGTGGCGCGTGCGCCAGTCCCGCTCAACAGGAAAAAAACATCGCATGAACTCCCTGGAAGAACTCGTCGTCTCGGCACAGGCTGACTTTATCGCCGCCGAAGATGCTGCCGCACTGGAAAACGCCAAAGCCAAGTACCTTGGCAAGACTGGCCAGATTACCGAGCAAATGAAGGGCCTGGGCAAGCTCGACCCGGAACAGAAAAAGACCCAGGGCGCGCTGATCAACGCCGCCAAGGTCCGGATCGAAGCCGCCCTGACCGCACGCCGCGACGCGCTGGCCAACGCCCAGCTCGAAGAGCGCCTGAACGCCGAAGCGATCGACATCACCCTGCCGGGCCGTGGCCACTCTGGCGGCGGCATCCACCCGGTGATGCGCACCTGGGAACGGGTCGAGGAAATCTTCCGCTCGATCGGTTTCGATGTGGCCGACGGCCCCGAAATCGAAAACGACTGGACCAATTTCACGGCGCTCAACAGCCCGGAAAACCACCCGGCGCGCTCGATGCAGGACACCTTCTACATCGAAGGCAAGGACAGCACCGGTAAGCCCTTGCTGCTGCGCACCCACACCAGCCCGATGCAGGTGCGCTACGCGCGCACCCACACGCCGCCGATCAAGGTGATCGCGCCCGGGCGCACCTACCGCGTCGACAGCGACGCGACCCACTCGCCGATGTTCCACCAGGTCGAAGGCCTGTGGATCGCCGAAGATATCTCGTTCGCCGACCTCAAGGGCGTGTACCTGAATTTCGTCAAGGCCTTCTTCGAGACCGACGACCTGCAGGTGCGCTTCCGTCCGTCGTACTTCCCGTTCACCGAACCGTCGGCCGAGATCGACATCGCCTTCGGCAGCGGCCCGCTCAAAGGGCGCTGGCTGGAAGTGTCGGGCGCCGGCCAGGTGCACCCGACGGTGGTGCGCAACTTTGGGCTCGACCCGGAAAAATTCATCGGCTTCGCGTTCGGCTCCGGCCTCGAGCGCCTGACGATGCTGCGTTACGGGATCAACGACCTGCGCCTGTTCTACGAAGGCGACCTGCGCTTCCTGAAGCAATTTAACTAATTCAAGGTTCACTGATTATGCAATTTTCCGAAAATTGGCTCCGTACCATGGTCGATCCGAAGATGACTTCGGATGAACTGGCTCACCTGCTGACCATGTCCGGCCTGGAAGTGGAAGAAGTCGAAGCGGTCGCGCCGCCATTCTCGAACGTGGTCGTGGCCGAAGTGCTGGAAGTGGCCAAGCACCCGAACGCGGACCGCCTGAATGTGTGCAAGGTCAATGTCGGCACCGGCACCCTGCTCAATATCGTGTGCGGCGCGCCGAACGTGCGAGCCGGCATGAAGGCCATCTGCGCCATGGCCGGCGCGATCCTGCCGCCGGGCGCGGACGGCAAACCCTTCGTGATCAAGGTCGGCGAACTGCGCGGGGTGGAATCGCAGGGCATGATGTGCTCGGCCAAGGAACTCAAACTGTCCGAGGAAACGAGCGGGCTGATGGAGTTGCCGGAAGATGCGCCGGTCGGCCAGAATATCCGCGACTACCTTGCGCTAAACGACCTCAAGTTCACCATCAAGTTGACGCCGAACAAGGCGGACTGCCTGTCGGTGCTGGGCGTGGCGCGTGAAGTGTCGGCCCTGACCGGCACCCCCCTGGTCCTGCCGCAAACGCGCCAGGTCGCGGTCAACGGCAGCGAAATCTTGCCCGTCAAGATCAGTGCGCCAGACCTGTGCGGCCGCTTTAGTGGGCGCGTCATCCGTGGCCTGAACGCCAAGGCCGCCACCCCGGACTGGATCAAACAGCGCCTCGAGCGCAGCGGCCAGCGTCCGCTGTCGGCCCTGGTCGATATTTCCAATTACGTCATGCTGGAGCTGGGCCGTCCGTCGCACGTGTTCGACATGGACAAGATCCATGGTTCGCTGGACGTGCGCTGGGGCAAAAAGGGCGAGTCGCTCAAGCTGTTGAACGGCAACACCGTGGAAGTCGACGACTGGATCGGCGTGATCGCCGACGAGCAGGAAATCGAATCCCTGGCCGGCATCATGGGCGGCGACGCCACTTCGGTCTCGCTCGAGACCACGAATATCTACCTGGAAGCGGCGTTCTGGTGGCCGAACGCGATCCAGGGGCGCGCGCGCCGCTTTAACTTTTCGACCGATGCGGCGCACCGCTTCGAGCGCGGCGTCGATTTTGCCACCACCGTCGAGCACATCGAGCGCATCAGCGCGCTGATCGTGGAAATCTGCGGCACCCAGGACACCGTGATCAGCCCGATCGACGACCAGATCGTCAACGTGCCGCTGCCGAAAGCGGTCACCCTGCGCACCGCGCGCGCGCAAAAAGTGATCGGCGTGCCGATTACCGACGCCATGGTGGCCGACATTTTCACCCGCCTGGGCTTGCCGTTCACGCAGGAGCCTGGCGTGTTTTCCGTCACCGCGCCGACCTACCGTTTCGATATCGAAATCGAAGAAGACCTGATCGAGGAAGTGGCGCGCGTGTACGGCTTCGAGAACATTCCGGCCTTGCCGCCGGTGGCCGCCAGCCAGATGATCATCGCGCCCGAAAACACTCGCTCGCTGTTCGCCGTGCGCCACCAGCTGGCCGACCTCGGTTACCAGGAAGTGGTCAACATGAGTTTCGTCGATTCCGCATGGGAAACCGACTTCGCCGACAATAAAGACCAGATCAAGCTGGTCAACCCGATCGCCAGCCAGATGAACGTGATGCGTTCCTCCCTGATCGGCTCGCTCGTTGCCAACGTGCGCTACAACCTGAATCGCAAAGCGGGCAGGGTGCGCGCCTTCGAAGTGGGCGCCATCTTCCGCCGCAATGCGCAAGCGCTCGACGGTCCGTTGTCGATCGCCGGTTTCGAGCAGCCCAAGCGCGTCGCCGGTATCGCCTACGGCCCCGCGCTGGACGAGCAATGGTCGGTGAAATCGGCGCCGGTCGATTATTTCGATGTCAAAGCCGATGTGGAAGCCCTGTTCGCGCCGCGCACCCTGCGTTTCGTCAAGACCAGCCACCCGGCCCTGCATCCGGGACGCTCGGCTATGATTGAACTGGACGGCCAGGAAATCGGCTTTATCGGCGAATTGCACCCGCGCTGGCTGCAAAAGTACGATTTGCCGCAGGCGCCGGTCCTTTTCGAGGTGGATGCCATTGCGTTGCAGCAACGATCCGTGCCAAAATATGAAGAGATTTCAAAATTCCCCGGCGCCACGCGCGACCTTGCCTTTGTCGTGAAAAACACGGTGGCGGCGCAGGACCTGCTGGACGCTTTCACTGCGGAATTGCAAGTAAATCCGGCAGGAAAGATTGTGCAAGCCATTGTTTTGTTTGATGAATATCGCGGAAAAGGATTGGAGGCGGACGAAAAAAGCCTTGCTTTCCGCTTTAGCTTGCAAGATACTCAAACCACCCTGCAGGACGATGTGGTCGAAGGCGTCATGAAGGCGCTGGCTGCGTCGGCCGAGCAGAAACATGACGCGAAGCTGCGTTCATAACCGATCCCACCAGCACTAACGACACGAGGCAGGGCTGTAAAATTAATAACAACGACGTTGATTCCGCCGTACTCCAGTCGGCGCTGGCGGCCGACCTGCACCGCGCGATGCAGGACGCCAGGGTGCGCCAGGACGCGGCGAAGAATCTGCCGACCCTGACCAAGGCCGAGCTGGCCGAACTGCTGTTCGAGCAGGTCGGCCTGAACAAGCGCGAAGCCAAGGACATGGTCGAGACATTCTTCGACGAGATCAGGAACGCGCTCGAGCGTGGCGAGGCGGTGAAGTTGTCGGGCTTCGGCAACTTCCAGCTGCGCGACAAGCCGCAGCGCCCTGGCCGCAATCCCAAGACCGGCGAAGAAATTCCCATCACGGCGCGTCGCGTCGTGACCTTTCACGCCAGCCAGAAGCTCAAAGGCATGGTTGAAGAAACCAGCCCGATGGCGCGCGCCGCCTGAAGTGACCCATGAATGATCGTGCGAGCAAGTCTGACCTGATCGTGCTGCCGGCCATCCCGGCCAAGCGCTATTTCACGATCGGGGAGGTCAGCGAGTTGTGCGGCGTCAAACCGCATGTACTTCGTTACTGGGAACAGGAATTTACCCAGCTTAAACCGGTCAAACGACGTGGAAACCGCCGCTATTACCAGCACCACGAGGTGTTGCTGATCCGTCGTATCCGCGAACTGTTGTACGAACAAGGCTTTACGATCAGTGGGGCGCGCAATAAACTCGATAGCCGCATCGGCGCGCTGCTGGCGCCTCCCGAGGACGACGCCGGCCCGGCGCAAGAGACGGCGCCGCCCGAGATCGACCGCGCCCTGATCCGCAGTGAACTGCTGGCCATCCTGGCCGTGCTCAAGGGCGCAAGCTAGGACGGTGGCGACGGCCCGTGGCATCTTGCAGGGGGCCGCGTGCCCCCTGTTTTTCGCGCTCCATTCGGCCGGGCCGGGCCGCGCGGAGCGTCATACGTGTTTGTGCTGAACAGCCAGAGTGCTAGAATACTAACGCATGCGCAGTGCCGGGCGCGCGGTTCGCCTCGGCTCTTTCCTATGCAAGGATAATTTAAGGGAAGACAATGATACGCGTTGCCATATGTGACGATCACCAGATAGTACGTGCAGGTTTCAAACAGATTTTTTCTTCGTCACCCGACTTCGATGTCGTGGCCGAAGGGGCCACCGGGCGCGAAGCCCTCGACATCGCGCGCCGTGAAATCTGCGACGTGCTGCTGCTCGACATCGCCATGCCAGACCAGAGCGGTATCGACATCCTGCGCACCATCCGCCAGGGGCAGCCGAACCTGCCGGTGCTGATCCTGTCCGGTTATCCGGCGCAGCAATATGCGCTGAACCTGTTCAAGATGGGCGCCAACGGCTACCTCAACAAGGAATGCGAAGCCGACGAGCTCAAGACCGCGGTACGCACCGTGTTCCAGGGCCGCCGCTACGTCAGCTCCACGGTCGGCGAACTGCTGGCCCAGAGCTTCGACCGCGATCCCAACACGGCGCTGCATACCGAGTTGTCGGACCGCGAGTTCCAGGTGTTCCTGCGCCTGGCCAAGGGCGCGACCGTGTCCGACATCGGCGTGGCGCTGTCCCTCTCGATCAAGACGGTGTCGACCTACCGCACCCGGATCATGGAAAAAATGGGCTTGCAGTCGAACAGCGACCTGACCTATTACGCCATGAAGAACAACCTGCTCGACTGATCTTGCGGGCGCGCCGGCCACGCCGGACGCCTGTTTTGCCCGCCGCGCGGCCTATCGGCACGTCCCGCCCGCGCCGGCGCGTCCCTCCCTCCTACAGTCCTGCTTGGCTGCGGCACGGCATTTCCCGGTCTATAATTTGTTTCTGCCCGGCTCTGCAGTGCGCAAAAGGATTCCCAGGATGTATTTTTCCACCGAACCAGCGGTCACCACCGGCTTGCCGTTCTATAAGACCGTGCTGTGCCTGACGTGCGTGCTCATCCTCATCATCAACGGCGTGAGCCTGTTTCACAACCTCGGCCAGCTCAAGGGCGCCAACGAGATCCAGGGCCAGACCGCCAAGGTGATCGACAAGGTCCAGTACGTCAATGTGCTGATCATGGATGCCGAAAGCAGCTTGCGCGGCTACTTCCTGTCCGGCTCCGAAGTCTACCTGGGGCCGCTGCGTACGGCCTCGTCCGAGATCGACGCCCAGTTCGCCGAGCTCGACCGCCTGCTGGCCGAGACCCCGTCCCAGCGCCGCAGCCTGGCCCAGCTGCATACCCTGGTCTACCGCAAGCTCGACACCATGAACCAGGTGCTCGACGTCTACCGCCAGGGTGGGCTCGATGACATCGTCAAGATCGCCGGTTCGTCCGACAGCAAGTCCGACATGGATGAAATCCGCCTGCAGGTGGTGATTTTGGTGCAGGAGCAAAACGAATTGCTGGCTGTCCGCAGCGCCACGTTTGCGCGCGAGTACCGGAACGCCGTGTTTTTGGGCATCAGCATCAACGCCATGGCGATCCTGGTGCTGGCCTTGTTCTACCGCCTGATCCGGCGCAGCTATTTTGCCCGCGCGACTACCCAGCGCGCGCTGGAAAGCGCCAACGACAAGCTCGAATCGATGGTGGTGCTGCGTACCGAGCAATTGTCGGTGCTCTCGCGTCACCTGATCAGCGTGAGCGAAGAAGAAAAGGCGCGCCTGGCGCGCGAACTGCACGATGAACTGGGGGCCAACCTGACCTCGATCAATATCGACCTGAATGCCGTGGCCGACACCGTGCGCGCCGGCGCGCCCGAACTGGCGCTGATGCTCGACCGCGCGCGCGCCACCCTGGTCGAGACGGTCGAACTGAAGCGCCGCATCGTCGACAACCTGCGCCCCAGCCTGCTCGACCACCTGGGCCTGGCGGCCGCCGTGCAAAGTTATTGCGAGGAATTCGGGCGGGTCACCAAGCTCGACTGCGAAGCGCTGATCGACGGCGATATCGATGTCGCCAGCCCGATGCATGCGATCGCGGTGTTCCGGATCGTCCAGGAGTCGCTCAACAATATCGCCAAGTATGCGTGCGCGCGCCATGTGATCGTGCACCTTGGGCGCGAAGCGGGCGGTCTGGCGCTGGAAGTGAGCGATGACGGGGTCGGCATCGACGCCGACGCCGTGGCCCAGCCGAAATCGCATGGCTTGCTGGGCATGCGCGAGCGCGCCTTGCTGCTGGGGGGGAGTTTGCGGGTGAAGCGGGGCGTGAACAACGTGGGAACCTGCGTGGAAGCGTTTATTCCGCTCTCGCGCGTGGCCGACAGCGGCGAGGCGGCGCCGCACATCGCGGCGCCGCTCCCGTTTAACGGGCTACATCCATCAGAAGGCGATCGTACTCAGTCTTTGCGACCTTATAGCATTCGCCGGCGTACGCTTCGAGGCCCTGGCGGTCAATCACGGTGATGTTGCCGCGACGGTATTGAATCAGGCCATCGTCCTGCAACTTGCCGGCGGCGGCGGTAATGCTTTCGCGGCGCACGCCGAGCATGATCGAAATCAGTTCCTGGGTCACTTTCAGCTCGTTCGATGCGGAACGGTCGAGACGGTCGAGCAGCCAGCGGCACAGCTTTTGTTCGATCGAGCTGTGGCGGCCACCGACGGCGTTCTGGGCCATCTGCGCGAACAGCGCATTGGTGTAGCGCATCAGCAGCTGGGGCAGGGCGCCGCCCTGGTTGAAGGCGTCGCGCAGGTACTGAGTCTTGAGGCGGTAGCCGTAACCGGCGCTCTGGACCACGGCGCTGCACATGGCGCGTTCGCCCATGAACAGCGACATGCCGACCACGCCTTCATGGCCGACCACGGCGATCTCGGTGGTGGCGCCATCTTCCATGACGTACAGCAGGGAAACGATGGCCGTCGTCGGGAAGTAGACGTTTTCGAGCTTGCTGCCGTATTCAAACAGTTCTTTGCCGAAAGGCAGGGCGACCAGTTCCAGGTGGTCGAACAGGGTCTCGAGATCCTTGCGGGGAAGCGCGGCCAGCAATTCGTTTTGCTGGGTGCCGCTAAAGCTGACAACGGGACGGGCTGCAACTTTTAACTCTTGCGCGCTGGCAGGAATCTGGCCAACCGGCGATGTGTTCTGGGCGGTAGCACCAAGTTGAGTGTTGTTCATTTTTATTCCTCACTAGCTGAGACGGACTTCAAGGGCGCTTCACCTTCACCTGCGGCGAATCGCGATGTACGAACAGTAAAGCTTCCGTCTGTTGGCGAACATAAGACTGGCAGTCGCCCCCCTGTAGGTTCAATGCATAAATTCTTGTAATCCCAGTCCTACTGGAGGAAAAGCCGATAAATTGTCATTTTACTCATGCTTTAAGGTGGGCGAACGCACAGAAGATGCACAAAACTACGTTTTTGACCTTCCCCACTCCTTGGAAGCTGCCCCCGCCATGCCTCATAATGTGAATATCGCAACTTACTGAGAGCCCCGGCATGCACGTATTACTGGTCGAAGACGATGCCGTGCTGGCCGACGGCCTGACCCGCCTGCTGCAGGGACACGCGATGGTGGTCGACGTGGTCGCCAGCGGCACCCAGGCCGACCAGGTGCTGCAACGCGCCGAGGTGGCGGTGGTGGTGCTCGACATCGGCCTGCCCGGCATCGACGGTTTCGAGGTGGTGCGGCGCCTGCGCGCGCGCGGCAGCGCCGTGCCGGTGTTGCTGCTGACCGCGCGCGACGCCATCGAGGACCGCGTGCGCGGGCTGGAGCTGGGCGCCGACGATTACCTGGTCAAGCCCTTCGCCACCGCCGAACTGGTGGCGCGCATCAAGGCCCTGGCGCGCCGCAACACGCCCAAGCCGGTCAGCCTGTCGCTGGGCCGCCTGACGCTCGACACCTCGTCCAAGCGCGCCCATATCGAAGGGCGCCCGGTGGAGCTGTCGGTGCGCGAATGGGCCGTGCTCGAATACCTGTTGCAGCACAGCGCCCGCGTGGTATCGAAGCAGCAGATCATCGACGCCATCCTGCCGTGGGGGGAGGATGTCAGCCTGAACGCGGTCGAGGTCTACATTTCGCGCCTGCGCATCAAGATCGCCGACGCCGGCATCAGCATCCGCACCATCCGCGGCTTCGGCTACATGCTCGAGCAGGATGTATGACCAGCATCCGGGTGCGCCTGCTGCGATGGCTGATCGTCCCGATCCTGCTCATCAACCTGGCGGGCGCGGCGCTGACCTACATGCTGGCCTGGATTCCGGCCCAGCTGGCCTTCGACCAGAGCCTGGCCGACGCCGGCGGGGCGCTGGCGGCACGCCTGTACGGCGGCCCCGGCCAGCCGGGCATCGACTTGCCGACCCAGGCCGAGCAAGTCTTGCGCGCCGACGACGTCGACGCCCTGTACTTCATCGTGCGCACCCACGACGGCAAGGTGATTGCCGGCGACGTCGACTTTCCGCAGCTGGCCGCGCCGTCCAGCCGCGCCTACGACGACGTGATGCGTGGCGAGGAGGTGCGGGTGTCGAGCCGGATTGTCGGCAAGGGCGCGCGCGCGGTCCACATCGGGGTGGCGAAAACCATGCGCAAGCGCTTGCAGGTGCGCTCGGCCACCTTGCGCGCCCTGGTCTTGCTGGAAACCCTGTTCACCCTGGCCCTGGTCGGCCTGATCTGGATTTCGGTGACCAATGGCTTGCAGCCGCTGGCGCGCATGCGCGCCAACCTGCTGCAGCGCGACGCGACCGAGCTGGCCCCGATCGACCACGCCGGGGTGCCGCTCGAATTGACCCCGGTCACGGCCGCCTTCAATGAATTGCTCGACAAGGTGCGCTCCGGCGCCAAGGCCCAGCACGATTTCCTGGCCGATGTCGCGCACCAGTTGCGCACCCCGCTGGCCGGCATCAAGCTGCAACTCGAATGGCTGGCGGCGCGCTACCCGGGCGAGCCCGAGACCGTCCATTCGGTGCGCCTGATGCTGCTCTCGAACGAGCGCATGATCCGCCAGACCAACCAGTTGCTGGCGCTGGCCCGGGCCGAACCGTCGCGCTTCGAGAAAACCCGGCTCGAACGGGTCGACCTGGCCGTCCTGGTCGAGCAAGTGATCCAGTATTTCGTCGACGAGGCCGGCAAGAAGCGGATCGATATCGGCTTCGAACTCAAGCGCGCCATCGTGCCCGGCAACAGCTTCTTGCTGCGCGACCTGATCGATAACCTGATCGACAACGCGGTGCGCTACACGCCGCGCGCCGGCACCGTCACGGTGCGCTGCTTTACCGAGGATGGCGTGGCCGTGCTGCAGGTGGAAGACTCCGGGCCCGGCATCGCGCCGCACCTGCGCGGGCGCGTGTTCCAGCGCTATGTACGGCTCGATGACAAGACCGAAGGCAGCGGCCTGGGCCTGGCGATCGTGCGCGACATCGCGCTGGCCCACAGGGCGCGCATCGATGTCGCCGCCGGCCCCGGCGGCAAGGGCACCCTGATGAGCGTGTATTTTCCGCTGATTTAGCAAAAAAACATCGGTTTACGTGCACTTGTCAGGATTTTGTCAGCCTTTCCTCAGGGAACTGCAAGGTTGGGTATTTATAATAAGCAATATCCAAGGAGCCTGTCCGCTCCCAACCTTTTGAAAGTTCATCCATGACCTATCCGGCGTTTCATGCCAGTGTGCGCTGCGCGGGCCTTGCCCGGCGCCCCGCGCCACGACGCGCACGCGGTTTCACGATGGCCGAGTTGCTCATCACCGTCGTCATTGTCGGTGTCGCCACCGCCGTCGGCTTGCCGCTCATGAAAGATTTTGTCGATGACTCGGCGGTGTCGGCCCAGGCCGAACAACTGCTGGCCTCGGTCAACTACACCCGTTCCGAAGCGGTCAAGCGCAACGGCCGGGTCAGCATGTGCCGCAGCCTCAACGGCACCGCCTGCGGCGGCGGCACCGCCGGCGACTGGCATGCCGGCTGGCTGGTATTCGTCGATGGCGGCACCGTCGGCATCAAGGATGGCGACGACGAGCTGCTGCGCGTGCAGCGCGGGGTGCCCGGCAAGGCGATATTGACGGCCACCGGCGACGTTGCCAATTTCATTTCATACAACGGTAGCGGCCAGACCCGCACCGCCGCCAATGCCGGGCAAAACGGCACGATCTATTCTTGCCAGTCCTCGCTCAAGGCCAAGCGCCGGGTGCTGGCCTTCCGCCCGGGCACGGGCTGGGTCGGGGTCCAGATTGTTAATGGAGCAAGTTCATGTTCAGCTTAAGCAAGGAGAAAACAATGCGGCGCCAGCAAGGATTTTCGCTGATTGAAATTTTGATCACGATGTTGATCATGAGTGTGGGTTTGCTCGGCATTGCCGGCATCATCCTGACCAATCTGAAAAACAACCAGAGTTCCCAGGCGCGCGGCCAGGCCACGGTGCTGATCAACGACATTGTCGACCGCATGCGCGCCAACCGCACCACCGCCCAGACCCTGGTGAACGGCCTGTCGCCGTATGATCTTGCCCTCAACGCCCAGGCGCCGACGGACGCCAGCGTGGCCTCGGTCGACCTGACCCAGTGGCGCGCGGCGGCGGCGCAGGCGATACCGAGTGGCACCGGTTCGGTGACCTACACCCCCGCTACCCGCAAGTTCGTCATTCTCGTGCAATGGGACGATTCGCGCGTCAAGGCCACCGCCACGACCAACGGCCTGGCTGCCCAAACAATTTCCGTGGAGACGAGATTATGACCGGTCCTATGTACTCGTCGCCGTTCAGGTCGCCGCGCGCCGGCGCCCGCGGTTTTGGCCTGATCGAGGTGCTCGTCGCCATGACCCTGGGCCTGGTGTTGCTGGGCGGGGTAGGTTACCTGTTCATCGGCAGCAAGCAGATGTCCGTGGCCCAGAGCGATGGGGTGCGCATCAATGAATCGGTGCGCAATGCCATGGATGTCATGGGGCGGGCCTTGCGCCAGGCCGGCTACAAACTCAACGTGGACACGCCGCTCGTGCCGGGCCCGCTGAACGGCACCGATGGCGGCGGTGCGGCGCAGACGGCCGGCTCGGATATCCTGATTGTGCGGCATGACCCGGCATGGACGGCGACCTCGGCGGTCAACGGCTTGCGCAGCGGATCGGAAGTCAATTGCGAAGGCGTGACGGTGGCGTCGAACAATCCGAATGACGCCGGCACCGGCGCACCCGGCGCCAATGTGGCGCAGGTGGTTTACCAGTTCCGCGTGGTGGGCAACCAGCTCAAGTGCTTCGCGACCGACAACCAGTCGGTCGACCTCAGCGGCGGCGTGGTGGTGGCCGAAAATGTCGAAAACATGCAGGTGTCTTACGGGATCGGCAACGGCAACGAAGTCGTCACCTCGTATGTCAACACTCCGATCCAATTTGGCGAGGTTTCGGTGGTACGGATCACCCTGCTGGTGCGCGGTCCGTCCACCAAGGGCGTGGTCGGGGTGCAATCGATCAATTTTAACGGCGGCGTTCTGGCCATCGCCGATGGCCGTCTGCGCAGCGTCGCTACCAGCACGTTCATGGTGCGCAACCAGACAAGGTGGGATTAATGAGAACAAATAACACGCGGCGCAAGCACGCCTCGCAACAAGGCGCGGTGCTTGTCAGCGGCCTGATTTTCCTGGTGGTGCTGACCATGTTCGTGCTCGCGCTGGTGCGTGGCGGCACGCTCGAAGAACGCTTGGCGCGCAACTCGCGCGACCAGCAAGTGGCGCGCGAAGCGGCGGAATCGATGCTGCGCTTTGCCGAAGAAACGGTGTTCAACGGCCCCCCGTTCGACCCGTTCGACAGCACCCAGTTCAGTGTGGCGTGCACAAACGCACGCTGCCGCAACCCGGTGGAAACCGCCAATTTCAACAACGTCGATTGGAAGGACAGCACGGTGACGTCCAGCTTCATCAACAGCACCGATCACGTCGTCGCACTGACCGTGCAGCCACGTTACATCGTTGAATTGATCAAGGCGCCCGAATATCTCAATTCGGACACGCCATGCACACCCGGGATCGCCAAAGTGACGGCGCGTGCCACAGGCAATGGCGGTGCGGTCGCCTTCGTGCAATCGACCTACCGTTTTCGTGTTTTCAGCAAAATTTGCGACTAGTGCAGTACTCACAACCGTCGGAGAATCATCATGCAACTAAGAACTAAATTACTAGCGGGTGCAAGCCTGGTGGGCCTGGCTGTCGCCGCGCTCGTCGCGGTGAACGCGGCCGACCGGTTTGAACCGACGCAGCAGCCGGTCGGTTACATCGGTCGCCCAACGCCGTCCAACATCGATGTCTCGAGCGGCAACGAAAAAATGTATTCAATCGACTATAGTTCCTTCGATTGGAGCGGCAATCTGCACGCTTACCCGATTACCAAAACCGGTGCCATCGGCACCGAAGATTCGTGGACCGGCGGCGCCGGCGCCAAGATCCGTGCCCAGAGCGCGACACAGCGCATCATCGTCACCCGTAACGACGCCAGCGGCGCGGCCGGCATCCCGTTCCGCTGGGCCAGTTTGGCCAAGGGCCTGACCGGACACCGCGAGAAGCTCGACAAGCTTGCCATGGACGCGGCCAGTTCGGACATCCTCGACTACGTGCGCGGCGATTCGGCCAAGGAGATCAAGAACGGCGGCACCCTGCGTACGCGTTTCAGCGGCCTGGGCGACATCATTCACTCGACCCCGGTTTACCATAACGACGGCACAAACAAGACCGTGTTTGTTGGCGCCAACGATGGGATGTTGCACGCAATCAATGCGACCGACGGCACCGAGCGTTTCGCCTATATTCCCGGCGCAGTCATGGGCGACCTGGCGAAGCTGGCGAGTAAAGACTACACCCACCGTTATTACGTCGATGGCGGGATTGCCTTGCGCACCATGGAACAGCAAACCATTCTGGTCGGCGCGCTGGGCGGGGGCGGCAAAGCCCTGTTCGCGCTCGATGTGACCAGCATGCCCACGGACGAGGCCTCTGCCGCGTCAAAGGTCATGTGGGAAGTAAACAACCAGAAAACCGGTTTCGAGGACCTGGGCTACACCTACAGTGCCCCGGTCCTGGCCAGGATCAAGCCCGACGCCACCGCCACCCCCATCCCGATGGTGGTCGTCGGCAACGGCTACAACAGCGACCATCCGACCGCCACCGGCCACGCCGTTCTCTACGTGATGAACGCCAAGACCGGCGCGCTGATCCGCGCGATGGACACTGGCGTGGGCGCCAAGGCGACCCCGAACGGCCTGTCCTCGCCTTCCGTGCGCGACACCGATAACGACGGTTACAGCGACACCGCGTTTGCCGGCGATATCGAAGGCAATATGTGGAAGTTCGACCTGGTCAACGGCGGAACGCCGAAGAAACTGCATGCCGGCGGCACCGCCGGGCGCGCCATCACCATGGCGCCAGCCCTGGCGGCCCATCCGTCTGGCGGCACGATGGTGATGTTCGTCACCGGGCGCATCCTGACCCCGACCGATATGGTCTTGAGCCCGGCCGATACGACCAATCCGCACTATGCGTATGGCGTGTGGGACCTTGCCGACGTCACCAAGGCAAGCTACGTCGAGCAGATCTTGGGCAATTTGGAGTATCAGCCGGCGGGTGCGAAATTGAAGGTTCGCACCGTGACCAATAAACCATTGAACTACTCTAATGATGTCAACAAGGGCTGGCAAGTCGCCTTGCCCCCGGGCGAACGCGTGGTGGGCAATGGCGCCTACGTGAACGGCAATGTGTTCCAGTTCTTCAGCACCAACCCGACCGTCACGCCGAATATCAAACCGCCGGGCGAGAACTGGTGGATGCAATTGAACTACCTGACCGGTGGCGACACACGGGCGGTGGTGTTCGACTTGAACGACGACCGCAAATTTACCGCCGACGACCTGATCGATGTGACCGTGGCGGGCCCTCCCGCCACCACCACCACCATGTACCCGGTCGGACGCCACATGGGCGGCGGCGTGCGTTCGCAACTGGTTGGCGTAGCCGCCGGCGGCGTTGACGTGTTCCAGGCAAGTTTCGACCGCAATGGCGCGGCCACGCCACCGATCATTACCGAAGTCGATCCGATCGTCATGAAGGGCGAGCGCGGCGTGTCCGGCGGCCACTTCGATACCGACTTTTTCTGCTATACCCTGTGCGGCGGCGCCCAAAGCAACGCGGCCGGTACGGCGCAGTACGGCTATCTGAAAGTGGCTGGCGGTTACTACGGCCTCGGTCGCGCCTCCGACACGGCGTCGGTGGGTGCCAAGCTCAATTACATTCACGTGCATGAATACGATGATATCTACGATGTCACCGGCATCAGCATGATCAATCCGAGTCAGGATCTGCAGCGTCTGCACAAGGCGTTCAGTGCCACCAGCACGAGCACCACGTACTCGGTCGATACGCCAGGGTATAAGGCGACGAAGACGTATCCGTCCAGCGCGACAGTGACGGCCGGCCCGACCAAAACCGAGACCCTGGTGAACTCCAACAACCAGAAAAACCAGGTCAGTTACAATGCCGATACGGCCTACGAGTACATCTCGGGACCGGTGCCGGCTCTGGTTGATGGCAAGTTTGCCATGGTAACGAAGAGAAAATACACATCGACCGTGGTGTTGAACAACTACACCTTCGCGCCTTCCGGCAACAGCAGCTATCCGTATAAGCAAACTCGCGAAAGGATCGAGAAATCGTGGGACACCGTCGTGACGGAGAACGTGTTCGCGGAGAACAAGGAGTTCAAGTTGTTGATGGCAAACCAGGAACATTCGCCGGCAATCAACTTCAAGGTCGCCGGTGCGCTCGTGGCGGGCAAGCAGGCGGAGTATGACGGCGGCGTCACCGGATTCCAGACCGCGGACAACATGAAAGTGTCTGAAATGACGAAATATTCAATGGCATCCGTGAAAGAGATGATGTGGTCGATGCCCTTGAACGCATTTAACATCAAGGAATGGGTACCGGGTCCGATGCGTACCGGCGTCCATCCGATGAGTCCGGTCTGCGCCGGCATCAGCATCGCTGAGCCGAAAGATGGCAAGGACAATGCCTGGCGCAATGGCGCGCTGACGCTGCAAGTGGTCTCGGCCAACATTACCCAGGACGACATCCAGTTGAATGTGCCTGGCCAGCCGGCACTCGGCTACCGCCTCAAGTCAAGCAGCTACGGCCAAAATAGCGGCAAGCTGATTGCGGAGTACCTGATCTACTGGCACCATCCAGTCGTTGCCTGCATGACCGATGGCACCTACAAGATGGCACCGGACAAGACCGACAAAATCGTGGGCGCCGTCGCCGTGGCCGCCAATCCGGCACAGGGCTCGAAAGATCCGCACGGTGTATTCGTTCCAGGCGCCGGTGAGACACCGTCGACGATTCCACCGCCACCGGAGAATACGGTGATCAAGAACGACAACGGCAGCATCACCACGATCGTCTGGCGGCATGAGGCGTCGGGAACGGAGGGCGGCTACATCCGCAAGGGCACGCAGACGATTTCGTGGCCGAATGGCGGTCCTGCCACGGGTCCTGCCACGGGTGGTGGCATCGTGGTCGGTGGCGAGATCGAGGCTGACAAAGAATGCAAAGAAGATTGCGATGCCGATAAAAAGGGCGGCACTGCCCAGGCGCCCAACATCGGGCGCATTAACTGGCGGGAGCTGCAGCGATGATGGCAACAGCACGCATGATGCCGGGGCGTCGCCGCTCCGGCGGCTTCACCCTGATCGAGTTGATCGTGGCGTGCGCCGTGGTGGGCATCCTGTCCGCCATCGCGTACCCGGCTTATACCCAGTACGTGTATTCCTCGCACAGGTCGACCGCCAAGGCCATCCTGAGCGAGCAAGCGCAGTTCATGGAGCGCTTCTACACGACCAATTCGACCTATGTGGGCGCGACGGTGCTGGTCGCGCAGTCGCCGAAAACGGGGCAGGGCAAGTATGTGATCGCGCTCGCCCCGGCAGCGACAGCGACGACGTTCAGCGTGACCGCCACGCCGCAGGGCCAGCAGGCCAACGATAAATGCGGCACGCTGACGCTCGACAGCACCGGTGCGACCAAGGTCAGCACCACCGCCACCGGCTGCTGGTAAGCGAGCGGCAGACGGCAGTAACAGGCGCGGCTCCCCGCCGCGCCTGAATCAGTTCACACGAGCAGGGCAAGTATCGGTAAAATCGTGGGTTTTGTGCGAGGCCATGTTATGGCTGAGAATATGGCCAACGATACCGATACTTCCCTTCCCGCTTCAGACCTTCCCGATTCCGACACGCCCGTACCAAGCGCGACGCTCGCCCCGGCGGCGATTGCCCGCGAAGTGGCGCGCCGCCGTACCTTCGGCATCATTTCCCACCCCGACGCGGGCAAGACCACGCTGACCGAAAAGCTGTTGCTGTTTTCGGGCGCGATCCAGATGGCCGGCACGGTCAAGGCCCGCAAAAGCGGCCGCCACGCCACCTCCGACTGGATGGAGATCGAAAAGCAGCGCGGCATTTCGGTGGCCAGCTCGGTGATGCAGTTCGAGCACCGCGACCACGTCATCAACCTGCTCGACACCCCCGGCCACCAGGACTTTTCGGAAGATACCTACCGTGTGCTCACGGCGGTCGACTCGGCCCTGATGGTGATCGACGCGGCCAAGGGCGTCGAAGCGCAGACCATCAAGCTGCTGGCCGTGTGCCGCATGCGCAATACCCCGATCGTCACCTTCATGAACAAGATGGACCGCGAAACGCGCGATCCGCTCGACCTGCTCGACGAACTCGAATCGGTCCTGAAAATCCAGTGCGCCCCGGTGACCTGGCCGATCGGCATGGGCAAGAACTTCCGCGGCGTGTACCACCTGCTGCGCGACGAAATCATGCTGTTCAAGGCCGGTGAAGAAAAGGCCGACGGCGCCTTCGAGATCGTCAAGGGCATCGACAATCCGAAGCTGGCGGCCATGTTCCCGCTCGAAATCGAGCAGCTGAAAATGGAAGTCGAGCTGGTACACGGCGCCTCGCACCCGTTCGACCTGGAACGTTTTCTCGCCGGCGTGCAGACCCCGGTGTTTTTCGGCTCGGCCATCAACAACTTCGGCGTGCGCGAAATTCTCTCGGCGCTGGTCGACTGGGCCCCGGCCCCGCGCGAGCGCGACGCCACGGTGCGCGTGGTGGGCCCGGGCGAACAGCCGTTTTCCGGTTTCGTCTTCAAGATCCAGGCCAATATGGACCCGGCCCACCGCGACCGCATCGCCTTCCTGCGCGTGTGCTCGGGACGCTTCGAGCGCGGCATGAAGATCAAGCACCTGCGCCTGGGGCGCGACATCAAGGTCTCGTCGGTGGTCACCTTCATGGCGTCCTCGCGCGAACAGGTCGAGGAAGCCTACGCCGGCGACATCATCGGCTTGCCGAACCACGGCAACATGCAGATCGGCGACAGCTTCTCGGAAGGCGAGATGCTGCAATTTACCGGCATTCCGTATTTTGCCCCGGACTTCTTCCGCTCGGTGCGCATCCGCAATCCGCTCAAGATCAAGCAGTTGCACAAAGGCTTGCAGCAATTGGGCGAAGAGGGCGCGGTGCAGGTCTTCAAACCGGTCCAGGGCGGCGAGCTGGTACTGGGCGCGGTCGGGGTGCTGCAGTTCGAAGTGGTGGCCAGCCGCCTGCTCAACGAATACGGCGTCGACGCCGTGTTCGAAGGCACCAGCATCAGCAGCGCGCGCTGGGTCAGCGGCGAAGACAAGCGCATCCTGTCCGACTTCGAAGCGGCGCTCGGCCACAACGTCGCTTACGATGCGGCCGGCAACATGGCCTACCTGGCCACTTCCAACGTCAACCTGCGCCTGACCGAAGAACGCTGGCCCAAGCTGACCTTCCACGCCACGCGCGAACACGCGGTCAAGCTGGCCTAAGTCGCCTGCCGGCGGCCGCCCCCGCAACCGTCGTCCCGCATCGCCGCGGGCGACGGTTTTTGCGTTTACGCCACAACTGTTACGCGCGCCGACGCTTACTTGGCCGGCGTGGCGAGCGGCTGCTTCCTGTCGACCATGAACACGCCGACCAGGCGCATGCCGGCGCTGCCCGGGTTGTGGGCGTCATGCACCACCCCGGCCGGCACCACGAAGGCGTCGCCGGCGCGCAACAGGCGCGCTGGCGCGCCGTCCACCAGCAACTGGCCTTCGCCTTCGAGCACGTAGCCGATTTCGTCGCCCGGATGGGTGTGGCGCCCGGCGCGCGCGCCGGGCGCCAGTTCGACCCGCATCACCACCGCATCGGTGCCGGGAAACGAGGATGCGGCCCGGTGCACCGGCGTGCGCACGACGCCGCCCGACGCTGGGGCAGGCGTGGGCGTGGGCGTGGGCGCGGCGCAGCCTGCCAGGCCCAGGCCGAGCAGGCAAACCAGGGCAGGGCGCCTCATGGCGTCGCTTTCGCGTCGCGCGCGATGGCGCGCGCCAGCAGCCAGGCGTCGACCACGCTGGCCAGCCAGCACACCAGCATCACGCTGGCGGCCAGGTTCATCATGGGCGAGGCGGCGTCGCCCTGCTGGTGCAGGCGTTCGGCGATCAGCACCGGGTCGGCCGGCAGCGCGCCGCGCAGGACTTCATCGACCAGCGCCGAGGCGCTGTCCATCACCTTCTTGAAAAAATAGATGGCCGCCATCAGGGTCGGCACGATGAACAGGCAGGCGCGCGCGCGCCGGCGCAGGTAATACTGGCCGGCGCCTGGAAACACCAGGCCTGACAATAACAGGGCGACAACTGAACGATCCATCTCTCTTCCTAGACTGGTTGGCGCGGTCCGCACGATTGATCCTGCGCAAACCGGCGCCCCGCGCGAACGCGTAAATTTACCTATGCGCTCAGGAAACATTGCGCAAACTCATTTTGCGCAGGCCGGCGGGCAGACAATGATACCTGCGCCGGCGCCGGAATGCGCGTTCATCGACGTTGAAGGACATCATAGTGAAGATTCTCATCAAGGCTGGCGTCTGGCTGGCCTGTTTCTGGGGCGCGGCGGGGGCGTGCGGCGTGGCGGCGGCGGCCGAACCGAGCGAAAAGGATGCGGTCGCGCTGGCCGAAAAGGGCGCGCGCTTCATGCGCCTCAAGGGGAAGGAAGAAATGATCCGCCGGATTAATGCCCGTGACCCCGAGTATAACCAGGGCTCGCTGTACCTGGCCATGCGCGACCTGGGCGGCATCACCGTAGCCCATCCGACCGTGGCCCTGATCGGCAAGGACCTGCGCGATGTCCCGGACGCCGACGGAAAACTGTTCCGCCACGAGATGATTGCGGTTGCCAACGGTCCGGGGCGTGGCTGGGTCGACTACAAGTTCAAGAATCCGGTCAGCGGCAAGGTCGAGGCCAAGACCACGTATGTGTTGCGCATTGGCGACGTGGCCCTCGAAGCCGGCGTCTACAAGCACTGACATGCTCGAGCGCCTGCGTATCGGTCCCAAACTGCTACTCGCACCGTGCATGGTGCTGATGCTGCTGATCGCCTCGTGCGGCAGCGCGTGGCATGCGATGGCGCGCCAGAACCAGGCGCTCGAGATCGTCGTCAACGAGCGCGCCGCGCGCATCCGCGAGGCCGGCGAACTGGCCAGCGACGTCCAGCAGGCGCATGCGCGCATGTATCAGCTGCTGACCTGGATCGGCGCCAGTTTTTCGGCGCCGCGCATCGATGGGCTGGGCCAGGATATCTACCGGCGCCACGCCGCCATCGAACACAAGTTCGCGGCCCTGGCGCGGCGCACCGGCGGCCATGGTCCCGGGCAGCGCTTCATCGCCCAGGCC
Organism: Massilia sp. CCM 8734; assembly: GCF_011682155.1. Taxonomy (NCBI): domain Bacteria; kingdom Pseudomonadati; phylum Pseudomonadota; class Betaproteobacteria; order Burkholderiales; family Oxalobacteraceae; genus Massilia; species Massilia sp. CCM 8734. The sequence continues at coordinate 128,532 of NZ_WHJI01000014.1, forward strand.
GGGGCCGCGCACGCCACCTACGTGCGCGCCATCCTCGACGTGATCGAGTTTTCGCCGGTCGATCATTCGATGAGCGCAAACGCCATGTCCAAGGCCGAACAGGCTTTCGCCGTGGTGGCGCAACGACTGGCCGAACTGGCGCGCTTCGAGCAGGAACTGAGCGAGCAGGCGTCCAGCCGCGCGGCGGCCGATCTGGCCGCCTTGTCGGTGCTGGTGCCGCTGCTGGTGGCGCTGTCGGTGGCCGCCACGCTCGCCATCACCATGCTGGTGCGGCGCGCGCTGTTGCGCGGCGTGGCGGGCATCAGCGCGGCCGCCGGCGAACTGGCCAGCGGCAATCTGACCCCAAAAAACCGCAGCTACGGGCGCGACGAAATCGCCGACAGCGCGCGCACGCTCGACGCGGCCGTCGGCGCCCTGAACGCCACCCTGAAAAGCATGTTGGCCTCGGCGCGCTCGATCGACACGGCCTCGCGCGATATCGCCACCGGCAGCGCCGGCCTGTCCACCCATGCCAGGGCCCAGGCCGGCGTGCTGCGACGCGCGGCCGGCACGGTGGGCGCGCTTGGCGCGGCGGCCGGCGGCGCGCTCGAGGGCGCGCGCGGCGCCAACCGGCTGGCCGACGAAGCGTCGATGCAGGCCCTGTGCGGTGGCGGCGTGCTGGACCGCCTGGTCTTGTCGATGGCGGCGCTGCGCGGCAGCGCGCAGCGCATGGCGCAGGTGGTGGGGGTGATCGACAAGCTGGCTTGCCAGACCAATGCGCTGGCGCTCAATGCGGCGGTGGAAGCGGCCAGGATCGGGGAGCAGGGCAGCGGCTTTGCCGCGCTGGCGGGAGAAGTGCGCGCGCTGGCGCAGCGAACGGCTGGCGCCGCGCAGGAAATCGGGGTCCTGATCGCGCATTCGCTGGCCGACATCGACGGCGGCAGCGCCATCGCCTCGGAGGCGGGCGCGCGCATGGCCGGCATTGCGCAGTCGGTGCAGCAGGTGGGGGACATGGTTGGCCGGATCGGGCAAGCGAGCGTGGGCCAGGCCGGCGTGATCGGCGCGGTGAGCGAGGCGATCGTCGAGATCGACCAGATGACGCGCCACAATTCGGTACTGGTGAAAGAGGCGGCAGAGGCGGCCCGAAGGCTGCAAGGCCAGGCTTCAAGCCTGTCGACAGCGGTCGGCGGGTTCCAGCTTGACGACAGCGTGCCCGAGATGGAAGGGCCGCCGAAGAAAGCCGCGCCGCATCTGCGGCTCGCTTCCCGGCGGCCCTGACTTTAGGGGAGCGGGGTCCCCTTTACTCGTAGTCGCTGATCGGCGCGCAGCCGCAGAACAGGTTACGGTCGCCGTACACATTGTCGGCGCGGCCGACCGGCGGCCAGTACTTCTGCTTGCGCAGCGACGCCACCGGGAAGGCGGCTTGCTCGCGGCTGTACTTGTGCTCCCAGACGTCGGCGGTGACCACTTCGGCCGTGTGCGGCGCACCTTTGAGCGGATTGTCCATGCGGTCGTACTCGCCGCGCTCGACCTTCACGATCTCGGCGTGGATGGCGATCATGGCGTCGATGAAGCGGTCCATCTCGGCCTTCGACTCGCTTTCGGTCGGCTCGATCATCAGGGTTCCCGGCACCGGGAAGCTCATGGTCGGCGCATGGAAACCGAAGTCCATCAGGCGCTTGGCCACGTCTTCGTTGCTGATGCCGGTGGCATCGGTGATCGGACGCAGGTCCAGGATGCACTCGTGCGCCACCAGGCCGTCGTGGCCCGTGTACAACACCGGATAGTGCGGCGCCAGCCGGCGCGCGATGTAGTTGGCGGCCAGGATCGCCGTTTCGGTGGCGGCGGTCAGGCCTTCGCCGCCCATCATCGCGATGTACATCCACGAAATCGGCAGGATGCTGGCCGAGCCGAACGGCGCCGCGCTGACCGCGCCGATGCCCGCTTCGTCACGCGTGTAGCCGCTCGAACGCTGGTTCGGCAAGAATTTGGCCAGGTGCGCGCCCACGCCGATGGGACCGACGCCGGGGCCGCCGCCGCCGTGCGGGATGCAGAACGTCTTGTGCAGGTTCAGGTGGCTGACATCGCCGCCGAAGCTGCCCGGCGCCGCCACGCCGACCAGCGCGTTCATGTTGGCGCCGTCGATGTAGACCTGGCCGCCGTGCGAGTGGATGATCTCGCACAGCTCGGCGATGCCTTCTTCGAACACGCCGTGGGTCGATGGATAGGTGACCATCACGCAGGCCAGGTTGGCGCTGTGCTGTTCGGCCTTGGCCTTCAGGTCCGCGAGGTCGACGTTGCCGCTGGCGTCGCAAGCGGTGACGACCACCTTCATGCCGACCATATTGGCCGACGCCGGGTTGGTGCCGTGCGCCGACGAGGGGATCAGGCAGATATTGCGATGGCCTTCGCCGCGCGACTCATGGTAAGCCTTGATCACCAAGAGGCCCGCGTACTCGCCCTGCGAGCCGGCGTTCGGCTGCAGCGACACGGCTGCGTAGCCGGTCAGCGCGCACAGCATGTCTTCCAGCTGGCCGATCATCTCGCGGTAGCCGACCGTCTGCGCGTCGGGTGCGAACGGGTGGATGTTGGAAAACTCGGGCCAGGTGACCGGGATCATCTCGCTCGTTGCATTCAGTTTCATGGTGCAGGACCCGAGCGGGATCATGGTGCGGTCCAGCGCCAGGTCCTTGTCGGCCAGGCCGCGCAGGTAGCGCAGCATTTCGTGTTCCGCGTGGTAGCGGTTGAAGGTCGGATGCGTCAAATACGTGCTGCTGCGCGCCAGCGCTTCCGGGAAGCCGTCCTGCGCGCTCGCATCAAACGCGTCGAAATCGGGCGAGGCCGGGGCGTTCGGGACGCCTTGCGAGAAGATCGTCCACAGCAGCGCGATATCTTCGCGGGTAGTGGTTTCGTCGAGCGAGATGCCGACGTGCTTGTCATCGACCTTGCGCAGGTTCACGCCGTGTTCGACGGCGATGGTGTGCAGTTCGGCCGCGCGCGCGCTCTTGATGGTGAGCGTGTCGAAGTAGGTCGTGTTGACGATCTCGTAGCCGAGCTGGCCGAGCTTGGCGGCGGCGATGGCGGTGAAGCGGTGCACGCGCTGGGCGATGCGCTGCAAGCCTTTGGGGCCATGGTAGACGGCGTACATCGAGGCCATCACCGCCAGCAGGACCTGCGCGGTGCAGATGTTGGAGGTGGCTTTTTCGCGGCGGATGTGCTGCTCGCGCGTTTGCAGCGCCAGGCGATACGCCTTGTTGCCTTGCGCGTCGATGGTCACGCCCACCAGGCGGCCGGCCATGCTGCGCTTGAATTCGTCGCGCGTGGCCAGGTAGCCGGCATGCGGGCCGCCGAAACCGAGCGGCACGCCGAAGCGCTGGCTGTTACCGACGACCACGTCGCAGCCCCAGTCGCCCGGAGGCGTCAACAGGGTCAGGGCCAGCAGGTCGGCGCAAGCGACGACCATGGCGCCGGCCGCGTGCAGTTTTTCGACGGCGGCGCGGTAGTCGCGCACATCGCCATTGACGCCCGGGTACTGGATCAGCACACCGAAGCAGGGCTCGGTCAGGGCGCCGATGTCGGCCGCCGCGATCGTGCGCACTTCCACGCCGATCGGCTGGGCGCGCGTCTGCACCACTTCCAGCGTTTGCGGCAGCACGTCGTCGGCGACGTAAAACACGTTCGAGGCCGACTTGCCGACGCGCTGGATCAGGGTCATGGCTTCGGCGGCGGCGGTGCCCTCGTCGAGCATCGACGAGTTGGCGATGCCCATGCCGGTCAGGTCGGTGATCATTTGCTGGAAGTTCAGGATCGCTTCCAGGCGGCCTTGCGAAATCTCGGGCTGGTAAGGCGTGTAGGCGGTGTACCAGGCCGGGTTTTCAAAAATATTGCGCAGGATGACGCCCGGCGTGTGGCTGTTGAAGTAGCCCTGGCCGATCATCGACTTCATGACCTTGTTCTTGGCGGCGAGCGCCTTGAGTTTGCCCAGCGCCGCCTGCTCCGGCATCGGCTCGAAGAACTGGCCCAGTTCCAGCTTGCTCTTCTTGCGGATATTGGCGGGCACGATGGCGTCGATCAGCGCCGCGCGCGACGGATAGCCGAGCGTGGCCAGCATGGCTGCCTGTTCGGCGGTGGACGGGCCGATATGGCGCGGGATGAACGAGTCGCGTGCTTCGAGTTGGGTCAGGCTGGTGCGGGTCATGGTAGTGGGGGCCGGTAGTGGAGCCGAAAAAGGGACTGCCGCCGCTGGACGCGACGGCGGACTGAAAAGAGACGGCCGCCGCGATGGTCATCGGGGCGGCCAGGAATTTTTACTCTGCGGTGGCTTTGCCGTAAGCGGTGGCGTCGAGCAGGCCGTCGATGGCGCCGGCGTCGCTCGGCTTGAGCTTGAACAGCCAGGCCGCGTAGGCGTCGGTGTTGATCGAGTCCGGCGCGTCGGCGACACTGTCGTTGACGGCGATGCACTCGCCCGAGACAGGCGCATAGATGTCGCTGGCCGCCTTGACCGATTCGACCACGGCGGCGTCGTCGCCGGCGGTGAAGACCTTGCCCACTTTTGGCAGTTCGACGAAGACGATGTCGCCCAGCGCGTCCTGCGCGTATTCGGTGATGCCGACGGTGAGGGTGCCGTCAGCTTCGGCGCGTACCCATTCGTGGGACTCGGTGTATTTCAGGTCGGCTGGGATGTTCATAGTGTTTGCTCCAAAAGGTCGCGGTCGATGTAAATACTGCTCATTAGTGTAGGTGCCAGGAATCAGGCAGCGAGGATTTTACCGTTTCGCACGAACGGCAGCTTGATCACGCTGGCGGCCAGCTTCTTGTCGCGGATTTCGACGTGCACGGTGTCGCCCACGGCCACGCCCATCGGCACGCGCGCCAGCGCGATCGCTTCCTGCATGGTCGGGCTGAAGGTGCCGCTGGTGATTTCGCCGGTCGCGCCGTCAGCGGCGAGCACTTTCTGGTGCGCGCGCAAAATGCCGCCTTTTTCGCGCAGGATCAGGCCCACGAATTGAAAGTTCTGGCCCATCGCCTTGAGCGCGGTCTTGCCGATGAAGTCGCGCTCGGCGGCCAGGTCGATGGTCCACGCCAGGCCGGCGTCGAGCGGGTTGACCGTGTCGTCCATGTCCTGGCCGTACAAATTCATGCCCGCTTCCAGGCGCAAGGTGTCGCGCGCGCCCAGGCCCGCCGGCGTGACGCCGGCCGCCACCAGCGCATTCCACAGGTTCTCGGCCTGCGAAGCGGGGAAGGCCAGCTCGAACCCGTCTTCGCCGGTGTAGCCGGTGCGCGCCACCATCACGTCGCCGAAGGCGGTGTCCTTGACGATGACGGCGTTGAACGGTTTCAGTGGCTCGGAGGCGGCCTGGGTGCTTGGCAGCACCTGCCACACCTTGGCGCGCGCGTTCGGGCCCTGCACGGCGATCAGCGCCATTGGCTCGTTGCCGTCGCGGCGCTGGGTGATCGTCACGCCGCTTTTGGTGGCGTCGTTCTGGGCGCTGATCCAGGCCACGTCTTTTTCGGCGGTGCCGGCGTTGACGACCAGGCGGAACCAGGTCTCGCTGAAGAAGTAGACGATCAGGTCGTCGATGACGAAGCCCTGCGGATTGAGCATGCACGAATACAGGGCCTTGCCGGCCACTTGCAGCTTGTCGACGTTATTGGCCAGCAGGGCGCGCAGGAAAGGGCGGGCGTTCTCGCCTTCGATATCGACCACGCACATGTGCGAGACGTCGAACATGCCGACATCGCTGCGCACGGCGTGGTGTTCTTCGATTTGCGAGCCGTAATTGACGGGCATGTCCCAGCCGCCGAAATCGACCATCTTGGCCCCGGCGGCGCGGTGTGCGGAATTGAGCGGGGTCGTTTTAAGCGTCATGGAATCCTCAAGGCAGAGTGAATGGGGGTACGACGAGCAGACGTGGCGCGCCCAAGGGAGTACCTTTGGCCGTTCCGTGTTGCTTCGCGCCCCTCTGTCCTTGATACCTGAGAGATAGCGGATGATGCTCCGCCTGCCCCTTCGGTGGGCCGCCGGCGTGGTGCCGCGGCCGCTCTCCAGAGTTCAGCCGTTGGCGCTGTGCGCCGCCGACCCCTGACCGGTCCTTTTGCCTGAGAGTTTTTGGGTGATGCCCCTTCGGCGGCAGCCTGCGCTGCCCTCTCCCGATCAAGACTGTGGAGGATATGCCAGCAGGGCGGAACTGTCAACCTTGCCAGGGGCGTGCGCGGGTGCGCACGAATGAGATGCGCGGAAAACCATGCTTGGCCCGATTTGTTAAAATAATTCATCTACTTTGCGAGCAGACAGCCATGAGCGAAGAAAAAACGACCCCATCGACGGATGCCTGGTTCACTTTGTCGGGCGATGTCAACAGCGATATGGTGCACCGCGTGTTCGATGCGGTGGACGGCATGAGCGAAAACGGCGTCGAAACGGCGCACGTCTTGATCCAGTCGAACGGCGGCTATGTCAGCGACGGGCTTTGCCTGTACAACTTCCTGTCGAATGCGCCGGTCAAGTTTGTGATGTACAACGCGGGAGCGGTGGCCTCGATCGCCGTGATCCTGTTTTTGTCCGGCAGGCGGCGCTACGCCAGCGAAACGGCGCGCTTCATGGTGCACAAGTCGCATGCCACGGCCTCGCCGGGGGCGCGTCCGGATGCGCTCAACATCATTGTCGAAGGGCTGCGCGCCGACGACGCCCGCACCGAATCGATCTTGCGCAAGCATATAGAGTTGTTGCCCGAGCAGTGGGCGATCCACCAGTATTCCGACCTGCACCTGACCGCGCGCGACGCCAAGGTGGCGCGCATGGTCAATGACGTGGCCGACTTTTCCCCGCCCAAGGGCGCGCGCATCCGCAATATCTAAGATTGCCGGTGCAGCCGGTCCCCGGGCCGGTGTGCGCCCCAGGGCCGCAATCGCGCAAAAAAAGAGCCTGTCAACGGCCAGGCCGAGGCAGACTCTTTCTATTGCTTCCTGTTGGTTTGGTGCATGGCGCCGCCCGGAAACCCGGCGACGCCAGCCGGGGTCACGCTAATCAGCTTTTGCTACCGCTGCTTTTGCTGCCGCTGCCGGAAGACGAACCCGACTGTTTACTGCCCGAGCCGGAACCGGACTGTTTCGAATTGCTGTCGTCATTTTTGTGGCTTTGGCGGCCCGCTTCCACGTGCTGCTCGTGGGTACCGCCCTGGGTGCCGCCGCTTTTGCCGCCCGAGCCGCTGCCGGAGCCTTGCGAGCCCGATTGCTTGTTCGAGCCGGAGCTATCGCTTTGCTTGTTGCCCTGACCGCTTTTCTGATTCGAGTTCATGTTCATTCCTTTTCAAAGTTTGAAAATGTCGTGCTCGCCGGTGGAGCTGAAGAGGCGCTCTCGTCTGCGTTTCCGGTGACACAATCATGCGAGCCGCACTGTTGAAGAGGTATCGGAATGCGCCTTGAACTCGTGTAGGATTAGTTCCTACAAAATTGAAACAAATGCTGACAGGAACAGTCTTAACGATTCGGCGGCATGCGGCTGCCGCGTTGCGCCTCGACGGCGGCGTTGACCGCCAGCAGGGTGGTCTGGAACGCCAGGTTGTCGATGATGCGCGCCAGCCGCGCCGAAGTCTCCGCTGAGCACGATGATGCCGGCCGGCCGCGGATGGCGGCGCGCGGGGCGCTGTCGATGCAGGCGCCGTGCGCACCGCCGCTTTGCATGGCCCGTTCGATCAGATTGCCGCGCGGCGCCGGCAGCGTTGCGGGCAAGCGGCGCGCGGGGGCGGCCGGGGCGCTCATGCTGGCCCTGAGCCACAGGCCGAGCAGGGCCACTCCGGCGCCGTTGGCCATGATACAAAACCATACCCACAGACGCGCGGTGGTGTAGCTGGCCTCGGTCCCGGTCCCGGTGGCGATGGCGGCGGAGGCGGCGAAGCGCAGGGCGTCGCTATTGTCGGCTAAACTTTGGGCGGCCGGTGCCGTTACCGGGTCCATCAGGGCAAGCTGGCTCAGCAGTACGCTAGCCAGCCAGGCGCTGAGCGCCACCAGGACGGCGAAGCAGAGCGTCAGAGTCAGCTTGAGGTCGGCACGGCGGCTGCTTATCATGGCGTAGTCCTTGAGAAAGGGGTTGCTCTGTGGAATTGTTATTATGTTAGAGAAACTCTCAGGCTCGGATTTGTTTTTAATCAACAGTCGAAATGACGATTTGGGGCTTCTTATTGAGGGAAAAGCAAGAATGAGCATACTCACCATGCGATTAAACAAAAAATAACACTTTGTTTCAAACTTTCCGGTTGCCGGTCGGCAATAATGTGAGAGAATGTTTGTTATGGCAAAAGATCTTTAACCCCGAACGAGCAGACAATGGCTCCACCTTCACCCTCCACAGCTGCTAGGAAGACAGGTCCGTCACGCCACGAGTTGCTGGAAACGCTGCTGGGCAGTGTGACCAAGCACGTCAATGACCAATTGATGGCGGTAGCGACGCGTCTCGTTGCGGCGTTGCTGGATGTGACCGATCCCGCGCTCGATGCGCGCACGGTGTTCCTGCGGGTGAAGTCGGGCAATCTGCTGAAAAACAACACTTACGCCTTCTTTCATGTTGCCGCCTCCGGCATCGTGCGTTCCATGCGCGCCGAAATCGAATTGCTGGCGCCATCGCCCAAGAAGACCTTGGCGAGCGTGCCAACCACGCTCGAACTGGTGCCGTACGAAGAGATGGACAGCCGGGTCGCGTTCGACGCCATCAGCCGCCCCTTCGAAATGCAGTATGCGACCCAGATCGCCACGCTCAATGTCCGGCTCGGTTTCCTGCTCGAACGCGACGTGCTGCGCATCAGCCAGAATCCGTTCCGGCCCGAGATGTTCCTGTCGGCGCTGCAACAGGCCTGGCGCGAGTTCGAACCGGATATCGAGGCCCATGGCCTGATCCTGCCGATGCTGCGCCCCTCCTTGCTGTTCGACTTCGCGCCGATGTACGACGCCCTGTGCGACGTGCTGATCAACAAGAACGTGCAGCCCGGTTCGGTGGAAGCGTTCAAGATCAAGAAAACCGAAAGCGCGGTCGCCGCCAAAAAAGCGCGCGCCAGCAGCCAGGCCGAGCTGGCCAAGCAATTGCGCCAGTTCCTCAGCGATGAGGAAGAAGCGCCGGCGGCGTCGTTCGACATTCCGATGATCCCCGACCTGCCGGCCATGGCGCCGTCCGCCGGCGGCGGCTGGCGTCCGAGCGGCGCGGCCGCGTTCCAGGGCGCGCCCGGCGCCGACAGCGTCGCGGCCAGCGTGCCCGCGCCGTGGCAGGGCGGCGCGCCGGCCCATGGTGGAGCTGCAGGGCCGGGCGCGCATGCCGGCGCCGGCTTTGCGGCGCCGCAGTTTGCCGGTGGCGGTGGTATCGCCGCGGGCGCTTTCGGCCACTCGGCCGAGGCTGGCCAGGTGATGGTGCCGGCCTCGCTGCTCGATGCGCTCAAGGGCTTCCAGGGTTTCCAGGGCGGCTTGCCGGCCCAGTTCAGCAACGTCGCTCCGACCCCGGTGGAAGCCCAAACGGGGAACCTCTTCTATTTGCCGCGCTTGAAGGAAAGCATTCCAAAAGGAACACTTTCGCGTGGCGACGAGAGCACCATCGACCTGCTGTCGAAGATTTTCGAGACGGTGTTCCTCGACCCTAACATTCCCAAGGATTCGCGCGACCTGATCCAGTCGCTGCAAATTCCGGTGCTCAAGGCTGCGCTGGCCGACAAGAATTTCTTCTTCGAAGAAACGCACCCGGCGCGCCGCATGATCGACCTGATGTCGACCATGGGCCTGGAGCAGCGCTCCGGCCCGGACGATCCGCTGTTCCAGGTGATGCAGCGCGGCGTCGAGCGGGTCGGGCGCGGCCAGGACGAGGGCAGCGAGCCGGCCGATGTGTTTTCGGAAGTGGTGGCCGAGCTCGAAGAAACCATCAAGGCCGAGGAACACGCGGCGGCCACCGCCATTGCCGCCCCGATCGCGGATGCCTTGCGCAAGGAAAAAGTCACCGCCGCCACGCGCTCGGCCAGGACCGCGGTCGCGGCCCGGGTCGGCAGCGGCCAGGTGGTCGCCATGCTGGAAACTTTCCTTGAGAAAAAGTGGACGTCCGTGATGACGGTCGCCTACAGCGTCGAGGAAGACAAGCCGGGGGCGGTCGGCAACGCCACCAAGACCATGGATGAGCTGATCTGGAGCGTCAAGCCGAAGATCACGCACGAACAGCGGCGCGACCTGATCGGCAAGCTGCCGAGCCTGCTGGCAACCCTGAACAAATGGCTCGACGTCATCAAGTGGCAAGACGCCGACCGCATCCAGTTTTTCGCCGACCTGGCCGAGTGCCACGCGTCGATCGTGCGCGCGCCGCTCGACATCACCCCGGAACGCCAGCTCGAAATCGCCGTCGAAGTGGCCCAGCAAGACGCGATGCGCCGGCTGGACAAGGAAAACGAAGCGCTGGCCGAGGCCGAACAAGCCGCCCATGCCGAGCTGGACGACGCGGAACTCGGGGTCGACGCCCTCGAACGCAATATGTGGATCGAATTTACCGATCCGGACGGCAGCATCCGCAAGGTCAAGCTGGCCTGGATCAGCCCGCTGCGCACGCTCTACATTTTTTCGACCGGGGCGCGGCAGGAAGCGTTTTCGCTCTCGTCCGACAAGCTCATCGAAGCTTACCGCGCCCAGCGCGTACGCGTGATGACGGTCGAAGGCGTGGTCAGCCGGGCGCTGTCGCAAGCCATGGACGAGGCGCTCAGCGACTCGGAGAAGGCGCAATCGGTCGCCGCCTGAAGGGGCCGCGCACGCGAGGGTGTTTCCTTAGTATCCGCACATTGTTAACATTCGCGTATCATTCGGGCCGGGCAAGGCCGGTGCTGCGGCGCCGACCTGCCCGGCTTTATTCACTTCCGGCTTTTGTCTATGAATTGGTATCACCTTAGTGCGCTGGGCGGTATTGCCGTCACCGCACCCCTGGGCGTGGCGATCGCCGTCTGGCTGGCCGCCGCCCATTGCCGCCGCCGCGCCCTGTACTGGTGCCTGCTGTTCGGCGCCACCCTGCTGGTGGTCATCGGCAGCAAGATCGCTTTCCTCGGCTGGGGCGTGGGCATCGAAGCGGTCCATTTCGCCGGTTTCAGCGGCCACGCCACGCGCGCCGCCGCCGTGTTCCCGGTGGCCGCTTACCTGGCCCTGTGCGGACGGGCCAAGGCCTGGCGCTACGTGGCCGTCGGCCTGGGCGTGGCGCTGGCCGTGGCGGTGACGCTCTCGCGCGTGATGGTCGGCACGCACAGCGCTTCGGAAGCGATCCTCGGCTGCCTGCTGGGGCTGGCCTGCGCGGCCGCTTTCATCGCCCTGGTGCGCTCGAACCGCCAGTTTCAGCCGAGTCCGGTCCTGATCGCCGTGAGCGTGGCGCTGCTGTGCATTCCCTACAAGGGCGAGGCGCACAGTTCCCAGCAATGGATGACGGGCCTGGCGCTCGGCCTGTCCGGCGCCGACCGCGTCTACACCACGGCCACCTGGGGGCCGACCCGCAATCCCTACTCGCCGCCATGCCCGAAGGCTGAACGCTACTTCAATTACGTGTGTTTTTGACACCGCAAGCGCAGGCCCGCTCGGCGGGCGCCGCGCAGGGGCGGTTTTGCGGGCCGCGCCGACGGCTCATCCCCGAAAACATGACAACAAATGGTATGATGGACACCTTTAAGATTCCCGAGCTATCTATACAACGTGCGCCTGTCTTCCATTAAATTGTCGGGATTTAAGTCATTCGTCGATCCCACCAATTTCCAGGTGCCGGGGCAGCTCGTTGGCGTGGTCGGTCCGAATGGTTGCGGCAAGTCGAACATCATCGACGCGGTGCGCTGGGTACTGGGCGAATCGAAAGCATCCGAGCTGCGCGGCGAGTCCATGCAGGACGTCATTTTCAATGGCTCGACCCACCGCAAGCCGGCCGGGCGCGCCTCGGTCGAACTGGTGTTCGACAATAACGACGGCAAGGCGTCCGGCCAATGGGGGCAGTACGCCGAAATCGCCGTCAAGCGCACCCTCACGCGCGACGGCACCTCGACCTACTACATCAACAGCCAGCCGGTGCGCCGGCGCGATATCCAGGACATCTTCCTCGGCACGGGCTTGGGTCCGCGCGCCTACGCCATCATCGGCCAGGGCATGATCTCGCGCATCATCGAATCGCGCCCGGAAGAACTGCGCGTGTTCCTGGAAGAAGCGGCCGGCGTATCGAAGTACAAGGAACGCCGGCGCGAGACCGAAAACCGGCTGGGCGACACGCGCGAAAACCTGCTGCGCGTGGAAGACATCTTGCGCGAACTGAACGCCAACCTCGAAAAACTCGAGGCGCAGGCGGTCGTCGCCAACCGCTTCCACTCGCTGCAGGCGGACCAGGAAGAAAAGCAGAAGCTGCTCTGGCTGCTGCGCAAGAACGAAGCGCAAACCGAGCAGAATCGCTACTTCCGCGAGATGGAACAGGCCCAGACCGACCTGGAAGAGCAGACCGCCAAGCTGCGCCACGTCGAACTCGATCTCGAACACCTGCGCCAGGCGCACTTTTCGGTGGGCGACCGCCTGCACACGGCGCAGGGCCACCTGTACCAGACCAACTCCGAAATCGGCAGCCTGGAAGCGCAGATCAAGTTCGTGATCGAATCGCGCAGCCGCCTGCATAACCAGTTGCTGGCGCTGAACGCCCAGCGCAACCAGTGGCAGGCGCAAAGCGGCGACTACCAGCAGCAGATCGAAGAAGCCGAGTACCTGCTCGAAGAACTCGGCGGGCGCGTGGAGCAGTCGCAGATGAACGCCGAAGCGCAGGGCGAGCGCCTGCCCGAGCTGGACGCGGCCTGGCGCGCGGCGCAGCACAAGACCACCGAATCGCGTGCCCGCATCATGCAGGCGCAGCAGCAGATCGAACTCGAATCGGCGCACCAGCGCAACGCGTCGAACATCCTCAATGGCCTGCAAACGCGGCGCGAGCGCCTGCAGCAGGAAAAGAACGGCCTCAACCTGCCCGACAGCAGCCACCTGGCCAACCTGCGCATGCAGCTGGAGGAAAAGCAGCAGGCGCTGGAAGAGCAGACCATGTTGCTGGAAGAAGCGAGCGAACGGCAGCAGCGCACGGAAGAGGAACGCGCCGCCGCGCAGGCGCAGGTGAACGCCGAGACGGCCGCCAACGCGCAGCTGGACGCGCGCCTGTCGGCCCTGAAGCAACTGCAGGAACGCGTGCAAACGCAGGGCAAGGTCCAGCCCTGGCTGCAAAAACACGAACTCGATGCGCTGCCGCGCCTGTGGCAAAAGCTGGGCATCGAACAAGGCTGGGAAACGGCGCTCGAATCGGTGCTGCGCGAGCGCACCGGTGCGCTCGAAATGTCGAACATCGAATGGGCCAAGGCTTTTTTCAGCGATGCGCCGCCGGCCAAGCTGGCGCTGTACGCGCCCTCCATCGCCAGCGTCGCCGCAGCGCCCGATACGCCGGGCATGAAACCCTTCGCCAGCCTGCTCAAGCTGAACGAGCCGGGCCTGCGCGGTTTGATGCAAGACTGGCTGCACAATGTGTTCGCCGCCGACGACACGGCCAGCGCCTTTGCCGAACGCGCGCGCCTGCCGCAGGGCGGCTCCTTCATCACGCGCCAGGGCCATGTGGTGACGCAGTCGAGCGTGCGCTTTTACGCGGCCGACAGCGAGCAGGATGGCATGCTGGGACGCCAGCAGGAGATCGACAACATCGGCAAGCAGCTGCGCGCGCAGACCATGCTGGCCGACGAAGCGCGCGCCCGCGCGGTGCGCGCCGACGCCGCCATGTCGGACCTGACGCGCCGCCTGCAGGATGCGCGCCAGCGCGTCGCCACGCTCACCCAGGGCGTGCACGCGCTGCAGATCGAGGTGGTCAAGCAGTCCGAAGTCGAGGCGCGCTTCAACCAGCGCAGCACGCAGATCCACGCCGACCTGGCCGAGATCGCGGCGCAGGAAGAAGAGCAGCAGCAGATCCGCATGGAGTCCGAAGAAAAATTCGAACAGCTCGACATGGAACTGGCCGAACTGCAGGGCGCGCACGAAGATGGCCAGACCGAATTCTTGAGCCGCGAACAGGCGCTGGCGGACGCCCGTGAAAAACTGCGCGAGCTCGAACGGGCCGCGCAGGAAGCGCAGTTCGCCGAAAAATCCCAGCGCAGCAAGATCGAAGAACTGCGCCGCAGCATCGCCACCGCCACGCAGCAGGCCAGCCAGGTGGGCGAATCGATCGCGGTGGGCCAAATGGAGCTCGAAGCGCTGGAAAGCGGCGCCGCCAGCGACGGCCTGCAAGACTTGCTCGAGCGCCGCACCAACCAGGAAAAGGCGCTGTCGGACGCGCGCCATGAACTCGACCAGATCACGCAGCAACTGCGCGCGGCCGAAGACGCGCGCACCCAGTCCGAACGCAGCCTGCAACCGCAGCGCGACAAAATCATGGAAATGCAGCTCAAGGAGCAGGCCGCGCGCCTGAACCAGGAGCAGTTCGCCGAAGCGTTGAAGACGGTCGACGCTGACGAAGCCGCGCTCAGCGAAAAGCTCCATCCCGACATGAAGCCGTCCTACCTTCAGGGGGAGGTGACGCGTTTGACGAATGCCATCGCGCTGCTCGGGGCAGTCAACCTGGCCGCGCTCGACGAATTGGCGCAGGCGTCCGAGCGCAAGAATTTTCTGGACGCCCAGAACAACGACCTGGTCGAGGCGATCAACACGCTGCAAGACGCGATCGCCCGCATCGACAAGGAAACGCGCGAACTGCTGCAAGATACCTTCGACAAGGTCAATCACCATTTTTCGGAACTGTTCCCGATCCTCTTCGGCGGCGGCAACGCCAAGCTGGTGATGACGGGCGACGAGATCCTCGACTCCGGCGTGCAGGTCATGGCGCAGCCGCCGGGTAAAAAGAACGCCACCATCCACTTGCTGTCGGGCGGCGAAAAAGCGCTGACCGCGACCGCGCTGGTGTTTTCGATGTTCCGTCTCAACCCGGCGCCATTCTGCCTGCTCGACGAGGTCGATGCGCCGCTGGACGACGCCAACACCGAGCGCTTTTGCCGGATGGTGAAACGGATGTCCGACCATACTCAATTCCTTTTCATCTCGCACAATAAAATTGCGATGGAAATGGCCAATCAACTGATCGGTGTGACGATGCAGGAGCAGGGCGTATCGCGCATTGTGGCGGTGGACATGGAGTCCGCCGCGAATTTTGCTACCGAGGCACAAGCAGCATGACAGATTTACAAATGAGCCTGATTGGCGCGGCCGGCGTATTCGTCGCCGGCGTCTTCGCGTATAACAAATGGCAGGAGCACAAGGCCAAGAAGAGCGTCGAACGCGCCTTCGCGTCCGAGCACGACGACGTGCTGCTGCGACCCGGCGACATCGTGCGCAACGAACCGACCCTGGACCCCAATCCGGCGCCGGTGCTGACCGACGTCGTGACGCCGGTAGCGGCGCCTGTTTCGGCTCCGGCTGGCGCCAGTGCGCCGGTGGCGGCGCCGCCCGGCGCGCACGCCGACGACGCCCCCGTGGCGCCCCCCGTTCCGATGGCGCCCGTGATGGCGCCGGTGGAGTTGATCACGCCGGCCGCCGAACAGGCCACCAGCCTGGTCGATCCGCTGATCGATGTGCTCATTCCGCTGGCGCTGGAAGCGCCCGTGCGGGGCGATAAAATCCTGCCGATCCTGCACACCCTGCGCCACGTCGGCAACAAGCCGGTGCACTTTATCGGCCTGCACGTCAACGGCGACTGGGAGCCGATCGTCCACGGCGGCGTCTACACCAAGCTGCAGGCCGGCGTGCAGATGGCCAGCCGCACCACGGCGCTGAACGAACTCGAATACTCCGAACTGGTCACGCGCCTGCGCGCGCTGGCCGACGACATCGGCGCCGAGCCGGAAATTCCGGACATGATCGAAGTCATGGGCGAGTCGCGCACCTTGCACCGCTTCGTGGCCGGGCACGACGCGCAATTGGGCGTGAACCTGATGTCCTACGGCGCGCCGTGGTCGATCGCAACCCTGATCGGGGCGCTCGAAAAGCAGGGCTTCGACGTGCGTCCCGACGGCCGCTACATCATGCCCGACGGCGATGGCGGCCAACTGTTCACCCTGACCACCAACGTCACCCTGGGCGCCGACACCACCTCGCGCCTGACGCTCCTGCTCGACGTGCCGTGCGTGGCGCCGGCGCGCAACGGCTTCGGCGCCATGCTCGATTGCGCCAGGGCGCTGGTGGGCCGCCTGGACGCCGTCATCGTCGACGACAGCGACCAGCCGCTGACCGACCAGGCGCTCAATGAAATCAACAGCCAGGTGCTCGATTTCTACCAGGAGATGGACGCGGCCGACATTCCGGCCGGTTCGACGCGCGCCATGCGCTTGTTCAGCTAACAGAAGAAAATCAACGTGACCACAACAACAACGCAAGACAGCGATTACCTCGGCCGCATGGCGCAGCTGACGGCCGAACTGAATCGCCATATTTTCTCGTATCACGTGCAGGACGCGCCGACCATCCCGGACGCCGAGTACGACCGCCTGTTCCGCGAACTGCAGGCGCTCGAAGCGGCCCACCCGGAAGCGGTATCGGTCGATTCGCCCACCTACCGCGTGGGCGCGACCCCGCTGCCGGAGTTCAAGCAGGTCACGCACAGCATTCCCATGCTGTCGTTGAATAACGGCTTCGAAGACGACGACATCGTCAACTTCGACCGCCGCGCGCGCGAAGGGCTGGAGGCGGACGAAGTCGAGTATGCCGCCGAACTCAAATTCGACGGCCTGGCGATCAGCCTGCGCTACGAAAATGGCGTATTCGTGCAGGCCGCCACGCGCGGCGACGGCGCCACCGGCGAAGACGTCACCGCGAACATCCGCACGGTGCGCGCGATTCCGCTGCGCCTGCACGGCGAGGCGGTGCCGGCGGTGCTGGAAGTGCGCGGCGAAGTGCTGATGTACAAGGCCGATTTCGCCAAGCTCAATGCGCGCCAGCGCGACGCAGGCCAGAAAGAATTCGCCAATCCGCGCAACGCCGCCGCTGGCAGCCTGCGCCAGCTCGACTCGCGCATCACGGCCACGCGCAGCCTGCGCTTCTTCTCGTACGGCGTGGGCGCGCTGGAAGGCGCCGACATGCCCGAATCGCATTCGGCGCTGCTGGACTGGTACCAGACGCTCGGCCTGCCGGTCTCCAGCGAGCGCGCCGTGGTCAGCGGCGCCCAGGGCTTGATCGACTACTACCGCGACATCGGCAAGCGCCGCCCGACCCTGGCCTACGAAATCGACGGCGTGGTCTATAAAGTCAACCGCCTCGAACACCAGCAAAAACTCGGCTTCGTCTCGCGCGCGCCGCGCTTTGCCATCGCCCATAAATTCCCGGCCGAAGAAGCGCTGACCCAAGTGCTCGACATCGAAGTGCAGGTCGGCCGCACCGGGGCCATTACCCCGGTGGCGCGGCTGGCGCAGGTCAATGTGGGCGGCGTGAACGTGACCAACGCCACCTTGCACAACGAAGGCGAAGTGCGGCGCAAGGATATCCGCATCGGCGACACGGTCATCGTGCGCCGCGCCGGCGACGTGATTCCCGAAGTGGTGTCGTTCGTGGCCGAGCGCCGGCCTGCAGATGTACGCGAATTCGTCATGCCGGCCAACTGCCCGGTGTGCGGCTCGCCCATCGTGCGCCTGGACGACGAAGCCGTGGCGCGCTGCTCGGGCGGCTGGACCCACTGCAGCGCCCAGAAGAAGGGCGGCCTGATGCACTTCGTGTCGCGCCGCGCGATCGACGTCGAAGGGCTGGGCGACCAGCTGATCGAACAACTGGTCGACAAGGGCCTGGTCAACACCGCCGCCGACCTGTACACGCTCGACAAGGCCAAGCTGGCGGGCCTGGACCGCATGGCCGCCAAGTCGGCCCAGAACGTGATCGACGCGCTCGAAAAATCGCGCGACACCACCATGGCGCGCTTTATCTACGCGCTCGGCATTCGCAACGTCGGCGAGTCGACCGCCAAGGCGCTGGCCCAGCACTTCGGCAACCTGGAGGCGCTGCTGCACGCGGCCAGCTTCGAAGCCGGCCTGCAGTTGCTGGAAGTGCCCGACATTGGCCCGATCGTGGCGCGCTCGATCAGCGAATTCTTGACCGACGCCGACAACCTGGCGCTGGTGCGCACCATGGCCGGCGTGCTGCGCTGGAAGGAAGGCGAGCATGTGATGAAAAACACCGGCGCCATGGCCGGCAAGACGTTTGTCATCACCGGCACCCTGCCGACCCTGTCGCGCGACGAAGCAGGCGCGCTGGTCGAAGCGGCCGGCGGCAAGGTGGCCGGATCGGTATCGAAAAAAACATCGTACGTCGTTGCCGGGGCGGATGCCGGCAGCAAACTGGCCAAGGCGCAGGAGCTCGGCATTACGCTCCTCGACGAAGCGGCCCTTCTTTCACTGCTGGCGACAGCATCTTCCACGGAACCGAATCAAGATGAATCCAGTTAGAAAAGCAGTCTTTCCTGTAGCCGGTCTGGGTAGCCGTTTTCTGCCGGCCACCAAGGCCCAGCCGAAGGAAATGCTGCCGATTGTCGACAAGCCACTGATCCAGTATGCGGTCGAAGAGGCAGTTAGCGCCGGCATCACCGAAATGATCTTCATCACCGGCCGTAACAAGCGCGCCATCGAAGACCATTTCGACAAGGCCTACGAACTCGAATCGGAACTCGAAGCGGCCGGCAAGGAAGCGCTGCTCGAGTTGGTGCGCAACGTCATCCCGAAGAACATCAACTGCATCTACATCCGTCAATCGGCGCCCCTGGGCCTGGGACATGCGGTGCTGTGCGCGCGCCCGGTGGTGGGCGACGAGCCGTTCGCGGTGCTGCTGGCCGACGACTTCATGGACACCGATCCGGGCGAGCGCCCGGTGCTGGCCCAGATGACGGACGTCTACGCCTACGAGCAGTGCAGCGTGCTGGCGGTGCAAGAGGTACCGCGCGCGAACACGCGCCAGTACGGCATCGTGAAAGCCACCTCGTACCGCGAAAACCTGGAGCTGGTGTCGCAGATCGTCGAAAAGCCGATGCCGGAAGTGGCGCCGTCGACCCTGGCGGTGGTGGGGCGCTATATTTTGTCGCCCAAGATTTTCCGCTACCTGGAGCACATCGGCACCGGCGCCGGCGGCGAAATCCAGCTCACCGACGGCATCGCCGCGCTGATGGCGGCCGAACGCGTGCTCGCCTACCGCTATGCGGGCCAGCGCTACGATTGCGGCTCCAAGCTGGGCTACCTGACGGCGATGACGGCCATGGGCCTGAAGCACCCTGAAACCGGCGAGGGCTTCCGCACCTTCCTCGAACAACTTCACCGCGAGCAGAACTTCTCATGACGGTCCGCGAAATTCTCAAGATGGGCGATCCGCGCCTGCTGCGCGTGGCCGAACCGGTCACCGAGTTCGGCACGCCGGCCATGGACGCCCTGATCGCCGACATGTTCGACACCATGCACCATGCGAATGGGGCCGGGCTGGCGGCGCCGCAGATCGGCGTGAACCTGCAGCTGGTGATTTTCGGCTTCAAGGACAACGGCCGCTATCCCGACGCGCCGGCGGTGCCGCAGACGGTGCTGATCAATCCCGTGCTCACGCCGCTCTCCGACGAACAGGAAGAGGCTTTCGAAGGCTGCCTGTCGGTGCCGGGCCTGCGCGGCAGCGTGCCGCGCTTTACCCGCCTGCGCTATGAAGGCGTGGACCAGCATGGCAATCGCATCGAGCGTGAAGTCGATGGCTTCCATGCGCGCGTGGTGCAGCATGAAGTCGACCACCTGCTCGGCATCCTGTATCCGATGCGGATCACGGATTTCAGTAAATTTGGCTATACGCAGGTCATGTTCCCCGACCTCGATCCCGACGACGACGATTGATCACCATGATATTGAAAAATTTGACAGCCATCGGCCTGGCGCTGCTGGCCTGCGCCCCGGCGCTGGCGCAGGATGCGGCCACGCCCGAGGCGACGGCGTTTGACGGCAGCGCAAAACGCAGCCAGCTGTGGCTGACCAGCGGCTTTGCGACCTACCACTTCCAGAGCGACAAGGACCTGAACGGACGCAATCCGGGGCTTGGCGTCGAGTATCGCCTGTCGGAAGACTCGGCGCTGACGGCGGGGCGCTTCTTCAACAGCGACCGCCAGCACTCGAAGTACGCGGGCATGTATTACCAGCCGCTGTCGTATATGGGCGTGCGCTTCGGCGCGGTGTTCGGCGGCTTTGACGGCTATCCCAAAATGCGCGACGGCGGCTGGTTTTTCGCTGCGATTCCGACCGCCACGTTCGAATACAAGCGCGTGGGTGTGAACGTGGCGGTGGTGCCGACCTATAAAGACCGGCTGCATGGCGGGATTTCGGTACAGCTCAAACTCAAGCTGTTCGAGTAAGCCTTACTTGAGATGCTGCGCGAAAAAGGCCCGCGTCCTGTCGTTGGCCTGCGCTGCCGCTTGCGCGTCGAAGTGCATGCCGTTCCAGCGCGCGAAGGCGTGGTTCTGGCCGGGATAGGTAAACAGGTGCACCAGCGGGTTGCCCTCGGCGGCCCTGGCGATGGTGGCGCGGGCGTCCGCCGAAATGTATTCGTCGGCTTCGCCCAGGTGCATCATGAGCGGGCAGGCGAGCGTCTTGAAGGCGTCGACGTGCTTCTCGGTGCCGCCGCCGTAGTAGGCCACGGCGGCGTCGGGTTTGGCGCGGGTGGCCGTGAGAAAAGTCAGCAAGCCTCCCATGCAAAAGCCCATGACGCCGGCCTTGCCGGTCGCGCCAGGCAAGGCGCGCGCCGCCGCCATGGTGGCGGTGATGTCGTCGACGCCTTTGTCGATGTCGAACGCCTTGTACAGCGCCATGGCTTTTTTCCATTCGGCGTCGCTTTTGTCGGTCAGTTGCACGTTCGGTTCGAGGCGCCAGAACAGGTCGGGGCAGACGGCGATGTAGCCTTGCGCGGCCAGCCGGTCGCAGGTCTCGCGCAGGTCGGCGTTGATGCCGAAGATCTCCTGCAGGACGACGATGATTGGTGCCGGCGTGGCGGCTGGACGGGCGACATAGGCGCCGAAGCTGCCATCCGGCGTGTCGATGGTGATGCGTTCGTTCATGTGCTGCCTCCTCTCGGTAGTGAGGAGGCGATCATGGCACAAACCGGCAAATCGGCTCGCCCGCCTAGCAGCCTGTCGGACTTGGGTTCCCGCCTGCGCGGGAACGACGCTCTAGCGCTTGATTCTCCCCAGCGGATCGCCCTTGTTCCAGGTCGGCATGCTTGCCGCATTCGCCACTTCGTATCCCAGGTTGAGCGTGAACTGCGCCTGCTGCACCATGCCGCGCAGATCCCAGGCCGGGTTGTACTCGTCACTGACCTGGTGGTAGTGATCCTTGAAGCCCACCATCTTCGCGCTGGACGCGCCGTGCTCATGATCGAACTCGAAGCTGCCGTCGCCCGAGAACACGGCCGATCCCACGTTAAACGCCGGCACGCCCGCTTTCGCGAAATTGAAATGGTCGGCGCGGAAGTACGCGCCTCCCAGGTCGGGCATCGGCGGCGCCAGGCGCAGCCCCATCGCCCTGGCTACCTTGGCGGCGCTGGCTTGCAGGCTGCTGCGCTCCGCGCCGGCCACGCCGATGTCGCGCGTGAGGCCCACAAAATTCATGCTGTCCAGGTTCAGGTCCGCCGCCGTCTGGGCCAGCGGCCAGAGTGGTTCGCGCACGTAAGCGAGGCTGCCGATCAGGCCCTGTTCCTCGGCGCACGGCCACAGGAAAATCTGGGTGCGCCTGGCTGGCTGGCGCACCGCCGCCTGCGCCATCGCCAGCAAGGCCGCCGAACCGGAGGCGTTATCGACCGCGCCATTCCAGATGTGGTCTGGCTTGCCGTCACCGCTGTCGATGCCCAGGTGGTCCCAGTGGGCAGAGTAGATCACGGCCTGCTCCTTGAGTTTGGGATCGGTGCCGGGCACGATGCCGGCCACGTTGAACTGTTCGACCGGGCGGATTGCGCTGTCGACGGCGACCTTGGCGCGCGCGTTCAGTTCGACCGCCTTGAAGCCGCGTACTTCGGCCTTCGCGCGCAGCGCATCGAGGTCCTGGCCGGCGGCGGCGAACAGGGCGCGCGCGGTCTCTTCCTGCAGCCAGCCTTGCAGCGCGTTGCCGGCGCCGGCCAGGTGGAACTGCTCCTTGCTCATGCCGTTGGCCGGCACGCTCCACGGGTAAGATGCCGACTCGGTCGTGTGGATCAGCAGCACGCCGGCCGCGCCACGGCGCAGCGCTTCTTCGTACTTGTACATCCAGCGCCCCGGATAGGTGAGCGACTTGCCGCTGAAGCGGTTCGGTTCCGCCGCCGTCGGCTTGGGATCGTTGACCATGACGATCAACAGCTTGCCTTTGACGTCGACGCCTTTGTAGTCGTCCCAGTGTTCATCGTCGGCGCTGATGCCGTAGCCGACGAACAGCACCGGCGCATCGAAGCGCACCCTGGACTTGCCGCTGGCGTTGTTGAAGACGATCTCCGTGCCCAGTTTCGGCGCGAGCGTCTTGCCGCCCACCTCGAAGCTGACCGCGCTGGTCGGCAGCGTCCTGGTGCCGATCATTTTCACGGACTGGCGGTAGCTCTTGCCGGCGCCGGGCAACAGGCCAATGGCGGCCGCTTGCGTTTCGAGGTAGCGCACGGCCAGTTCGCCGCCGCGCTGGCCGGTGCCGCGCCCTTCGAGCATGTCGTCGGCGAGGAAGGACAGGTGCGCGCGCAGCGGCGCTTCGGCGACCGTCGGCGGGGCGGCGCCGGCGGCGCGTTTCTGGGCGAGGGCCGGGGCGCTGGCAAGGACGAGGCCGATGGCGAGTGCGGAAACGCGGCGCATTGATGCTCCAATGAAAATGTACAGGGAAAGCATCCTGCCATGAATGGGGCAGGGAAGCAATGCGGGTTCGCCGCAGGCGCTGGTCGCTATGCGGGTCGCTACGCAGCTTGGTATTTACTTACGCGTCGCTTATCAATTACAATTTTGCAACTTTCGCGGCCTCGGGTGTGCCCGGGACATGGTCCCATTCCCTTGCCGCCATTCTTGCCGTAGCCAGCCTGATCGGAAAATCCGCATGATTCATCTCTCCGCCGCCCTCGTAACGACCTACGGTCTGCTGGCGCTCGCTGTTTGTTCGCTGTGGCTCGCGCCCGTCAAGCTGCGCTCCGGATGGAGGGTGGCGCCGTGGCTGTGCCTGTTGGTGCTGGCCTGCGTCAGCGGGGTGGCGACCGGCCTCTTGTCGCTGCAAGCGATCGCGGCCATCGCCGTGCTGGGCGCGCTGGCGTATGGCGCGCGGCGCAGTCGAAGCGGGCCGCTGCACGTGCTGTTGATGGTGGCGATGGGGTGCATGATGCTGGCGATGTCGATGCATCGTTTTCCGGGATTCGTCAATCCGCCGCTGGTGACCGACCTGCTGATCAGCGCGGCGGCCAAACCGGTGACGCAGCGGCTCAATTTCGATACGGCCGCTGCCGGCCTGATCCTGTTCGCACTGTTTTGCGTGCCCGCGCGCACCGGCGAGCAGTGGCGCGAGGTAGGGCGGCATTACTGGATCATCCTCGGCACGCCACTGCTCGTGCTGCCGGTCGGGTTGCTGGTCGGCTATGTCGATGTCGACTTCAAGCTGTTCGCGTACACGCCGCTCTTCATCGCGCTCAATCTGCTGTTTACCTGCGTGACGGAGGAAGCGTTTTTCCGTGGCTTGATCCAGGGCCAGTTGACGCGGGCGCTGGGCCGCTGGAAGGCGGGTCCGCTCATCGCCATGTGCGTGGCGGCGCTCCTGTTCGGGCTTGCGCACGCGCGCGGAGGGTGGCTGTTCGTCGGCCTCGCGACCCTGGCCGGGCTTGGCTACGGCTATGCCTACCTGCGCTCGCAGCGCATCGAAACGGCCATCCTGACGCACCTGGCGCTCAACAGCATTCACTTCCTTGCATTTACCTACCCACGCCTGGGCGCGGTGTGATCTGGCGGGCTCGCGCGACTACCCGGTTCGCATGAACAAATCCCCAATTTTATTGTTGCGATAATTCTTTATCGCTGGCAACATGCTTTCTAAGCGGGCACAGCTTTAACTGTCGCCCCGGATGTTCTTTTTTCGAAACCATGTCAGTGATAAGGATAATTTTATGAAACAGTACAGCGCCGAGTTTCTCGGTACATTTTGGCTCGTGCTCGGCGGTTGCGGCAGTGCCGTGCTGGCGGCGGCGTTTCCGGGCGTCGGCATCGGCTTGCACGGCGTCTCGCTGGCCTTCGGCCTGACGGTGCTCACCATGGCCTACGCCATCGGCCATATCTCGGGCTGTCACCTGAACCCGGCGGTGTCGATCGGCCTGTGGGCCGGCGGGCGCTTTCCGGCCTCCAAACTGCTGCCGTACATCGGCGCCCAGGTCATCGGCGCCATCGCGGCCGGTGGCGTGCTGTATATCATCGCCAGCGGTGCCGCCGGCTTTGATGTCAGCAAGGGTTTTGCGTCCAATGGCTACGGCGCGCATTCGCCGGGCGGTTACTCGATGCTGGCCGCGCTGGTGACGGAAGTGGTGATGACGATGTTTTTCCTGATCGTCATCATGGGTGCGACCGACAAGCGGGCGCCGGCCGGCTTTGCGCCACTGCCGATCGGGCTGGCATTGACCCTGATTCACCTGATTAGTATTCCGATCACCAACACCTCGGTCAATCCGGCGCGCAGCACCGGCGTGGCGCTGTACGTGGGCGATTGGGCGGTTGGGCAGCTGTGGCTGTTCTGGATCGCGCCGATCGTTGGCGCCGTGCTGGGCGCGCTGGTCTACCGCTTCATTGCCAGCGAGGAAACGCAAACCGCCGCCGCCGCAGTGAACAAGCCGGCCTGATTGCCAGCGTCCTCCCGCTTGCGCCTGTGTTGCCGCGATCATCCCGATCGACAGGCCAGCTCAGCGTTGCCGGGAGGACACTTACGCCGCAGGGCAGTGTGCTACAGTTCGGCACACTTCATTGACCGGCCCTGCGCATGCACTCCCAATCCCGCTTTTCCCGCCTTTCCTTTTTCCACGCACTGGTCGCAGCAAGCGGCATCGTCGCTTGCTGCGCCGCTGCCGCCAGCGTCCCATCCGACCTCGATACCCAAGCGCCGCCTGTCTTTTGTTCCATGGTGGTGGCCGGCATCGGCGATGTGGCGGATGCCCGTGACCAGGGTGTTTCCAAGGCGCTTGTTTTGGAACGCAACAGGACCGGCCCCATGGATGCGGCATTGCCGGAGAAACTCATCGCGAGCGCATTCGCCTACCGCCAGTTGAACCGGCCGGCACTCGAAGCGTATGCGATGTGGTCCTGTCATGCGAACGCGCACGGACTGCCGGCCTTGCCGCTGGCCGCTGTGCACGCCGAGATGACAAAGTGCTTCGCCCGGCCGGCCGGGGACGCCTGTGTGCGTAATCTGCGCGACCGGGTCATGGGAATTTCGCGCAAAGGCGGCGCGCAGGCCATGGCCGATACGCCCGACATGCTGGCCATCCGCCGCACGCCAACGAACAAGGCGCCGCCGCAGGATACCGTGACCCATACCCCCATTCCCGGATCGTGCGAGAAACCTGCTTACCCGAAAGAATCACTGCGCAAGGGGGAGGGCGGCGCGGTCACGATCAAGTTCTTTATCGATGCCGAGGGTGTTGTCGTCGACGGCAAGATCGTCAAGTCCTCGGGTGTGGACCGGCTCGACCAGGAAGCGTTGAGCGCGCTGGGCCGCTGCAAATACGTTCCCTTGCTCAAGGATGGGAAGCCCGACTCGGGATTCATCCGGGCCGGCCACACCTTTACGCCTGAGCCTAAGTAAGTGCGCCTAATTCACAATAACTTCTGCGCGCATATTTAGTTCGCCCGCTCCCATCGCGGTTGTCGAGCATTAATCCACTGTTGCGGTTGCGTATGCCGACATGCTGGGTCGTCCCCGGCACCAGCAGCCATTGCTGGTTATGGGTCGCCTTGTAGGGATAGGTGTTGACCGCTACCCCGGGCGCGGTACTGTGCCCCGCCACGTCGACCACATTCGCGTTGTAGTTCGAGGCGAGTTTGAGCCAGGCGCCGTCGACCGGGTCGAGCGACCATAGCTGATCGGTATTGTTTAGATTGGTAAATTGCCAGATGGCGGCGCCGTTGGCGGCGGCGGCCCGGTCGATGCTCATCACCTTGCCGCTGGCCTCGTTGCGCACGCGGTACCAGATCGTGGCGCTTCCTTCACCCGACGGGCGCGTCACCGGCGTGGCGGCGGCGACCGGCGCGCCGATCACGGGAACGTCGCCGTTCCAGCTCACTTTCTGGATGCGCGTGGTGCGCGCATCGCCGCAGCCCTGGCCGCTGGCCGGATTGGCGTGGTAGACGATCCAGTCCTCCGTGCCGTCGGGCGACTTGGTGAAACTGTTGTGGCCGGGACCGAAGGCGCCGTTGCCTTTTTGCAGGATCGGCGTGGCTGCCTTGCGTCAGTTGGACGGCATGGTCAGGTCCGCGCCGAGCTCGGCGGTAAGCAGGCCGAGCTTGTAATCGTCGGTCCAGCAGCCGCTGGCCGAGATACTCATGTGGACCTTGTTGCCATGCACGATGAACGCCGGCCCTTCATTGACGGCGGCGCCGGATTTTTCCCAGGCGAGCGTGGGCGTGGAGATGATCGCGCCCTTGCCGATGAGGGTGGTCGGGCTGCTCATGCGCGCGATCTTGATGCGCTGCGGCTGTCCGCCGGAAATATCCGACCACGCCATGTAGAGCTGGCCGTTGATGTTGGCCACGGTCTGGTCGATCGCCCAGCTGTCCTCGCTGTCGGCCACCTTGACCGGCGCGCTCCAGCTGCCCGTGGTGGGGTCGGCGCTGGGGTTGCGGATGGCGAACACGCGGTGCTGGTTGTCGGTGCCCGCGCCCGAAAAGTAGATGTACCAGGCGCCGTTGATATGGTTGATCTCGGGCGCCCAGATTTCCTTGCTGGTGCAGTTGTTGCCGCTGCAGGCGGCGCTTTTGACGAACACGGTGACCGGCGTGCGCGCGCCGATGCCCGTCAGCGAGGGCGACTTGCGCAACTCGAGCTTGTCCCAGCCGGGGGCGGTGGAAACGAAGTAATAGTTGCCATCGCTGTGGCGCAGCACGTGCGGATCGGCCGAGGAGGCGGTGGCGGGGCCGACCGGGTTGATGAAGGTGGTCGACGCGGCGCCGGCCAGGGCGGGCAGGACCAGGGCGGCGAGGCAGGCGGCAAGCCGGCCGGCCGGGATGACGGGGTGTTTGAGCATCAGCAGTCTCGGTTGTGGACCGCCGCCTGCGGGCGACGGTACGGCCATGGTGTGCCACGGCTCGCCAGCGGAGTATGGTCGTCAGTTCAAGGCCCGTCCAATCCCAAAGCGGACATCGGAGCGTGCAAAAAAGTGATCGCAGCCGGCGCGCGTGCAGCGGCTCGTCGTTTTGCCAGCGCACCCTGATCAACAGCCGCGCACAGGAAAACAGCCCAACTGTTTGACGATGCGTTGCGGTTTTCGTTATCGAATCACAGAACACTGGGGGTGAGGAATCAAAAACCGATGCTGGTCTTGCGCGCGATGATTGACGCGGCCATCCAGTGCGGCATCCGGCCCGGATACGATGGGCGAGTGGGTTTGCATGCCGCACCGGCCGATACGCCGTTCCACCCAGAACGTTTCCTGCAGTTGCACAGGCAGTAGCGAATCGGATGCAAGCTTGTGGCGCACACCCGCAGTTATTTCATAGGCGGAATGGGTGGATGAATACAAGCTTTCAATTATTTTGCGGTCCGGTTATGCGAACCGCATTGCGCGAGGCGATTGCGTTTGGGGTGGAGGGCGGTTCGGCGATGCGATTAGTGGAACCCGGTATCATTCCGCCAGGGAGCAATAACGCACCGCGAACAAGAGATTGGATTTTTTATGGTCATAGTGACTCACAGCGGCAAGTTTCACGCCGACGACGCATGGGCTGTTGCAGTGCTGAAGATCTTGTTTCCGCAGGCGGAGGTTGTACGCACGCGCGATGCGGCACGGGTCGAGGCGGCTGACTTTGCCGTCGATGTCGGCGGTATTTGGAACGCCGCCACGGGGCGCTTCGACCATCACAAAAAGGGTTTCAGCGGCGCGCGCCAGACGGGCGTACCCTACGCAAGCGCGGGACTGGTGTGGAAGGAATACGGGGCACGCTGCGTGAGCACGCTGGCGGCGGCGCATACGGGCCATCGCTTGTCGGATGACGAGGCGGCCGAGATGGCATGTTCAATCGACGCCGATGTCGTGCAGTACCTGGACCTGTCCGACGTGGGTGCGGCCAAGAATGCGCCGGGCGGCTATGGCCTATCGGCGGTGGTGTCGGGGTTTAATCCGAACTGGCTCGACGAACAAAGGCTGGGCTACGGCGACGCCGATGATGCCTACCGGCTCAGTCAATTTACCCGCGCCATGGACATGCTCACCGACATCATGACCAATGCCGTGAAATACCGCGTCGGCGTTTTGCTCGCGGTGGAGCAGGTGAGGCAGGCCGAAGTGCTGGAGGAGGGCAGGGTACTGTTCCTGCAAAATGGCGCAGTGCCATGGGGGCAAGTGGTGCGCGAGGAAATGCCGACACTGCTGTTCGTCATCAGTCACAATATTGCCGAGCAGCGCTACATGATCCACACAATTCCGGTCAGCCCCGACAGCTTCAAGGCGCGCGCGGATTTGCCGGAGGCATGGGCCGGCTTGCGTGACGCGCAGCTGGCCGCGGTGACCGGGGTTGAAGATGCCGGCTTCTGCCACAATGGCCGGTTCATTGCGTCGGCCAAGTCGTATGAGGGTATACGCCGCATGGCGTCCTTGGCGCTTGAAGCGCTTAAGCAGCAGCGCGACGTCTAGTACTTCACCATGGCTGCCACGCAATTGCTCGATCGCGTCAGAACTGCTCGTCAGGCCGCAGGTAACGCCACTGCCCGACCGGCAGATCGCCGAGCTTGACCTTGCCGATGCGCACGCGTTTGAGGCCGATCACTTTCAAGCCCACCATATCGCACATGCGGCGGATCTGGCGCTTCTTGCCTTCTCGTAATGTGAAGCTGAGCTGGTCGTCGTTCTGCCAGCGCACCTTGGCCGCCAGCAAGGGTTTGCCGTCCATCCAGAGTCCGAAGCACAGTTTCTTCAAGTCCGATTCGGGCAGCTTGCCTTCCTTGGTGTACTGCACGCGCACCAGGTATTCCTTTTCGATGGCGGTGTCCTGCCCGATCAGGGTCTTGGCCACGCGCCCGTCCTGGGTGAGGATCAACAGGCCGACCGAGTCGATGTCGAGCCGTCCGGCCGGTACCAGCGAGCGCAACTGGGTGGGGTGGAAGGTTTCCGGCGACGGGTCGTCGGCCCAGCGGTTCTCGGCCTTGATCAGCGCGATCGCCGGCGTGTAGCCGTCCTCGGCCTGGCCGCTGACATAGCCCATCGGCTTGTTGATCAGTACGGTGACGCGCTTGGATTGCTCGGCTGCGGCCTGGCGCTCGACCGTGATTTTCTGGTGCGGCAGCACTTTGCTGCCCAGTTCGGAGATGACCTGGCCATCGACCCGCACCCAGCCGCGTGCGATCCATTCATCGGCTTCGCGGCGCGAAGAGAGCCCGAGTTCGGACATGCGTTTGGAGAGGCGTACTAATTCAGTCATGGCTTGCTTTGCTAAGGTTACGTAAAAGGGTTTCTGGAAAGGGAATTCTGCAAGGCTACACGCGCAGCACGTCGATCAGGTCGGTTTCGAGCTGGATCTGGTTGCGCGCGTTGTTGAGCACGGCGCCATCGACCAGGAACACGTCTTCGACCCGCTCGCCCAGGGTCATGATCTTGGCCGTGTGCAGGTTGATGCGGTAGCGCGTGAGCACGTTGGCGATCGCGTACAGGAGCCCGGTGCGGTCGTTGGCGGCGATCGAGAGCAGGTAATACTGGCCGCGCTCGTCGGGCCGCAAATCGACCGTCGGCGTGATCGGGAAGGTGCGCGACAGGCGCGACAGGCGTCCGCGCGTGGGCGCCGGCAAGGGCGCCTGCGAGGTCAGCAGTTCGCAGATTTCGTGCTCGATCAGGTTGATGATGTCGCGGTAGCTCTTGGCGAAGCTCTGCTCGGTCACCATGAAAGTGTCGAGCGCGTAGCCGTGTCTTGTCGTGTGGATCTTGGCGTCGAGAATGCTGAAATTCTTGCGGTCGAAATAGCTGCAAATGCGCGCGAACAGGTCGGGCTGGTCCTTGACATAGACCGCCACCTGCAAGCCTTCGCCGATCGGCGCCAGGCGGCATTTGACGACCGGCTTGCCGCTGTTGAACTTGTCCCACAGGCAGCGTGTCTGCCAGGCGATGTCGGAGGCGTCGTGGCGCAAAAAATAGGCGACGTCGAGTTGCTTCCAGAAGTCGACATGGGCGATGTCGGGCAAGCCGTACAGGCGCAGGGTGGCCATCGCTTCTTCCTGGCGGTTCTTCAGTTCGCGGTCGGCCGAGTGCGGCTCGCCCCCCAGCACGCGCAAGGTGATGCGGTACAGGTCTTCGAGCAGCTTGGCCTTCCACGCATTCCACACCTTGGGGCTGGTGCCGCGAATGTCGGCCACCGTCAGCAGGTACAGCGCGGTCAGGTGGCGCTCGTCCTTGACCACTTTGGCGAAGGCTTCGACCACGTCCGGGTCCGACAGGTCCTGCTTTTGCGCAACCTGCGACATGGTCAGGTGATTCTCGACCAGGAACACCACCAGTTCGGTGTCTTCCGAGCCGATCGCGTGTTCTTCGCAGAACTGGGCGGCGTCGACCGTGCCGAGCTTGGAATGGTCGCCGCCGCGGCCCTTGGCGATATCGTGGAACAAGGCAGCCACATACAGCAGCCAGGACTTGCGGAAGTTGGCGATCAGCTGGCTGCAGAAGGGGTACTCGTGCGCGTGCTCGGTCATGGTGAAGCGGCGCATGTTACGCACCACCATCAGGATATGCTGGTCGACCGTGTACACATGGAACAGGTCGTGCTGCATCTGGCCCACGATGCGGCGAAAGTTCGGCAGGTAGCGCCCCAGGATGCTGGTGTCGTTCATGCGCCGCAGCGCGTGCACCAGGCCCACCGGCGCTTGCAAAATGCGCAGGAAGAGGGCGCGGTTGACCGGGTCTTCGCGGAATTTGGCGTCGATCTCGAAACGCGCATGCCACAGCGCGCGCATGGTGCGCGCCGTCATGCCCTTGAGGTGCGGGTGCCCGGTCATCAGCACGAACACTTCCAGCACCGTCGAGGGCTGCCGGGTGAAGGTGTCGTCGTGGGCGATGTCGATCAGGCCGTTGACATCGTTGAAGCGTTCGTTGATCGCCTCGGCTTCGTTGGCCTCGGGGAACAGCTGCGCTTCGATATTTTGGAGCATGATGGTGTTGAGCTGGGTGACCGTCTTGGCCGCCCAGTAGTAGCGCTGCATCAGGTATTCGCTGGCGCGGCGCGCGTTGATGCCTTCGCCGGTGGTTTTCAGGCCAAAGCTTTCAGCGATCGGCGTTTGCACGTCGAACACCAGGCGGTCTTCGCGCCGGTTGGCGTGCAGGTGCAGGCGCACGCGGATATCTTTGAAAGCGCGTTCCTTTTCCATCAACTGGCGCGCTTCGGTCTGCGTGATCAGGCCGCGCGTGGCCAGTTGGCTCCACGAGTTGGCCAGCCCGGCCGCCTTGGCCACCCACAGGATCACTTGCAGGTCGCGCAGGCCGCCAGGGCTTTCCTTGACGTTCGGCTCGAGACTAAAAGCCGTGTCTTCGTACTTGGCGTGGCGCAGGCGCATTTCGGCCGCCTTGGCGTGGAAAAACGCTTGCGGGTCGAGCGCTTCAAGGTAGCGCTCCTGCAACTGCTCGAACAGGAGCGCATCGCCGCACACCAGGCGCGCCTCGAGCAGGCTCGTTTGCACGGTGATGTCGGCCTTCGACTCGCTCATGCACTCGTCGATGGTGCGGATGCTCGAGCCGATTTCCAGGCCCAGGTCCCACAGCATCTGCACCAGCTCTTCCAGCTTGGCCTGGGTGATGGCGTCGGCCGGTTCAGACAGCAGGATCAGCAGGTCGACATCGGAAAACGGGAACAGTTCGCCGCGCCCGTAGCCGCCCACGCCCACCAGCGCGGTGGAGGCGGGCAGGCCGATCGTTTGCCACGCTTCGCTGAGCACCTCGTCGACGCTGTGGCGCAGGCCGCGCAGCAGCTTTTCGGGCTTGCCGTCGGCGCGGAAGGCGGCGATCAGCAGGGCCCGCTCCGCCTTGAGCCTTTGCTTGAGGAGGTCGCGGGACTGCTTCTTGAGCGCGGCGGCGGGCATGGCGGTGGGTGCCTTACGCCACTGCGGGCGCGGCGGCGGCCTGGGTGATGAAGGCCGGTGGCGGCGGCGAGCCGGCCGAGACGGTCAGCACTTCGTAGCCGGTCTCGGTCACCAGGATCGTGTGTTCCCACTGGGCGGACGGCTTCTTGTCCTTGGTCTTGATGGTCCAGCCATCACCCATTTCCTTGATTTCGCGGCGGCCGGCGTTAATCATCGGCTCGATGGTGAAGATCATGCCCGCTTCCAGGCGTTCCAGGGTGCCCGGACGGCCGTAGTGCAGCACCTGCGGCTCTTCGTGGAAGACCTTGCCGATGCCGTGGCCGCAGAATTCGCGCACCACGCTGTAGCCATTCTTTTCAGCATGCTGCTGGATCACGTGGCCGATGTCGCCCAGGTGCGCGCCCGGCTTGACCTGCGCAATGCCGAGCCACATGCATTCGTAGGTGACTTCGTTGAGGCGCTTGGCCAGGATCGACGGTTTGCCGACCAGGAACATGCGGCTGTTGTCGCCGTGGTAGCCGTCCTTGATGACGGTGATGTCGAGGTTGACCATGTCGCCGTCCTTGAGCGCCTTGTCGCCCGGGATGCCGTGGCAGATCACGTCGTTGACGGAGGTGCAGATGGCTTTCGGATAGGGCGTGTAGCCCGGCGGACAATAGTTTAGCGGGGCCGGAATGGTGCCCTGCACCAACACCATGTATTCATGGCAAAGACGGTCCAGTTCGCCGGTGGTGACGCCGACCTTGACGAAGGGCGTGATGTAGTCGAGCACTTCGGAGCCAAGACGGCCGGCGATGCGCATGCCTTCGATGTCGGCGGGGGTTTTGATCGAGATGTTGGACATAAGTTGGCAATCAGCAATGAAACAGTAAGATTGAGTAACAGCGGGAGGATGCGGCGAAAACCCGTGCAAATATGGCGACCATTATAAGGGATAACGCCCCAGCGGTTTCTGAGAGCCTGTCAGTCTCTGTGCTCGCCGTAATGAGTGTCGCAGCCAGGCCCGTCGTCCCCGCCTGCGGGGTAACGACGGGGGGCGAATAGACTGCGTGGGACTTGAAAAATTCCCACATTCCGGTTAGAATCTCGGGTTGCTTGAATTCGCTTTCGAGCAATGTTGTTTAAGTAATGCCACAAATCTTGTTAAAATCGCGAATCCGGTCGCAAAGGGTGCCTGTATGGTGACTGACCGGATTCCAGACCCAACCCTGGAGAATTACATGTCCGTAACAATGCGTGAAATGCTGGAAGCCGGTGTCCACTTCGGTCACCAAACCCGTTTTTGGAACCCAAAAATGGCGCCGTTCATTTTCGGCCACCGCAACAAGATTCATATCATCAACTTGGAAAAGACGATGGGTATGTATCAGGAAGCCATGAAAACCATCAAGCAAGTCGCGTCCAACCGCGGCACGATCCTGATGGTCGGCACCAAGCGTCAAGCGCGCGAAATCATCGCCGCTGAAGCTGCACGCGCCGGCGTTCCTTTCGTCGACCAGCGCTGGTTGGGCGGCATGCTGACCAACTTCAAAACCATCAAGACCTCGATCAAGCGCCTGAAAGACATGGAAGCGCAAGTTGAAGACGGTTCGGTTGAGAAGCTGTCGAAAAAAGAAGGCCTGATGTTCCAACGCGAAATGACCAAGCTGCAAAAGGCCATCGGCGGTATCAAGGACATGGGCGGCGTTCCTGACGCAATCTTCGTCGTCGACGTCGGTTACCATAAAGGCGCGATCACCGAAGCCGGCAAGCTGGGCATCCCTGTTATCGGCATCGTCGATACCAACCACTCGCCAGAAGGCGTGACCCACGTCATTCCAGGCAACGACGATTCGTCCAAAGCGATCATGCTGTACGCCCGCGGCGTTGCCGATGCGATCCTGGAAGGCCGTGCAAACGCCTCCAACGAAATCGTTGAACTGGTTAAATCGGCTGGCGACGAATTCGTCGAAGTCTCCGAGCAGGCGTAATTGCTTCAGGCGCCCCTGAGGCGCCGCGGAAATCAAAAGGGGTAGCAGCAGCTCCCCCTTTTTTTTAAACAGAATATGTCACAAATTTAGGAGAAACACATGGCAGCGATTACAGCAGCGATGGTAGGCGAACTGCGCGCGAAAACCGACGCACCGATGATGCAATGCAAAAAAGCACTGACCGAAGCCGATGGCGACATGGCTCGTGCGGAAGAAATCCTGCGCGTCAAACTGGGCACCAAAGCGACCAGCAATGCTACCCGTATCACCGCTGAAGGCGTTGTAGCAACCTTCATCGCTGGCAATATCGGCGCCCTGGTTGAAGTCAACAGCGA
Organism: Massilia sp. CCM 8734; assembly: GCF_011682155.1. Classification (NCBI taxonomy): domain Bacteria; kingdom Pseudomonadati; phylum Pseudomonadota; class Betaproteobacteria; order Burkholderiales; family Oxalobacteraceae; genus Massilia; species Massilia sp. CCM 8734. The sequence goes on from NZ_WHJI01000014.1 coordinate 163,086, forward strand.
AACCGACTTTGTCGCCAAGAACGACGACTTCCTGGCCCTGGCGAACAACGCCGCGCGCCTGGTTGCCGAAAACAACCCGGCCGACGTCGCCGCCCTGCTGGCCCTGCCACTCGATGGCAAGACCCTGGACGAAGTGCGTATCGCCCTGATCGGCAAGATCGGCGAGAACATGACCATCCGCCGCTTCCAGCGTTTCGAAACCACCAGCAAGCTGGCCTCGTACCTGCACGGCACCCGTATCGGTGTCGTGGTCGACTTCGACGGCGCCGACGAGCAAGTTGGTAAAGACGTGGCCATGCACATCGCCGCCATGAAGCCAGTGTCGCTGTCGTCGGAGCAGGTTCCTGCCGAACTGATCGAAAAAGAGCGCTCGGTTGCTGCTCTGAAAGCTCAGGAAGATGCGGACAAAGCCGTTGCCGAAGGCAAGCCGGTACAATCGGCTGAAATCCTGGCCAAGCGCCTGGAAGGCTCGATCCAGAAGTATCTGAAAGAAGTCTCGCTGCTGAATCAATCGTTCGTCAAGAACGACAAGCAGTCGATCGAACAGATGCTGAAAGAAAAAAGCACCAGCGTGAAAGCATTCACGATGTATGTTGTCGGTGAAGGCATCGAGAAAAAGCAAGACGATTTCGCTGCAGAGGTTGCGGCGCAAATGGCTGCTAACAAGCAGTAAGTGTGAAAGCGGGCCGGAAGGCCCGTTTTTTTAATCTGCGCACATGAAAGTGTGCGCACGGCAAGACCGAATACAAACCGTCATTTTTTGGAGCCCACCCCCATGTCGAAACCAGCCTACAAACGCGTACTCCTGAAATTGTCTGGCGAAGCACTGATGGGCGATGATCCTTACGGCATCAACCGCGCCACGATCGAGCGCATGGTCGCCGATGTCGCGGAAGTGGCGAACCTGGGCGTGGAACTGGCCGTCGTCATTGGCGGCGGCAACATCTTCCGCGGCGTCGCACCCGGCGCCCAGGGCATGGACCGCGCCACCGCCGATTACATGGGCATGCTGGCCACCGTGATGAACGCGCTGGCCCTGGCCGACGCCATGCGCCACGTCGGCATCGTCGCCCGCGTCATGTCGGCGATCGCCATCGAGCAGGTGGTCGAGCCGTACGTGCGCCCGAAAGCGCTGCAATACCTGGAAGAAGGCAAGGTTGTCGTGTTCGCCGCCGGCACCGGCAATCCGTTCTTCACCACCGATACCGCCGCCGCCCTGCGCGGTTCGGAAATCAGCGCCGAAATCGTGCTCAAGGCCACCAAGGTCGATGGTGTCTACACCGCCGACCCGAAAAAAGACCCGAACGCCACCCGCTACGAGTCGATTACCTTCGACGAAGCCATTTCCAAGCACCTGCAGGTGATGGATGCGACCGCGTTCGCGCTGTGCCGCGACCAGAAACTGCCGATCAAGGTGTTCTCCATCGTCAAGCCAGGCGCGCTCAAACGCGTGATCATGGGCGAAGACGAAGGTACACTGGTACACGTTTAATATCATTCAGAGCTACAGGAGAGCAGCATGACTATCGCTGACGTCAAGAAAAACGCGCAAGAGCGCATGAACAAGTCGATCGACACCCTTAAAAGCGATCTGGCCAAGGTCCGTACCGGCCGCGCCCACACCGGCATCCTCGATCACGTGATGGTCGATTACTATGGTTCGGCCACCGCGCTGACCCAGATCGCCAACGTGACCCTGATCGACGCCCGCACCATCGGTGTGCAGCCGTGGGAAAAGAAGATGCTGAGCACCGTCGAAAAGGCGATCCGCGACGCCGACCTCGGTCTCAATCCATCGTCGCAGGGCGACATGATCCGCGTACCGACCCCGCCGCTGACCGAAGAACGCCGCAAGGAAATGGTCAAGCTGGTCAAGAGCGAGGCGGAAGATGCCAAGATCGCGATCCGCAATATCCGCCGCGATGCCAACGAATCGCTCAAAAAGCTGGTCAAGGACAAGGCTTGCTCGGAAGATGACGAGCGTCGCGCATCGGAAGAAATCCAGAAACTGACCGACAAGTTTGTCATCGATGTCGATAAACTGGTTGCTGAAAAAGAAAAAGAAGTCCTGACAGTGTAGAGTCGGGGAAAGCGCGAAGGCAGGGTCTGCCCACGCTGAGGCGGACCCGGCGTCCGCTTCCCATGCATTTGTTCAAGATAGTCTGGATTTATGATCTATAAAAGTTCGACGACAGCAGTACCCGAAGTGGCCCGCGTGCCGCGTCACGTTGCGATCATCATGGACGGCAACGGCCGCTGGGCCACCAAGCGCTTCCTCCCGCGCGTGGCCGGCCACGTCAAGGGCGTCGAAGCCGTGCGCGGCTGCGTCGAAGCCTGCATCCAGCGCGGCATCGAGTACCTCACCCTGTTCGCCTTTTCATCCGAAAACTGGCGCCGCCCCGAAGAAGAAGTCTCGCTCCTGATGCGCCTGTTCGTCACCGCGCTCGAACGCGAAGTGGCGAAGATGCACGCAAACAATATTCGCCTGAAAGTCGTCGGTGATTTGTCGCGCTTCGATTCCAAGCTGCAAGACATGATCGCCTCCGCCCAGCGCCGCACCGCCAACAACACGCGCCTGACGGTGACCATCTGCGCCAATTACGGTGGCCGTTGGGACATCATGCAGGCCACCAGCAAGATGGTTGCCGCCAATCCCGGCTTGACCGCCTTCCGCGAAGAACAATTGGCCGAGCACCTGGCCATGGCCTACGCGCCCGAGCCGGACCTGTTCATCCGCACCGGCGGGGAAGAGCGCATTTCCAACTTCCTGCTGTGGCAACTGGCGTATTCCGAGCTGTATTTTACCGATACCTACTGGCCCGATTTTTCGATCGAGTCCCTCGACGCCGCCATCGCGTCCTATCAAAACCGGGAGCGCCGTTTCGGGCGCACCGGCGACCAACTGGCTGGAAAGAAAAGCTGATGCTAATTACCCGGATCATCACCGCTGTCGTCTTGCTTGTCGTCTTGCTGGCGGTGCTGTTTGGCGGGTATTACCCCGCCTTTGCCGCGGTGGTGCTGCTGTTCCTCACGGCCGCCGTCACCGAAAGCTTTCAGCTGTTCAAGTCCTCGCGCAAGCAAGCCTTCCTGGTCGCCCTGTTCTGGAGCGCCGCGTTCGCCTACGCCTTCCTGTACAAGGACAACAGCGCGGTCAAGTTCTGGTTCGGCCTGTCGACCCTGCTGTGGCTGCTGCGTTTCGTGCCGGCGCTGAAAACCGGCTTGCCGCCGCCCGAAGGCGGGCGCAACACCATGCTGGCGACCATGTACGCCATTTCCATCGTCGCCTGTTTCGCCGCCATCGTGCTGTTCTTCAAGCATTCCGCCGTGTACTTGCTGTCGGTCATGGCGCTGGTCTGGATCGCCGACATCGGCGCCTATTTCTCCGGCAAGGCTTTCGGCAAGCGCAAGCTGGCGCCGACTATTTCCCCAGGTAAATCGTGGGAAGGCGCGATTGGCGGCGGCATTGCCGTGCTGGTCCTGTCGAGCCTGTTGATCATGTTCGCCGGCCCGCTGCTGGCCGATACCTTCCCGGTCCACCTGCACGCCAAACTGGGCTGGGGCGGAGCCCTGGCGGTGCTGGTGGTGCTCGTTGCCGCCAGCGTGGTGGGCGACCTGGTCGAATCGCAGCTCAAGCGCCGCGCCGGCGTCAAGGACAGCAGCAACCTGCTGCCCGGCCATGGCGGCGTGCTCGACCGTATCGATGCGCTGGTGCCGGTCATGCCGCTGGCCGCCCTGATTTACACCGGGATGCTGTGAACGTAGTTTGATAAAAAAGTTTGAAAGAACGCCTATGCAACGCATCACCATTCTAGGCGCGACCGGTTCGATCGGCGTGTCCACCCTGGACGTGCTTGCACGCCATCCCGACAAATACCAGGTGCTTGCGCTCAGCGCGCATGCCAGGGTGGAAGAACTGGCGGAACAGTGCGCGCAGTTCCGTCCGGCGCGCGCCGTGGTCGGCAGCGCCGACGCGGCAACGCGCCTGAGCGCCTTGCTGCGCGCACGCGGCCTCGGTCATATCCAGGTCGAACACGGCGAAGCGGCGCTCTGCTCGATCGCTTCCAGCGCTGAAGTCGACACGGTCATGGCCGCCATCGTCGGCGCCGCCGGCCTGGCGCCGACCCTGGCCGCGGCCCGTGCCGGCAAAAAAATTCTTCTCGCCAACAAGGAAGCCCTGGTCATGTCCGGCCAGTTGTTCATGGACGCGGTGCACCAGCACGGCGCCACCTTGCTGCCGATCGACAGCGAACACAACGCGATTTTCCAGTCGCTGCCGCAAGCATATGCGCGCCAGCCCGGCGCGGCCGGCGTGGCCAAGATCGTGCTGACCGCGTCCGGCGGCCCGTTCCTGAACCGCGCGGTCGAGACGCTCGAACACGTCACGCCCGATGAAGCCTGCAAGCATCCGAACTGGTCGATGGGGCGCAAGATCTCGGTCGACTCGGCCACCATGATGAACAAGGGCCTGGAAGTGATCGAGGCGCACTGGCTGTTCGGCGCGCCGGCCGCGCTGATCGAGGTGGTGATCCATCCGCAAAGCGTGATCCATTCGATGGTGTCGTACGTGGACGGCTCGGTGATCGCCGAACTGGGCAACCCCGATATGCGTACCCCGATCGCCAACGCGCTCGCATTTCCTGAACGCATAGAATCCGGCGTGGCCCAGCTCGACCTGACCAGCATCGGCACCTTGCAGTTTTACAAGCCGGATTTTGCGCGTTTTCCCTGCCTGGCGCTGGCCTTCGAGTCGCTTGAAGCGGGCGGCACCGCGCCGGCCCTGCTCAACGCCGCCAACGAAGTGGCGGTGCAAGCCTTTTTGGAGCGCCGCATCGGTTTCCGTGATATCGACCGCGTGATCGCGCGCGTCATGCACGAGAATGCACACCACGCCGCCAGCAGCATCGAGGCCGTGATGGACTGCGACGCCCGCGCCCGCGCCGCCGCCCAGGCCATCGTCGCCGGCCTCGCCAGATGACTTTATTCACCACCATCCTGGCGTTTCTGTGCTCGCTGGGGCCGCTGATCATCTTCCACGAACTGGGCCACTACACGGTTGCCCGCCTGTGCGGCGTCAAGGTGCTGCGCTTTTCGCTCGGCTTCGGCAAAGTGATCTGGTCGCGCCGCTTCGGCCCCGACCAGACCGAGTGGGTCATCTCCATGCTGCCGCTGGGCGGCTACGTGCGCATGCTGGACGACCGCGATCCCGGTACCCGCGCCCTGTCCGAGGCCGACCAGGCGCGCGAATACACGCGCAAGAGCGTCTGGCAGCGCATCGCCATCGTGGCCGCCGGCCCGGTCGCCAATTTCCTGCTGGCGATTGCGGTGTTCGGTGGCCTGTACATGGTTGGCATGGACGAGATCGGCACCCGCGTGCGCAGCATGGAAGCGAGTACGCCCGCTTACCAGGCCGGCCTGCGCGGGGGCGACCGCATCGTCGCCGTCAATGGCGCGCCGGTCGCCACTTACGCCGAACTGCGCTGGGAAACCCTGAAGGCCGTGCTCGATAAAGGCGGCGTGCGTTTCGACGTGGCCCAGCAGGGCGGGGCGCGCTACAGCGCCACCTTGCCGCCGGCTGCGCTGGCCGGCAAGAATGTCGAAGGCGAGCTGCTTGGGGAGCTCGGCATTTCCACCTTCCTGAGTCCGGTAACGATTGGCAAGATTCCCGATCCGGCCGGCCCGGCGGGACGCGCCGGCATGCAGCCGGGCGACCGCGTGCTCAGCATCGACGGTCAAGCGGTGCCGGACGGCTCGGTGCTGATGAAGCTGGTCGGCCAATCGTGCGGCCGCACCCTGGAATTCGTGATCGAACGCGGCGGCGGCAGCTTGAGCCTGACGGTCACGCCGGAACTGAACAAAGCTACTAATATCTCGCGCATCAATGCCCAGATCATCTCGTCGCCCGAGATGGTGAAGGTGACCCTGGGGCCGCTTGACGCCATCGGCGCCGGCGCTGCGACCACCTGGCAGCAAAGCGTGATGAGCCTGAAGATGATTGGCAAGATGGTGACAGGGCAGGTCTCGCTGGCGAACCTGACCGGCGTGGTCACGATTGCCGACTACGCCGGCAAGACCGCGCGCCTGGGCCCGATTGAATTTTTAAGCTTCATCGCCGTCGTCAGCGTCAGTCTCGGGGTGATGAATCTGTTACCAATTCCGGTTCTGGACGGTGGGCTTTTGCTGTATTATTCGCTGGAAGTTTTGACCGGGCGCCCCCTGCCGGGCCGGATAGTCGAGCTGGCGCAGTATGCCGGCATGGCGTTGCTGGTGATGCTGATGGGCCTTGCGCTCTTCAATGACGTGAACCGCCTGACGCAACCGGCGCCCACGCCTCCCGCGAATACATATATACGTTGTCCAAACGATTGACCATTGAATAACCCCAATGAAATTAAATTCTGAACGTTTTGCCTTGCCTTTCTTTCGTCGCAGCTTAATCGGCGCTGCCGTCCTGGCGCTGTGCGCCGGACAAGCCCTCGCAGTGAACCCGTTCGTGGTCAAGGATATCCGGGTCGAGGGCATCCAGCGTACCGAAGCCGGTACCGTGTTCAGCTACCTCCCGGTGCGCGTGGGTGAAACGTTCAACGACGAAAAGAGTATCGCCGCCATCAAGGCCCTGTACGCGACCGGCTTCTTCAAGGACGTGCGCCTGGAAGAAGAAAAGGGCGTGCTGGTCGTGCTGGTCGAAGAACGGCCGGCGATTGCCACGGTCGATTTCACCGGTACCAAGGAATTTGAAAAGGACGTGCTGGTCAAGGCGCTCAAGGAAATCGGCGTCGGCGAGACCAAGATTTTCGACAAGGCGTCGGTCGACCGCGCCGAGCAAGAGCTCAAGCGCCAGTACCTGTCGCACGGCCTGTACGGCGTGAAGATCACCACCACCGTCACCCCGATCGAACGCAACCGCGTCACCGTCATGTTCAACGTCGACGAAGGCGAGGTCGCGCGCATCAAGCAGATCAGCATCGTCGGCAACAAGACCTTCTCGGACAAGGAACTGCGCGAAGTGCTGCAACTGGGCACCTCCGGCTGGTTCACCTGGTACACCAAGGCCGACCAGTATTCCAAGACCAAGCTGACCGGCGACATCGAGTCGATCAAGTCGTTCTACCTGAACCGCGGCTACCTGGAAGCGAACGTCGAATCGACCCAAGTGTCGATCACGCCCGACAAAAAAGACATCTACCTGACGATCAACATCACCGAAGGCGAGAAGTACACCGTCTCCGGCATCAAGCTCGAAGGCGAAATGTTCGGGCGCGAGGACGAGCTGAAAGAACTGGTGCGCCTGCGCGAGGGCCAGACCTACTCAGGCGAGCTGCTCACGCTGAGCAACAAGCTCATTTCGGACCGCATGGGCACCTTCGGCTATGCGTTCGCCAACGTCAATGCGAACCCGGAAATCGACCGCGAAAAGCGCCAGGTGGCGTTTACCTTCTTCGTCGATCCGGGCAAGCGCGCTTACGTGCGCCGCATGAACATCGCCGGCAACACCACCACGCGCGACGAAGTCATCCGCCGCGAGTTCCGCCAGTTCGAAGGCTCCTGGTACGACGGCAACAAGATCAAGATGTCGCGCGACCGCGTCGACCGCCTCGGCTACTTCAAGGAAGTGACCATCGACACGCCGGAAGCGCAGGGCACCTCCGACCAGGTCGACGTGAACCTGACCGTGGTCGAAAAACCGACCGGTAACTTCCTGATCGGCGGTTCGTTCTCGCAAGCGGAAAAATTCACCTTCACCGCGTCGATCCAGCAGGCCAACTTTGCCGGCAGCGGCAACACGGTTGGCATGGAGCTCAACACCAGCGACTACAGCCGCACCATCGCGCTCTCGCACACCAATCCGTACTTCACCGAAGACGGCGTGTCGCAGCAGTTCGAACTGTATTTGCGCACCCTGAACCCGCCGGCGCTGAACCAGGGCACCTACAAGGTCAAGCAGACCGGTGGCCGCGTGAGCTACGGCGTGCCGTTCTCCGAAACCGACACCGTCTACTTCGGTATCGGCGTCGAACGCACCACCATCGAAACCGATATCACCAGCCCGACCCGCTACCAGGACTACGTGCGCCAGATTACCGGCATTGAGAGCGGCATCGGCAGCGCCACCACCAACGCCTTGCCGCTGACGGCCGCCTGGCAGCGCGACAGCCGCGACAGCGCGATCACGCCATCGGCCGGCCGCTACCAGCGCGCCAACCTGGAACTGGACGTGGCTGGCGACACCAAGTACTACCGCATGATCTACAACCATGAATGGTTCCGTCCGTTGACCAACAAGATCACCCTGGCGCTGCGCGGTGAATTCGATTACGGCCAGGGCATCAAGGGCAGCCCGTACCCGGTCTTCAAGAACTTCAACGGCGGCGGTATCGGTTCGGTGCGCGGCTACCTGAGCTCCTCGCTCGGCGTGGTCGACCGCAACGGCGACGCGGTCGGCGGCGCCAAGCGCATCATCGGCAATGCCGAACTGCAGATGCCTTTCCCCGGCAGCGGCACCGACCGCAGCCTGCGCTGGTTCGGCTTTGCCGACGCCGGCCAGGTCTACAGCGAAGACCAGAAAATGCGCCTGAACGAACTGCGTTATTCGGCAGGTCTGGGCGTGAGCTGGATTTCGCCGGTCGGCCCGCTCAAGTTGAGTTATGCTAAGCCTTTGAACGCGAAACCTGGCGATCGCCTGGAACGCTTCCAGTTCCAGATGGGTACCGGTTTCTGATCGCTAACGCGACCGTTTCCATTTTAGATTGCGGAGAACTATGTTGAACACTGTGACTGCCTCCTGGCCCAAGCATCTTGCCCTGCTGGCTTTGTGCGCGTGCTCGCTGGCCCAGGCGCAAACCGCGCCGAGCAGGATTGGCTACGTTTTCACCGAGCGCCTGATGACCGAGTCCAAGCTGGCCAAGGCCGCCGACGCCAAGATCGAAGCCGAGTTTTCCAAGCGCCAGAAGTCGATCCAGGACACGGTAACGCGCTTCAAGTCGATGGAGGCGAAGTTCGAGACCGAGGCGCCGACCTTGCCCGAACTGGAACGCACGCGGCGCGCGCGCGAACTGCTCGACCTCGAAAAAGACGTGCAGCGCACCCAGCGCGAGTTCCGCGAAGACCTGATCCAGCGTAAAAGCGAAGAGCGCGCCAACATCGCGCAAAAGGCGTACAAGCTGATCGAACAGATCGCCGAGCAGGAAAAACTCGACATCGTGCTGCAGGAATCGGCCTGGACCAGCCCGCGCATCGATATCACGGACAAGATCCTGAAACAGCTCGACAAATAACACCAATACAAACTCAAGACAGGACTAAAAAGATGGGCACTCGACTAGGTCAATTGGTCGAACGCTTGGGAGGACAGCTGATTGGCGACCCGAATACCGAGGTATCCGGGGTCGCGCCATTGGCTGACGCAGGCGTTTCGCACATCAGTTATCTGAGCAACAGCAAACTGCGGGCCCAGGCCGCGCAGAGCGGCGCGGCGGCCATGATTGTGTCAAGCGCCGACGACGAGATCGTCGGCGCGACCTACCAGGGCGCGCGTATCGTCGTCAAAAATCCGCACGTCTACTTCGCCTACGCCGCCCAGTATTTCGCTTCGATCGACCCGATCGTGGCGCCGGCCGGCATCGACCCCACCGCCAGCGTGCATCCGACCGCCAAGGTCGACCCGAGTGCGCATATCGGCCCGCAGGTGACCGTGGAAGCCGGTGCGGTGATTGGCGCTAACGCCGTCATCGACGCCGGCAGCTTCGTCGGGCGCGACGCCGTCATCGGCGAAGGCACCCACCTGTTCGCGAACGCCACCTTCCATGCGCGCTGCCAGATCGGCAAGCGCGGCATCATCCACTCGGGCGCCGTGATCGGCACCGACGGCTTCGGTTTTGCCAACGAAGGCGGCGTGTACATCAAGATTCCGCAGACCGGGCGCGTGATGATCGGCGACGACGTCGACATCGGCGCCAACACCACGGTCGACCGCGGCGCCATGGCCGACACCATCATCGAAGACGGCGTCAAGCTCGATAACCTGATCCAGATCGGCCATAACTGCCATATCGGCGCGCACACGGCGATGGCCGGCTGCGTCGGCGTGGCCGGCAGCGCCACCATCGGAAAATACTGCACCTTCGGCGGCGCAGCCATGGTATCGGGCCACATCACCATCGTCGACAAGGTGTACGTCACCGCCGGCAGCCTGGTTGCCAACTCGATCAAGGAAGCGGGCCAGTACACGGGCTTTTACCCGATCGCCAAGAACAGCGACTGGGAAAAGAACGCCGTCCTGCTGCGCAACCTGACGTCGATGCGCGAAAAAATCCGCGCGCTCGAAAAAGCCGTCAAGGCACTCACAGAACAAAAATAGAAGACATATGACCATTACCGACAACAAAGGCGTACCCGGCAAGACCCTCGACATCTGCCAGATCAAGGAATACCTCCCGCACCGCTATCCGATGCTGCTGGTGGACCGCGTGCTGGACTGGGAAGCGCACAAGTCGATCAGCGCGATCAAGAACGTCACCGCCAACGAAGAATTCTTCAACGGGCACTTCCCGCACAAGCCGGTCATGCCGGGCGTGTTGATGATCGAAGCGATGGCGCAGACCGCGGCGATCTTGTCGTTCATGTCGATCGGCGTCAAGCCCGACGCCAATTCGGTGGTCTATTTCGTCGGCATCGACAACACCCGCTTCAAGCGCCCGGTCGGCCCTGGCGACCAGCTGCGCATGGATATCGAGATCATTCGCTGCTCGCGCGGCATCTGGAAGTACAAGGCCGTCGGCAGCGTCGATGGCGCCATCGCCCTCGAAGCGGAGCTGATGTGCACGATCCGCAGCGCGGTCGACGCGAGCCAGCCGATGGGGAACTAAATGGCCACGATCCATCCCAGCGCCATTGTCGATGCGCGCGCGCAGCTCGACTCCAGCGTCGAAGTCGGCGCCTTTTCGATCATCGGCCCGCACGTGTCGATCGACGCCGGCACGGTGGTCGGTCCGCACGTGGTCATCGAAGGCCACACCAGCATCGGCAAGGACAACAAGTTCTTCCAGTTCTCGTCGATCGGCGCGCCGCCGCAAGACAAGAAGTGGGATGGCGAGCCGACCCGCCTCATCGTTGGCGACCGCAATACGGTGCGCGAATTTTGCACTTTCAATACCGGCACCGTCCAGGATGAAGGTGTCACGCGCCTGGGCCACGACAACTGGATCTCGGCCTACTGCCACCTGGCGCACGACTGCCAGGTCGGCAGCAACACGATTTTCTCGAACAACGCGCAACTGGCCGGACACGTGGAAGTGGGCGACTGGGCGATTTTGTCGGGTTTCGTCGGCGTGCACCAGTTCTGCAAGATCGGCGCGCATGCCTTCCTCGGCATGTACACCAGCCTCACGCAAGACGTGCCGCCGTTCGTGCTGGTGTCGGGAAATCCGGCCAGCGCCCACGGCGTCAACATCGAAGGCATGAAACGGCGCGGCTTTACGCGGCCGCAGATCGACGGCGTGCGCGCGGCCTACAAGCTCATTTACCGCTCCGGCATGACGCTCGAACAAGCCAAGGCGGCCCTGGTCGACCAGCAGCACGAGTCGCCCGCCGCCGTGCTCGATATCGGCGCCATGCTCGCTTTCCTGGGGACTGCGTCCCGTGGCATTGTCCGCTGATCCACGGCCGGGCGCCGGGGCTGCATCGACCGGCGTATCTGTTGCACTGGTGGCGGGCGAGGTATCCGGCGACATGCTCGCCGCGCGCCTGCTGGCCGGCCTGCGGCCGCACCTGCCCGAGGCGCGCTTTCACGGCATTGGCGGCCCGCGCATGATGGAGCAGGGTTTTGTGTCGGACATCGAGATGGACCGCCTGACCGTGCGCGGCCTGTTCGAAATCATTCCCCGCTACCGCGAAATCAAGGGCATCCAGAATACGCTGCGCGACCGCCTGCTGGCCGAGCGCCCGGACGTGTTCATCGGCGCCGACTATCCCGGCTTTAACCTCGGGCTGGAACAGCAGTTGAAAGAAGCCGGAATACCGACCGTGCACTTCGTCAGTCCGCAGATCTGGGCCTGGCGCGGTGGGCGTATCAAGAAGATCATCAAGGCCGTCTCGCACATGCTGGTGATCTTTCCGTTCGAGGAAGAGATTTATCGCAAGGCCGGCGTGCCGTGCACCTACATCGGCCATCCGCTGGCCGAAGTCATTCCCATGGAGCCCGACGTGGCGGCGGCGCGCACGGCGCTCGGCATGCCTTTGGGGGCGCGCGTGATCGCGCTCATGCCGGGCAGCCGCATGGGCGAACTCAAATACCTGGCCGAGCCCTTTGTGGGCGCGGTCAAGCTGCTGGCCGCGCGCGACCCGGACCTGCGCTTTGTCGCGCCCATGGCGGGCGAGCGCCAGCGCCAGTATTTCACCGAATTGATCGCCAAAGCCGGCTTGCAGTCGGTGCGCATCGACCTGTTAGAGGGCCGCTCGCACGACGCCATTGCCGCCGCCGACGCGGTGCTGGTGGCATCCGGCACGGCGGCCCTGGAAGTGGCGCTGTTCAAGAAGCCGATGGTCATTGCGTACAAAGTCATGCGCGCCTCGTACGAGATCATGCGCCACATGGGCTACCAGCCGTGGATCGGACTGCCGAATATCCTGGCGCGCGAATTCCTGGTGCCGGAAATCCTGCAGCATGACGTTACGCCGCAAAAGCTGGCCGACGCCATGTGGGAACAACTTAATAACGCGGCCAACCGCAAGCTGCTGGTGCAGCGCTTCACCGGGATGCACCACAGCCTCTTGCGCAACAGCGCGCAGGAAAGCGCGGCCGCCGTCATGCGCGTGATCGCGGCATCGAAAAAGTCATCATGAGAACCAAAAAAGTCAATTTTTATCCAGGGCTGAAAAAGAACGCCTATCCGTTCACGCTAGAGGATATCGTCTGCGGCGTGGACGAAGCAGGGCGCGGCCCGCTGGCCGGCCCGGTGTTCGCCGCCGCCGTGATCTTGCATCCGGACCGCCCCATCGAGGGCCTGCGCGACTCCAAGAAGCTGACCGCCGAGAAGCGCGAAGCGCTGGCGCCGCAGATCAAGGAATATGCGCTGGCCTGGGCGATCGCCGAATGCTCGCACGAAGAAATCGACAGCATCAACATTTTGCAGGCGACCATGCTGGCCATGCGGCGCGCGGTGGAAGCCTTGTCGACCATGCCGACCATTGCCCTGATCGACGGCAACCGCAGTCCGGTGATGCAGGTGCGCTGCCATCCGATTATCGAAGGCGACGACAAGGTGCACGCCATTTCGGCCGCGTCGATCCTGGCCAAGACCGCGCGCGACGCCGCCTTGGTGGCGCTGCACGCACTGTATCCGCAATACGGCTTCGACCAGCACAAGGGCTACGGCACCGCGCTGCACCTGGCGCGCCTGCGCGAGCATGGCGCTTCGCCCGTGCACCGGCGCTCGTTCGCGCCGGTGCGCGCCACCTTGCCGGTTTCGGTGGCCAACACCATCGTCGGCATGGACATGTCGTTCGATTTTGGCGAGGCCGCATGAAAACCATCACCTCGCGCGACAATCCGCTCTATAAAGACCTGAAGCACCTCGCCGGCAGCTCGCAGGCGCGGCGCAAGGCCGGCCAGACCCTGCTCGACGGCGTGCACCTGTGCCAGTCGTATTTGCAGCTGCGCGGCGCGCCGCTGCACTGCCTTGTCGCCGAAGGCGCGCTGGCCAACCCGGAAGTGGCCGACATCGTGATGCAGTGCGAAACAGCGCGCGCGCATGTCACCGCCATGCCGGACGCGTTGTACAACGCCTTGAGCCAGGTCGAACACGGCGTCGGGCTGATGTTCCTGATCGCCACCCCGGCGCTGGCCGCGCCCGGGGTGCTTACTGCCTCGGCGGTCCTGTTGGATAACCTGCAAGACCCGGGCAATGTCGGTTCGATCCTGCGCAGCGCGGCGGCGGCCGGCATCACCCAGGTCTATTGCAGCGGCGGCACGGCCTTCTGCTGGTCGCCCAAGGTGCTGCGCGCGGCCATGGGCGCGCACTTCGTGGTCGACATCCACGAAAACGTCGACCTGGCCGACCTGGTGAAGGCGTCGGCCATTCCGGTGCTGGCCACCAGCGGCTACGCCACGCAGCGCCTGTACGACGTGGACCTGGCGCGCCCGGTGGCCTGGCTGCTCGGGCACGAAGGGCAGGGCGTGGCGCACGACCTGCTGGCGTTGGCAACGCATCAAGTCGTCATTCCGCACATGGGCCAGATCGAGTCGCTCAACGTGGCCGCGTGTGCGGCTGTCTGTTTTTTTGAACAGTTGAGGCAGATTCAATCAAAGTAAGGTGAAACAGTTTCTTGACAGCATAGACGAAGCTGCGTTCCGGGGGTAATGTCAATACTCGGACTTCAGCGGAGATATGATGGACATCGCCCACTTGCACTTTCTGGTCGCCGACGGCGACGCAGCGCAACGCCAGACCCTGATCGACATGCTTGGTCGCCTGGGCGCCACCCGCATCAGCGTGGCGGCCGATGGCGAGGCCGCGCTGCGCCAGATCGAAGCGCCGGGCGGGCCGCCGATCGACATTGCCGTGATCGACCTGGCCCTGTCCGGGCGCGACGGCCTGGAGCTGATACGCGACATCACCGTGCTCAATGCCGGCACGCGGGCCATCATCACCGGCGGCTGCCACGCCAGCCTGCTGTTTTCGGTCGAAAGCCTGGCGCTCGCGTATGGGCTCGACCTGCTCGGCACCATCCCCAAGCCGCTCACCAGCGGTCATCTGGAAGCGGTGCTGTCGCACTACACGCCGCCTGTCGCCCAGGTACAGGAGCGGCGCGCGCTGCCGCGTTTTAGCTTTGCTCAGGTGGGCGTGGGCCTGCAGGCGCGCCAGTTCGAACCGTTTTTCCAGCCCAAGATCGAACTGGCCAGCGGCGAGGTGAAGGGGCTTGAAGTGTTCGCGCGCTGGATCCACCCCGAGCACGGGGTGCTGGGGCCGGCCTCCTTTATCGACGCGCTGGAGCAAAACCACCGCATCGATTTTCTCGATTGGACCATGATTGAAAGCGCGGCCGAGCATTGCCGCGCCTTCCAGGACAAAGGCCTGCCCGCCGCGATTTCGCTCAATCTGTCGGCCGAAACCATCGGCCATCCGGATTTTCTGCGACAGATCAGCGTGTGCACCGACCGGCATGGCGTGGCGCCATCGCTGCTTACGTTTGAATTGCCCGAATCGGCGGTGCTGACCAACGACCCGAGTTTTCTGGAGCGCCTGCTGCGTCTGCGCATGATGGGGTATGGGCTGGCGGTGGACGACTACGGCACCGGACGCTCGAACGTGCAGCAACTGGCGCGCGTGCCGTTTTCGGAGTTGAAGATCGACCGCAGCTTTGTCGACGGCGCCTCGCGCAAACGCTCGCTGGCCACCGTGCTCAGTTCCTGCCTGGGACTGGCGCGCAGCCTTGACCGCAAGTCTTGCGCGGTGGGCGTGGAGACGCGCCAGGACTGGGATTTTTTGCAGGGGCTGGGCTGCACGTATGCGCAGGGCCACCACATCGCCCGGCCGATGGAGGCGGCGCGCTTTCCGGACTGGCTGGCCGACTGGCGGCAGTTTTTTTAGCTGTTACGTGAGCTCAGCGCGAGGGTTGGGAGTATACATCCGCCGTGCGATACACTATACCGATACTGGCATTGACCTGATCGGAGGTCTGTTATGGCAACCTTGAAGCACTCACGCGATAAGCCTCGTGTTATCGCTGCGACCGGGCCAGCCGACGCGGTAGCCGACGCGGTAGCCGACGCGGTAGCGGAAGAGCCGATCGAAAAACGCCGTGCCCGACGTATGGCTGCTCTAAAGAAAATTGCAGGTATTTGGGCGCAGCGCCCGGATATCCCGGCGGACGGCTTGGACTATCAAAGAGAGTTGAGATCCGAATGGCGGGATTAGTTCTGTTCGACACCAATATCCTGATCGACTGGAGCAAGGGCTACGCGCAAGCGCTAATCGAACTGTCGCATTGGGACAATCCGGCCATCAGCGTGATTACCTGGATGGAGCTGTATGGCGGCGCCGACTTGACCGACGTACCGCGATTCGACGAATTCATGGTCGATTTCGGCTTCGAAATTATCGAGATCGACGCTGTGATCATGCAGGCGGCAGCAGCCATCATGTCCGAGCGTCGACGCTTGGGTCCTAAAATTGGATTGGCGGACGCGATTATTCAGGCAACAGCTGACATCAAAAAGCTGACGATCATCACACGCAATACGAAGGATTCCGGCGGCAGGACGTGCGCGTGCCTTACGAGCTAAAAACCACATCGACGGTGACGATTATAAACGTCGCCCCTCCTGGAGACACGCCACTCCCGCCACGATCAAGACGGAGTGCGCTGAAACGTACCAAATAGTCGCTTTGCCCAAAAGCGGTGTACGGCGGAGGATGACGAATTAAGGAGGTAGTCCGCCTCATGCCGGACTTGGGCCCGTAGTAGACTTCCCCGCCGGTTCGCTCTTACGCCACCATCGACTTCATATCGATGACAAACCGGTAACGCACATCGCTCTTGACGACGCGCTCGTAGGCGTCGTTGATCATTCCGATATCAATGAGTTCGATATCCGCAGTGATGTTGTGCTTGCCGCAGAAATCGAGCATTTCCTGCGTTTCCTTGATCGAGCCGATCATCGAACCGGCCAGGGTGCGGCGCGCGCCGATCAGGTTGAAGGCATTGATCGGCGGCGTGGCCGCGTCGGGCACGCCCACCAGGGTCATGGTGCCGTCGATCTTGAGCAAGCGGATGTAATCGTTCCAGTCGACGGCAGCACCGACCGTATTGATGATCAGGTCGAACTGGCCGGCCAGCTTCTTGAACGTTTCCTTGTCGCTGGTGGCGTAATAGCTGGCGGCGCCGAAACGCAAGCCGTCTTCCTGCTTAGACAGCGACTGGCTCAATACCGTTACCTCGGCGCCCATTGCGTGCGCGATTTTCACGCCCATGTGGCCCAGGCCACCCAGGCCGATGATGGCGACTTTCTTGCCCGGACCGGCTTTCCAATGGTTCAGCGGCGAATACAGCGTGATGCCGGCGCACAGCAGCGGCGCGGCCTTGTCCAGCGGCAGATTGTCGGGAATCGACAGTACGTAGCCTTCCTTGACGACGATGTGGTTGGAATACCCGCCGAAGGTGGGCGTGACGCCGTCGGCCTCCACGCTGTTGTAGGTCTGGACCAGCCCTGGCATGTACTGCTCCAGATCCACGTGGCGGGTGCCGCAGGTGGTGCAGGAATCGACGAAGCAGCCGACGCCGACATGGTCGCCCACTTTGAATTTGGTGACATCGGCGCCGACGGCGGTGACGACGCCGGCGATTTCGTGCCCCGGCACCATGGGAAAGGTCGCACCGCCCCATTCGTCGCGCGCCTGGTGGATATCGGAGTGGCAGACGCCGCAAAATTTGATGTCGATGGCCACGTCATCGGCGCGCGGGGCGCGGCGTTCGAATGAGAATGGGACCAGTTTTTCCTTGGCGGCCAGCGCCGCGTAACCTCGTGCGAGTGTCATGGGTGATAATCCTGTATAGATGAAATGAGAAGAGGGATGCGTACGGGGGCATTGCGTATCGCCGCGCCGGTCCGCAGATCGGCTACAGGAACAATATACGCGCTGCCGGGTGATTCGACAGGACTGCACGATGCCCGCGCTATGACGGCACCTGTTTATCGAAGATGGTACGGATGGCCTGGCTGGTGTTTGACGGTCACAGAAAGTCGAAAGTGCTGAACAGCCTTTTCCACCCGGCGCCGTCGTGCAGGCAAGCGCCGTATGGGCCGGCGGTCAGGAGGAATTTGCCATCGGGAGTGACGTCGAGCCGGCCGCTGTTGGTCGCATTCGGCGCGTCGCTCTGCGTGTCGGCCAGCGGCACGAGTGTTTTGTGTTCGGCGTCAATGAGCCAGGTCGGCTCGTTGAAAATGGAATTCATTGTGTTGTAGATGCCGTAGTCAGGGAAGTGTGTCGTTTGTGCGGACACCTCAAAAGAACAGGTAAGGCGCCAGATTGGCCATATTGCGCGCGTCGTCGATCCCCGGTGGGGTTGCCCTTCAAACTCAAGTCCGACTTTGGCCAGCGCCTGTTCGAGTCCGCACGGCTTTCGCATGCTCATATTGTCGGCGAAGCGCTTCTTGATGTTGATGTGTTCATCGCCAAACGGATAGCGAACGTCATGGTACGCACAGTCTTGTCGCAACTGATGCTTGTCGTAGTCGCCCCAACTGCAAAAAACCGCGTCATCGAATGAGGCTATCCAGGTGGAGAAACGCTCCATGACGGCACCAAAGGCATCGGCGCTGTCCACTTTTTGCTGCGGGATGTTGGTCAGCTGCTTGCAAAAGGCGGTCAGCTGCGTGTGCCGGACTGGTTTGACGAATGACTGGAACTCGCCGAGCGTGAACGGGCCATTGCCGTGCAAAGCGACCGCACCGATCTCGATGATCTCCATTTCATCCCGCGCAATGTGCCCCTCGTTGCAGCAGCTTGCCTCGAAATCGATAATGATGTAAGTCATGATGGTTCCAGGTTGTGCCGTGCGCGCGTGTCGTCGGCTTGGCCGGCTAGCGTGCACCAGCGGGTGTTGAACATGTAAGCGAGCCAGAAGAGCAGGGCGGGTCATGGCACCACCAGAAATACAAATCGGCACCAGTAGCACCCAGAAAAACAGGCGGTTTCCCTCCCGGCGGTCAACGGCATGCCGGGCAGCGCGCACTTGCTGAACAAACTGAAAATGCCGACCACGCCACCTACCTTGAACCACGTCGTGCGCCTGATCGCTAAAATCGGCGGGTTCCTCGCCCGTACCGGCGATGGCGAGCCCGGCGTGAAGACGATCTGGAAGGGGCTAGATCAAGTGCACGCCTCGGCAGAAACACTGCGCGCACTACGCGACGGGTTGGGCTGACGGACTTATGTATAAGGGCATGGGCTTAACCAGTATCGCGTCCACGGAATGGTTGCGCCGCTTTCTCGACCGCCGTCGTCCTCACCAAGGTGAGGATCTCGCCCTAGCAGCCTGTCGGACTTGGGATCGTCGGCTGCAAAAATACCTGGGACGGTCCATATTTCGCCGCTTTCTCGGCCAATAGCTCGCTATTGGCACTGCGAAATCGTCAAAATCTGGCCTCGCCCAG
>NZ_WHJI01000150.1:0-996 GCF_011682155.1 Massilia sp. CCM 8734
CTTGACGGTGATCGACACGTTATCGCCTGGCATAACCATTTCTTTGTCCGCTGGCAACTCGATCGAACCAGTCACGTCCGTGGTACGGAAGTAGAACTGTGGGCGATAGTTGTTGAAGAACGGGGTGTGACGGCCGCCTTCGTCTTTCGACAGGACGTAGATCTCACCGGTGAAGTGATTGTGCGGCTTGATCGAGTTCGGCTTGGCCAGAACCTGGCCACGCTGGACGTCTTCACGCTTGGTTCCGCGCAGCAGCAGGCCGACGTTGTCGCCAGCTTGACCCTGGTCCAGCAGCTTGCGGAACATTTCCACGCCGGTGCAAGTGGTCTTGACGGTGTCGGAGATGCCGACGATTTCGATTTCTTCGCCGACTTTAACGATACCGCGCTCGATACGACCGGTCACAACGGTGCCGCGACCCGAGATCGAGAACACGTCTTCCACTGGCATCAGGAAGGCGCCGTCGATAGCGCGCTCTGGCGTTGGGATGTAGGTGTCCAGCGCGTCGGCCAGGGCCATGATCGCGACTTCGCCCATTTCGCCGGTGTTGCCTTCGAGGGCCATACGTGCCGAACCCTTGATGATTGGCAGGTCGTCGCCTGGGAACTCGTATTTCGACAAGAGCTCACGCACTTCCATTTCAACCAGTTCCAGCAGCTCTGCGTCATCGACCAGGTCGCACTTGTTCAGGAACACGATGATGTAAGGAACGCCAACCTGGCGTGCCAGCAAGATGTGCTCGCGGGTCTGTGGCATTGGGCCGTCAGCTGCGGAGCAAACCAGGATCGCGCCGTCCATCTGTGCTGCGCCGGTGATCATGTTTTTGATGTAATCGGCGTGGCCTGGGCAATCAACGTGAGCGTAGTGGCGGTTAGCCGTTTCGTACTCGACGTGCGCGGTGTTGATGGTGATGCCGCGTGCTTTTTCTTCCGGTGCTGCATCGATCTGGTCGTATGCTTTTGCTTCGCCGCCGAATTTCTTCGACAGAACGGTTGC
>NZ_WHJI01000151.1:0-948 GCF_011682155.1 Massilia sp. CCM 8734
TCTTTTTCGGGATGCGAGAGAGTCGAGAGGTCGGGAAGAGGGGCAAGTTTTACCATGACCGGCATCATGCCCGGATATCGGAATGTTTACAATTGCGCGTTTACAACGGTCAGGGCTAAACAGTTACAATGGAAGTAATATTGAAACTGGTTTTTGTGTGGGATGCAACTTATTGCCGGTATATGCCCCCCAATCAATCACGTCGCCAATTACATTTTCTGGCTCAGCTGGTTGCCCCTTGGCCAGTAAATAGGCGGACTCGTGCTGATATCGCAACATACGGATTGTTGATGTATAGCGTTTCGGAAATGTAATGTGTCCAACTATGCGAAATCCTGCCGCTTTCCAAGCTGCAAAGAATCGGTCAGTCTGGCTCCAACCGTAAAAACTAACGCAAAAACTGTTGTCGGCAAGAACGCGATAAATCTGTTTAAATGCAGGTAAGAGCCACCGGTCGTTATCGTCGTTGGCGACATTCCGGCCGCTTCTGTCACGGTAGCCCGCTATATAGGGCGGGTCTGTCAATACAAAATTGAAGGACTTTTCTGTAAAATTGGCAAGTATTTCGATGCAGTCGCCTTGCAATACTTTGTAACCACGATTTTCTTGAGGACTTGACTTGTCCGCATTGGTTTCTCCGAAACTGACCGGCGAAGTTCCGATAATAGGTTGCTGGGTGAACGTCGGTACAATACTAAAACTATTGGCATACGAGTACATATACGCTCCTAAATTGAGGGTTGGATTTACGCTGAACGTCTGCTCACGGTCAACACAATGAGGGGAAAATTTCCTCTCGCTCGAACTCTCTCGCTCCCGCTTGGGCGGGCGGGGGGTGGGAAAGCCCTGCCCTCACGGGCAGGGTTGGGATGGGTGGGGTCCAAGGCAGCGAGGTAACGGGCCGCTGTATCTAGCCCGTTCCGTCGTTTATCCCCAAGCAAGCCCCCC
>NZ_WHJI01000152.1:0-905 GCF_011682155.1 Massilia sp. CCM 8734
ACTACATGAAGTTGGAATCGCTAGTAATCGCGGATCAGCATGTCGCGGTGAATACGTTCCCGGGTCTTGTACACACCGCCCGTCACACCATGGGAGCGGGTTTTACCAGAAGTAGGTAGCTTAACCGCAAGGGGGGCGCTTACCACGGTAGGATTCGTGACTGGGGTGAAGTCGTAACAAGGTAGCCGTATCGGAAGGTGCGGCTGGATCACCTCCTTTCTAGAGTTGCACCGGCTATAGAGCCAATTTATTAAGCGTCCACTCTTATCGACTGTTGAATTTAGAAGAAACAGTAGCAGTGTCCAAGTCGGGGCTGTAGCTCAGCTGGTTAGAGCACCGTGTTGATAACGCGGGGGTCGTTGGTTCGAGTCCAACCAGCCCTACCAGTTCGTTGAAGTTGTCTGTAAAAATCATCTGGCTCTGCCAGGGATTTTTACCTGGCTCCAAACAAAAGTAGGTTTGTACTTTTGTTTGATGAACTCTTGGGGGATTAGCTCAGCTGGGAGAGCACCTGCTTTGCAAGCAGGGGGTCGTCGGTTCGATCCCGTCATCCTCCACCACTCTACTAATCTTGAAAGTGCAAACGTAAGCAACACCACATGGTGAGATGTTTAGGTTTGATCTTTCAGGGATTAAAAGCTGTTTCGTTCTTTAACAATCTGGAAGAAGTAAAGTTTTAATCGAATCGTCGACAGACGGTTCGATGGGTAGTGATTGTATGTATCAAAACAAAGCAACAACGCTGTACTTTCTTATCTCTGTAACGCTCTTTGTTCTTCGGAACAGAGGCTAACGTTATAGGGACAAGCGAATAAGTGCACATGGTGGATGCCTTGGCGATTACAGGCGATGAAGGACGTAGTAGCTTGCGATAAGCTGCGGGGAGCTAGCAAACAAGCTTTGAT
>NZ_WHJI01000153.1:0-855 GCF_011682155.1 Massilia sp. CCM 8734
CTGCGCGAGTCGCCGAAGGGCACCGTCACGTTCATGACCGGCACGCCGATCTCCAATTCGGCGGTCGAGATGTACAACATGATGCGCTTCCTCGCAGCCGACGAGCTGGCCGAGTTGGGCCTGGAACACTTCGACGCCTGGCGTGCACAGTTCGTCAGCACCGATGCCGGCTGGGAGCCAACCGAGACGGGGCGCCTGAAAGAGGTCAACCGCCTTGGCCGGACGTGGTCGAACATGCGTTCGCTGATGGACCTGTACTATAGCTTTACCGATTCGGTAGACAATGAGGACATCAAGAAAGCTTACGCGGAAGACAACAATGGGGAGCAATTCCCCATCCCGCGCGTGGTCGGTGGCGATCGTCAGTCCGTCGTGGTCGAGCCTACCAAGGCGCAAATTGGGTTGTTGAACGAGGTGCTGGAGGGCTTCGATGCCTTGCCGGAAATCAAGGACCCGTACGAGCGCAACAAGTCGCGCCTGCGCCTCATGGACCGCGCCCGCAAGGTGTCGCTTGACGTGCGCGCGGCCGACCCGTATTCCAAGAGCAAAGAAGTAGGCGGCAAGCTCGACCGTATCGCTGACGAGGTCAAACGCATCTATTCAAAATGGAACACCGACCGCGGGACGCAGCTGATTTTCCTGGACCGCTCCGTGCCAAAGAGCAAGGGCGACGATGCGGTGCTGAAAGAGTACGACATGCTGGTGGCGGCACTGCGCCGGGCGTACGACGAAGGTGACGAGGCTGGCCAGCGCCTGCGTGGCGAGCAGCTTGAGCGCTTCGACGCGAACGACATGGAAGAACTGCGTAACGCCCAGTCGGGCGGCTGGAATGCCTACCAGCAGACCAAGGACAAC
>NZ_WHJI01000154.1:0-847 GCF_011682155.1 Massilia sp. CCM 8734
CGTCGCCGCCGGCCACCGCCGCCAGCAGCGGGCTGATGCCGGCGTGGCAGATGTTGGGGTCGTCGCCCGCATTGAGCAGTTTTTTCAGCAAGGCGTGGCGGTCCTTGCCCAAGGCCATGAAAATGCGTGGGGCGGCGCCGGGCCGGAAGCTGCGCGCGGTATCCTGGAAAGCGTCTCCGCTGGTCGGCGCGTCCGTGCAGCGCATGGCGGCGCTGGCTGGCTGGCGTACCGGGGCCTTGGCCTGGGCTGGGGCAATGGTGACGAGCATGGCGAGCAAGGCCGCTCCGGCCATCGGGCGCATCACCGCGCGCCTCCTTTGATGTAGTCGGCCTGTGCCTGGTTCAATAGGCGCTTGACCGAGTCGTACTTGGCCTGGCTGAGCAGATGCCGCGCCGTCTCCAGCTGGTCCAGCGACAGCACGCCGTTCGCGTACATCTTGTCCATTTCCGTGCGCAGCTTGATGATGGCGAACGAGGACTGACTTCCGGATTGAGCGCGGCCACCATCACATCAAGCACGGGGCCGACCGAGCGCACCACGGCGGTGCCTTTGGCGGCGCGCAACGCGGCCTGGCTGCCGGCCATGTCCTTGGCGGTCTTGGCCGAGGCCGCGTCGACCAGGGCGCCTTCGGCCTGCATGTACTGGCCGAGCCGGGAGTTGGAGTAGGTCGGGGTCCTGGTGACCAGGGTGCAGGCCTGGTCGCCGAGCACGTCGGCGTACGGGCCGTAGCGGTCGCGCTTCATCAAGTCCTTGAGCGTGCTTTCCATCCACTTTTCCATGCTGCCGCCGAACTTGCCGTTGGCCATGCCGGCCGAGGCGCCCATGATGTTGGCGGCGGCTTTCAAGC
>NZ_WHJI01000155.1:0-846 GCF_011682155.1 Massilia sp. CCM 8734
GCACATTCGCGCGCTCTCGCGGTGCTACGTTCATCTTCTCGGCTTTCATTTTCGTAAGCAGTGCTGTTGCGGCCGCCCGCCCTTTGGCGGCCTCCTGGTTGAGATGGTTTTCTATTTGCGTGTAGGCAAGCTCGCGCTGACGCTGCACTTCCGCACGCAGCTTCGCCTTGACTCCGGCCAACGCTGTTTCGCCGTCCTCCCGCCTGACCTGGTCGTAAGCGACCTGGCGCACGTGCTGGGGGGCCCCCGCTAAAAGGCGGATTTGACAGCATTCCCGGTGGGCATTGAAGCGCCCCGACAGCGCCGCGCAAAACTCGCAACTCACCTGGTCGGGCCGACGAGGAAGCTGCGGATCGTGGTGATCGACATGTCCGCTACGTCGTGGATGCGGATCATCATCGCCGCACTCAGCGCGACCTTGACGTTCCGGATATTGCTCACGTTCGTCGGGGAGACGCCCAGTTCGCGCGACAGGGCGGCGTCATTCTTGACGCCAAGCTTCGCCATGACAGCGTCGAGCAGCAGGCCGACGTTGTAGGCCGGATTGTTGACGTCGATCGTCACGAATTTTCTCTCGGTGGTGGTGGTGGTGGTCATACGTCGTCCTCATCGGTGGTAGGTTGGTTTTTTCGTGCTCGTGATGCTTTCAAAATTGCTTTCATGCCGGCCACGGCACCGGCCGGCATTCCTTTTTTGGCGCGGGGAGGCGCGTCGGTCGGATCGATGATTCCCACGCGGCTCTGGCGCGGTGGTGCCGGCGGGACCCCGCCGTTGTCGATCGCAGCCTGCACCCGGCCCTTGAACGCCAGGGCGGACTCGCCAGCTTGCGCCGGTTGCAGTCCCAGC
>NZ_WHJI01000156.1:0-836 GCF_011682155.1 Massilia sp. CCM 8734
CGGAACGGATGAAAATTGCTTGGCAGCGCAAGCGAAAAGGTGGGAGTGGGCGCCCATTTCTGGCATGATTTAGTTTCTGACGCTTAATCAAAACGCCCACACCATGAATGCTACCCGACCCGCTCTGATCATGCAACTGCTGGAACGCAGTTCAATATGACGTGCTGCCGGAACTGTGCGCAGAAGTGGGCGTCGTGACGCCGAAACTTGAGCGCGTTATCTACGTTCTGGAGTGGGCGCGTATCGAAGAATTCGCTGACGATTCCTGGGACGGCATCGGCCGACCGCCGCATGTTCGGGCCTGGCTGGCGAATGCTTTCGTGGCCAAGGCGGTGCTGGGCATCACCACCACCGTCGGGCTGGTCGAGCGCCTGACCATGGACAAGACCTTGCGGCGCATTTGCGGATTTCCGCCGTTTGCAAAGCTGCCTTCGGAGGCGACGTTTTCGCGGGCTTTTGCGCAGTTCGCTGAGGAGCGACTGGTTGAACGCGCCTACGCAGCCATGATCAAGGAACACCTGGGTGACCAGTTGATCGGACATATCAGCCGCGACGGCACGGCCATTGCTGCCCGCGAGCGGCCTGCAGCGGCGGCCAGCGCGGCATCGCGCAAGCAGGGCAGGCGCAAGGGTAAGCGCCCGGTCAAGCAAGCGGCGCCGGCTTCTGGCTCGCCGATCCGGCGTCAACGCGGCCAGACCTTGCCCGACATGCTCGCCGAATTGCCAACGATCTGCGACCGCGGCACCAAGTGCAACGCGCAGGGTTACAAGACCAGCTGGAACGGGTACAAGCTGCACATCGACACTGCCGATTGTGGCGTTCCCATCGCCGCCTTG
>NZ_WHJI01000157.1:0-834 GCF_011682155.1 Massilia sp. CCM 8734
TCTAATTCGCTGTCGGTTTTCAGCGCGCAGTGCTTGCGCGTACCCGGCCTCTGCTTGGCTGAATGGAGGCTTGCAGTCGCGCTTGGTCGCGCGGTGCGATTCACCGAAATACTCGCGCGACAGCCTGACGAGCGTTTCGGCTCCCCATTCAGACAATTCCACGCCAGTGTTCATCTGGCAGTAGCACAGGTCTTGATGCGTCAACGGGGCGTCGCCCATGCTGGTGCACATGGTCGGCCCCCACTTCCAAAGCAGGTCGACCAGATGTTCGCCGCAGTCGAGCGGCGGCATCTCCGGCTGGAAGTCTTCGCCGCCTTTGAACCGGAGCAGTTGCAGGCGAGATTTGGCTGGCTCTTTCGACTTATCGCCTTCGGCCTTCTCCATCGAAGCATTCAGCCAAGCTGAATGCCGGACGTAGAGACTTAGGCTGTCGGCGACGCCTTGGTAAAATTTGCGGTATCGCTCAGCAGCTTATCGAGCTGTGCCGGGATGAAGCACACTTCGAGGTCGCTGTAGACCGCCGTGAACAGCGCCTTGTCCGTCAGGCCATCGACTTCGATGTTTTCAAAGCGATCGGTCACAGCGGCCAGAAATTCAGCGGTGTCCTTGGTCTGGTCATCGGCCGACAGGTCCGACTTGCCTTTTTTCTTGTAGCGGTCCATGTTGCGATTCGCCTGGGCCGCTTTTGCGTTGGCGAATTTCTTGGTGCCTGGGCCAAACATGTGGGCAATCATCGGCTTCGATTCATCTGGCTTGCCGTCTGGACCAGCAGCGAACATAGGTTCGTCATTGCCGTCACGCAGGTGATGGGCAACGGTAGCGATGAGAGCGAAG
>NZ_WHJI01000158.1:0-833 GCF_011682155.1 Massilia sp. CCM 8734
GCCGCCAGCCCGCACCTCGTCGGTCGCGGCAAACGCGTGCTGCTTGGCCGCGAGATCGATGCCAAAACCGCCCTCGACCTGCTCGAAAACGCCCCGCAAGCGATTCGCGCCATGGCCGCACAGATACTCAACCACGCACAGTCAACCGTCCGTATCAACGTGCGGGCATCCACCACAGAACAGAGAATCGCAATGAACACGCTGCACGACATGTTTTCCCCACGGGCGCCCGCATGAGTACTGCCTTGCTCGACCCATGGACCGACGCCGCCGCCATCGCAATGCGGCTGAACGCTTCGTCCGCACGCCTGACATTAATCATCGGCGCGACCGGCTGGTGCGAAACCTGCCGCACGCTCAAGCCAGTCTTCGAATCCCTGGCAGCCGAACACGGCGGAAGAAACGATACCTGGCTCTGGCTCGATCTCGAAGATCACGCCGAGTTCCTGGACGACTTCATTCCCGACAGTCTGCCGCTGCTGGTCAGCTACAGAGGTGCTCAACTGACCCACGCTCTCGTTCCCGGCCGCATCACCGTATCGGCACTGACCGACCTGCTGGCGCAGGCACCGCGCATCGAACAAGCCGAATTGCCGGATATCCGCGCCCGTCTGATGGCTGTTGACTGGGCAACGTAACTGTATTTCTCAAGGCGTGAGTAATGCTGGAGACAAATGCCCTTCCGATCCAGGCATTCGTTCGCGCCTCCTCCATCAGGATTAGGCGGTGGAATAGATTGGCTAGCATGGTGATTCGCACCCAACAGCGTAGGATGCGAATCACAAAACACAGCGTCCAACGGCAGCGTTGAGTACAGCGACAAGCCGCAAGGT
>NZ_WHJI01000159.1:0-739 GCF_011682155.1 Massilia sp. CCM 8734
CTATGCTGCATGGGTAAAAAATTGATAAAGTACCGGCGGTAGGCAGGAATGAGATGGGCGAAAAGATCCGTGTCGAGTTGGGCAAGTAAATTTGCCGCCACGTGCAACAAGCTTAGCGCATGTGGACTGCGCGCTACACGACCGCACCACGACGTCAGTTTTAGGCTTCCATAGATCAAACAATATTTCCATAAATAAATTATTTAACAAAATATTACAGTTATTCGCTTCTTTTTGCAATAATTTATTGCAAAAATTCTTTTTAGAAACTATTTTGGCAAAATATTAAGATGACAAGTGCGGAAAAAGACGTCCAGGATCGCGCCAAGCGCCTTCGCGACGCGCTGCAGCGGAAAAATGGCGGCAACGCATCAGAACTTGCGCGCTACGCGAATTTGGTCCCGCAGTCCGTCTCCAAGTGGCTGTATGGAACGCAGTTTCCGCGAGACGAAGCTCTCAGATTGGCTGCAGAGTTTCTTAACGTGACTCCTGAATACCTCAAATTCGGCACGCCTACGGTACGCCCACCACCAACTGCAGATACCCTTATCCTGATGTACGTAAAGCCGCTCGAAGCCAGACTGCTGACAAACTTTCGCGAGTCAACAGAGCAAGGCCAACGCCAGATGATGATCTCATCGACGCATGCCGAGAAACTGTCCTCAGAAAAATTACCCGACAAAGGTGCGGCTTCGGACTAGCCGCAATTGCCGTTCCGCCGTGGCATGGTCGCCGACAA
>NZ_WHJI01000015.1:0-171221 GCF_011682155.1 Massilia sp. CCM 8734
ACGCCGATTTCGCCACGAAATGGTGAAGGGACTGGTGTTTGGCGCGTACTTGCGTCGGCTTGATGTGCGCCGCCAGCGGCTCGACGCTCTTACGCGCGATCGGCAGCATCAGCCCTTGACAGTAGTCTTTCAGACTTGTCCTGCGATCCATATGACCCAACGCGCTGCACAGCCGCTCAAGATACATATCCAGCTCAGCCAAATTCGTCATTCCCGTCTCCTGTCGTTATGGACATTTCAACAGTATACGCACATAATTGAATTTATGACACAGTAAGACTAGCAGCCTGTCGGACTTGGGATCGTCGGCTGCAAAAATACCTGGAACGGTCCATATTTCGCCGCTTTCTCGGCCAATAGCTCGCTATTGGCACGGCGAAATCGTCAAAATCTGGCCTCGCCCAGCTATTTTTTCGCTTCGACTCCCCAAGTCCGACAGGCTGCTAGCGGTGATTTTAGCGTTTTGAGACAGCCTTGAAGGCGGGGATGCATAGCACCTTTGAGCATACGTGTTATGGATCCCCGCCGAGTGCCGCCTTGGCGCGAGGACGACGGCCTGAAGGTTCGCTGTACTAACTGGTCGCCGTATCGAGTCTGCGATTTAACTGTAATCCCGCAAATCCTCGATCACCTTGCCATCGTCAGCCAGGGTCCCCGGCGACTCGAACCGCACCTCCCCGCGCAGCTTGGTCACCTCGCGAATCGACTCCACAATCGCCGCCGCCTGCGCCGCGTCCGGCGCCGTGGCCACCTCGCAGTGCAAGGTCATCACATCGTTCGCCATCCTCCCGGTCACCACCAAACGCGCCTTCAAAATCCCCGGATGGCGCCGCACGATATTATTCACCTGCGACGGATGCACGAACATCGCGCGCACCTTGGTAGTCTGGTCGGCGCGTCCCATCCAGCCGCGAATCCGCGTGTTGGTGCGCCCGCAGCGCGACGGCGCCGCGTCCACCAGCAGCGCCGACATATCCCCGGTCGCAAAACGGATCAGCGGATAATCCGCATTGAACAAGGTCACCACGATCTCGCCGATGTCGCCCGGCGCCACCGGCTCGCCGCTGCCGGGCCGCACGATTTCGAGCACCACGTCTTCGTCCAGCACCATGCCCGGATTGAGCACGCCGCCGGTGGCGGTTTCGTACGCCATGCTGCCGATATCGGCCGACGCATAGGTCTGGAACACGTGCGGCACGCCGTTCTCGCGAAACCATGTGCGCAAGGACTCCGGCAGCGCCTCGGCGCCCATCAGCGCGCGCTGCATGCTGCTGATATCGGCCCCCATCTCGCGCGCCTTCTCGATGATGATGCGCAAAAACGACGGCGTGCCCACATACGTATCCGGACGCAGGTCGGCGATCGCCTGCACCTGCATCTCGGTCTGCCCGGCGCCGGCCGGAATCACCGCGCAGCCGATGCGCGCCGCCCCGCCTTCGACCATGAAGGCGGCCGGCGTGAAGTGATACGAAAAACAGTTCTGCAGCAGCCCGCCCGCGCGCACGCCGGCCGCGTACATCGGTCGCGCAAAGCGCCACCAGTCCTGGCCGCGCCCCTCCGGATCGAAAATCGGCCCCGGCGACACATACACGCGCGCCAGCTCGCCCACGGGCGTCACCGCCAGCCCGCCGAACGGGCGCGACGCCGTCTGCAGCGCCTTCAGGTCGGCCTTGCGCGTGATCGGCAGCGACGCCAGCGCGGCGCGGCTGTTGATGGCGGGGCTATCGACGCCGTCGAGGATGCGCGCCCAACCCGGCGCGCTGCGGGCGCGCTCGATCAGTTGCGGCAAGCGCGCCATCAGGTCGCGTTCGCGTTCCCGCGGGTCGCGCCTCTCCAATGCGTCGAGCGTGTCGACGGTATCGACGGGGCAGTCCACCTTCATGCTTCTTCTCCGATCTGGCGTTGCAGCTTGCGCGTCAGTTTTGCAAAAATCAGTTCATAGGCGCGCCGCAGCAGCGCCGCCGCTTCGGCATCGCTGAGCGCCTTAGCGTTCTCCACGTACACCCACTTCGCCCGCGCCAGGTACGGTGCCGGAATGATGCCGGGGCGGTCGGTCAGCTCCAGAAACCGCTCGTCTTCCACCTTGAAGCAGATGCCTTGGGCGGGCACCGCGTGGTCCGACATCGCGAACATTTTCTCGCCCACCGAATACACGGCCCGCGTGTCCCACTTCCGGTCTTCGGTTGCGCCGGGAAAGGTGCGGCACAGCGCCTTGGCAACTTCAAAATCCATGGTCGATCCTTCAAGCCAGCCAGCGTTTGCGGCGGCGATAAAATTTCATGTCCCTGAAGCTCTTGCGCCCGGCCCCGGACACGCCCAGATAGAATTCCTTCACATCCTCGTTGCTGGCCAGTTCCTTCGCCTCGCCTTCCATCACCACACGGCCGTTTTCGAGGATGTAGCCAAAGTCGGCGTAGCGCAGCGCCACCGTGGTGTTCTGCTCGGCCAGCAAAAACGACACGCCTTCCTTCTGATTGAGATCCTTGACGATGTCGAAGATCTCTTCGACGATCTGCGGCGCGATGCCCATCGACGGTTCATCGAGCAAAATCATGGACGGCTTGGCCATCAGCGCCCGTCCGATCGCGCACATCTGCTGTTCGCCGCCCGATGTATAGCCGGCCAGGCTGCCGCGCCGCTCTTTCAGGCGCGGAAAATACTGGTACACAGCTTCCAGCGCGGCTTTCAGTTCGGCGCGCGAGATATTGCGCGTGTAAGCGCCGGTCAGCAGGTTTTCTTCGATGGTCAGGTGGCCGAAGCAGTGACGGCCCTCCATCACCTGCGACAGGCCGCGCTTGACCAGCTCATTGGGCGTGAGATGGTCCACCCGTTCACCCTTGAACTGCACCTCGCCCTTGGTCACGTCGCCACGTTCGCCGCGCAGCAGGGTCGAAATGGTTTTCAGCGTGGTCGACTTGCCGGCGCCGTTGGCGCCCAGCAGGGCCACGATCTTGCCCTTTGGGACCTGCAGCGACACGCCCTTCAAAACCAGGATCACATGGTCGTAAATGACTTCGATGTTATTGACCGACAGGTACGGGGTGCTGGCAGCGATGCTGTTCATAGGCTCTTTGCGGTGTAAAAATCCCGCGCGCCGCTGCTCTGGCGCGCGGGCAAGGGACTGGTTTATTTCATGCAGCTAGGCGTGATCTTTTTCTCGGCGGCGTAGGCTGCCGACGACTCCTCGACCAGCTTGCGCGTGAGGGCCTTGTCGCCCACCACCCAGGTCGGCGTGATGGCGATCCACTTCTTGCCGTCCCACTGCTGCACCTTGACCGCGCCCGAACCTTCGTGGTCGTCGCAGCTGGTTTTGATGGTCGGGAACATGCCGAACGCACCCAGCGCCTTCTGGCGCGCCTCGTCCACGTTCAGGTTTTCCAGGCCCCAGCGAATCTGCTCGCCGCTCATGGTCTTGCCCTTGCCGAATTTGTCCTGCGCCACGCGGATCGCCTCCACCCACAAGATGCCCGCGGTCAGGCCGCGCATGTGGTACACCGAGCCGATACGCGCCTGGTCTGCCAGGTTGCCTTTGCCGGCCGCGTAGACCTTCTTGCGGATATCGTCGATCAGCGGGTAGTTACCCGGCGTGTTGAAGGTCATCGAGGTGTAGCCCTTGGCGGCGTCGCCCGACGGGATCATGTCTTCTTCCGAACCGGCCCACCACACGCCCAGCATTTTCTCGCGCGGGAAGCCGTTGCGCTGCGCGGTCTTGATGGCGACCGAATTCATCACGCCCCAGCCCCACAGGATCACGTGGTCCGGCTTGGCCTGGCGGATCTGCAGCCACTGCGACTGCTGTTCGCTGCCCGGCGGCGCCACCGCGATCTTGATCAACTCGAAGCCGTACTGCTTGGCCTGCGCTTCCAGTACCGGTAGCGGTTCCTTGCCGAAGGCCGAGTCGTGGTACAGGTGGACGATCTTTTTGCCTTTCAGCTTGGCGTAGCCGCCTTCCTTGTCGGCCAGGTACTTGATCATCGCCGCCGCCTGGTTCCAGTAGCTGGTAATGAGCGGGAACACGTACGGGAACACCTTGCCGTTGGCCGCGTCCGAGCGACCGTAGCCGAGGGTCGTCATCGGGATCTTGTCCTGCACCAGGCGATCGAGCACGCCGTAAGCGATGCCGGTGGAGAGCGGCTCGACCATGCTGGCGCCGCCGTTCTTGGTCTTGAGCCGTTCGTAGCACTCGATCCCGCGCGACGGGTTGTATTCGGTCTCGCATTCTTCCCACAGGATCTTGACGCCATTGACGCCGCCATTGGCGTTGACCAGGTTGAAGTAATCGATCGCGCCGCCGTAAAAGCCCGAGCCGCCGGACGCGTAAGGACCCACGCGGTAGGAGGGCAGCGCGATAAACTGGTCGGCCGCCTGCACCTGGTTGAAGGCGCCGATCAGGGTGGCGCACAGCATGATGCTCTTCATCTTATGTTTTACGTGATTCATTGTCGTCTCCGGAAGAATGCGTTAATGCGGGAACGGCCAAAGCCGCAGTTTTTCTTTACCTACCTGCCACAGGCGCGCAAGGCCATGGGGCTCCACGATCAGAAAAAAGATAATCAGCGCGCCGAACACCATCAACTCCAGGTTCGACGCCACCGAGGTTGGCAGCGAGAGGCTATGCGCCAGGATATTCAAAAAGACCGGCAGCAGCACGATGAAGGCCGCGCCAAGGAAGGAACCAAGCACCGAGCCGACCCCGCCGATGATGATCATGAACAGGATGCGGAACGACAGGTCGAGGTTGTACGCTTCCGGTTCGACCGTGCCCAGATAGGCATAGGCGTACAGCGCGCCGGCCACGCCGCAGTAGAAGGAACTGACCGCGAACGCCAGCAGCTTGGTGCGCATCGGCCGAAATCCAATCACTTCGGCCGCCACGTCCATGTCGCGCACCGCCATCCACGAGCGGCCCACGTTCGAGCGGATCATGTTCTTGGCCAGCAGCGCCATGAGCGCAACGATCGCCAGCACCAGCACGTATTTGCTGGCCGGCGTATCGAACTGGTAGCCGAAGATGACGATCTTCTGGGCCGTGATCACGCCCGAAGCGCTGCCATTGGTCAGGTAGGGGATCTTGGTCAGGCACCAGACCACGAAGAACTGGGTCGCCAGGGTCGACGCGGCCAGGTAGAAGCCGCGGATGCGCAGCGACGGCAGGCCGAAGGCGATGCCCACCATGGCCGCGCACAGGCCACCGAGCACAAAGGCGAGCAGCATCGGAATGCCGGGCAGGCGCGCGATGAAGTTAAACGAGGCGAACGCGCCGACCGCCATGAAGGCGGCGGTGCCGAGCGAGAGCTGGCCGCAATAGCCGGTGAGAATGTTCAGGCCCAGTGCGGCCAGCGAAAAGATCAGGAACGGGATCAATATCGCCGAGAGCATGTAGGGCGAGGCGAACAGCGGCACGATGCCGAGCGCCAGCAGCAGCAGGGCGCCCAGGGCGATGCGGTCCTGGCGGATCGGGAAGATCTGGCCGTCGGCTTCGTAGGTGGTCTTGAATTGTCCGGCTTCGCGGTAAAACATATCAGATTCTCCGGATGATTTTTTCGCCGAACAGGCCTTCCGGCCGCACCAGCAGGAACAGCAGGGCCAAGACGTACGGGAACCAGCCTTCGATGCCGCCGCCGACCATCGGCCCGATGTAGACCTCGGCCAGTTTTTCGGACGCGCCGATGATCAGGCCACCGACGATGGCGCCGGGGACGGAGGTAAACCCGCCCAAAATGAGTACCGGCAGCGCTTTGAGGGCGATGAAGGTCAGTGCGAACTGCACGCCGTTGCGCGCGCCCCACAACAGGCCCGCCACCAGCGCCACCAGTCCGGCCACGGACCACACTACGGCCCAGATCTGCTGCAGCGGGATGCCGACGGCGAGTGCAGCCTGGTGGTCGTCGGCCACCGCGCGCAGGGCGCGGCCGACTTTGGTTTTCGAGAACAGCAGGGCGAGCGCGGTGACCAGCAGCGCGCAGATGGCAGCGGCGGTGACGTCGAACTGGGAGACGATGATGTTGTAGTTGTCGAGCAGGTAGGGAATCGGCACGTCTTCGATCGGCAGGTCCAGCTTGTGCACCTGCGAGCCCCACAGCAGCTGCGCCAGGCCTTCGATGAAGAAAGCAAGGCCGATGGTGGCCATGAAGAGGGTGATTTCGGGCTGGTTGACCAGCGGGCGCAGGACCACCCGTTCGATGGCCAGGCCGAGCGCGATCATGACGACGATGGTCATCGGGATGGCGAGCCAGATCGAGACGCCGAACTTGTCGATGATGCCGACGCAGGTGAGGGCGGCGAAGAACACCATCGCGCCCTGGGCGAAGTTGAACACGCCGGAAGCTTTGTAGATCAGCACGAAACCGATGGCCACCAGCGCGTACATGACGCCGGAGAGCAGGCCGCCGATGAGGACTTCAAAGAAAAAATTCATGGTGCGTCCCTAAAGAAGAACTCGTCGTTCCCACGCAGGCCCCGTAGGCCACCGACCGCAGAACCGTCGTTCCCGCGCAGGCGGGAACCCAAGTTCGTAGATACGCCATTGGCTGCGGCAAAAAATTGGGTTCCCGCCTGCGCGGGAACGACAGTCAGGTGCGGCCTCAATGCGCTACTCCCAGATACGCATTAATCACGTTTTGATTGCTGCGCACTTCATTGGGCGTGCCGTCCCCGATCTTCTTGCCGTAATCGAGCACCACCACCCGATCCGAAATATCCATCACCACGCCCATGTCGTGCTCGATCAGAACGATGGTGGTCCCGAACTGGTCGTTCACATCGAGGATGAACCTGCACATGTCCTGCTTCTCTTCCACGTTCATCCCCGCCATCGGCTCGTCGAGCAGCAAAATATCGGGTTCGGCGGCCAGCGCCCGTCCCAGCTCCACGCGCTTTTGCAGCCCGTACGGCAGCCGTCCCACCGGCGTCTTGCGGATCGCCTGGATCTCCAGGAAGTCGATGATCTCTTCCGCCTTTTCGCGGTGCGCAATCTCCTCGCGCCGCGCCGGACCCCAGTACAAGGCCTGCATCAAAAAATTCGACTTCATCTTCAGGTTACGGCCGGTCATGATGTTGTCCAGCACCGTCATCCCCTTGAACAGCGCGATGTTCTGGAACGTGCGTGCAATGCCCGCCTTGGCCGCGCTGTAGCAGTCCATGTTCTTGCGGTGCTCCCCGCGCAGCACGATCTCCCCTTGCTGCGGGCGGTACACGCCGTTGATCACGTTCAGCATCGAGCTCTTGCCCGCACCATTCGGACCGATGATCGCGCGGATTTCGTGCTGCCTGACGTTGAACGAAATATCGGTCAGCGCCTTGACCCCGCCGAACGACAGCGAGATATTGTTCAGGTCAAGGATCACCGGCCCGATCTTGCGCGTCGAGCCCTGCGTCGCTGGATCATTCATCGCTGGTTCATTCTTCGCCGGTTCATTGGGTTCGTTCATGTTCATCGCGACGCGCTCCTCACGCAGCCTTCTCCAAAACGGGGTAGGTAGTGGCCCCGCAGATGCGCAAATCGGCGCTGGCCAATCCCACGCGGCCATCTTCGAACTTGACCTGGGTGCTGATGAACTGACTGGCCTTGTCGGTGTACAGCGCCTCGATCAGCACCGCGTATTTGTCGGCGATGAATTTGCGCCGCACCTTGCGCGTGCGCGTCAGTTCATCGTCGTCCGGGTCGAGTTCTTTGTGCAAGATCAGGAAGCGGTGGATCTGGGTCGCGCCCATCAGCTCCTCGACAGCCAGGTCGGCGTTGACCTTCTCCACGCAGTCGCGTATCAGGTCGTAGGTGGTGCCGTGCGCAGCCAGGTCGGTGTAGCCGGCGTAGGCGATATTGCGCCGCTCGGCCCAGTTCCCGACCGCTTCCATGTCGATATTGATGAACGCGCATACCTGCTTGCGCGCGTTCCCGAACGCGACCGCCTCTTTGATAAACGGGAAGAATTTGAGCTTGTTCTCGATGTAGTTCGGCGCGAAGATCGCGCCGCAGTCCATCTTGCCCACGTCGGCTGCGCGGTCGATGATTTTCAGGTGGCCTTCGCTGTCGAAAATGCCGGCGTCGCCCGTATGAAAGTAGCCGTCGGCGTCGATGACCTCAAGCGTGGCGTCGGCGCGCTTGAAGTAGCCCGCCATCGTGGCGATGGACTTGACCAGCACTTCGCCGCTGGCGGCAATCTTGACCTCGACGCCGGGCGCCGGCAGGCCGACGCTGTCGAATTTGATGTTCCCGTCCGGTTGCAGGCACACGTAGGCGCAGGTTTCGGTGGAGCCGTACAGCTGCTTGAGGTTGACGCCGATCGAGCGGTAGAAGCGGAACAGATCCGGTCCGATCGCTGCGCCGGCGGTGTACGCCACGCGCACGCGCGACAAGCCAAGCACGTTCTTGAGCGGTCCGTACACCAGCAGGCTGCCCAGCGCATAGGCGGCGCGGTCCGCGCTTGACACCGGCTTGCCATCCAAAATATCGGCGCCGCAGCGCTTGGCCACGTCCATGAAGTGGTGGAACATCTTGCGCTTGATGGCGCCGGCGTCTTCCATCCGGATCATGACGGTGGTGAGCATGTTCTCGAACACGCGCGGCGGCGCAAAATAGTAGGTCGGCCCGATCTCGCGCAGGTCGGTCAGCACCGTGTCGCCCGACTCCGGGCAGTTGACCGTAAAACCGGCCACCATGGCCTGCGCCAGCGAGAACAGGCAGTCGCCCACCCACGCCATCGGCAGGTAGGAGAGAATGTCTTCGTGGTCGGTGAGTTTATCGAAACCGACCCCGCCCACGCCGGCCGCCATCAGCGCCGCATGCGACTGGCATACGCCCTTCGGTTTGCCGGTGGTGCCGGAGGTGTACAGGATGATTGCTATGTCGCCGCCGCCGCCGGCCGCCACGGCCGCGTCGAACGCGCCGGGATGGGCTTTGTCCCACGCGCGGCCGAGCACCTGCAGCGCCGCGAACGAGGTCAGGCCGGCCTGCTTGTAGTGGCGCATGCCGCGTTCGTCATCAAAAGCGATGTGGCGCACCTGCGGGCACAGGGCCTGCAATTCGAGCAGCTTGTCGACCTGTTCCTGGTCTTCGACGATGGCAAAGCATATTTCAGCGTCGTTCAATACGTAGGCCATGTCGGCCGCCGGCGCATCCTGGTACAGCGGCACCGGCACGCCGCCAAAGGCTTGCGCGGCCAGCATGGCCCAGTACAGGCGCGGGCGGTTGTCGCCGATGATGGCCAGGTTCATTCCGCGCGTGAAACCGAGCGAGGCCAGGCCGCAGGCCAGCGCGCGCACCTCGGCGTTGACCTCCAGCCAGCTCCAGGTCTGCCAGATGCCCAGGTGCTTTTCGCGAAAGGCGGGGCGCTGCGGGCGTTGCTGTCCGTGCGCCAGCAGGCGCCGTGGAAAAGTCTGCAATTGCGAGCCATCGAATGTCTGCACCAGCGTCCCCTTTTGTTTGTCCGGCCCCCCTCCGCAACGGCAAATGCGGGGTGGCGCGCTTTTTGTGTGATGATATTAGCTCGCGTTGGACAAGGAGGTTGTCTTTTGGATGACAATTGCGCCTCAAATTCGCGACTTTCGATGCTGCGATGCACAATGACAAACCAGACACAGACATTAATAGATCACTTGCGCTCAACCATCTGGGCGCGCACCCTCACGCCCGCCGAGATGATCCGGGTGGAGGCCGACTGCTTCGAACAGTTCGTGCCCAAGGGCGGCTTTGTATGCCGCAAGGGTGAGCCGCTGGAAAACTGGGTCGGGATCATCGACGGCCTAGTCAAGATCAACAACTTTTCGCCGTCCGGGAAAAACGTCACTTTCGCCGGCGTGCCGACCGGCGGCTGGTTCGGCGAAGGCTCGCTGCTCAAGGACCAGACCCGCAAATACGATGTGATGGCGCTGCGCGACACCCGCGTGGCGCGCATGCCGCGCGAAACGTTCGAGTGGCTGCTGGAAGTGAGCCTGCCGTTTACCCGCTTTTTGCTGATGCAGCTCAACGAGCGCCTGGGCCAGTTCATCGGCCTGGTCGAAAACGACCGCATGCTCGACATCGACACCCGCGTGGCGCGCTGCCTGGCCGCCATGTTCAACTCGCATTTGTATCCGGGGCTGGAAAAGCTGGTGCAGATTTCGCAGGAAGAAATCGGCTACCTGTCGGGCGCTTCGCGCCAGCGCGCCAACCAGGCCTTGCAACTGCTGGAGAAGGAAGGCCTGGTACGGCTCGACTACGGCGGCATCCGCGTGCTCGACCTGGAAGGGCTGCGCCACTTCCAGGCGTGACCCCCGCGTTCGCGCCACGGCCGGGCGCGATAGAGGTATCATAAGACCCAATGACACCACCCGATTCAACGCTGCCCATGCCTACATCCACCGCGCGCGACGAGCGCCTCGCGCAGCTGCGCGCCGCCATGCGGCTCGCCCGCGTCGACGCCTGCGTCATCCCTTCGTCCGATCCGCACCTGTCCGAATACCTGCCCGGCCGCTGGCAGGGGCGCGAATGGCTGACCGGTTTCACCGGCTCGGTGGGCACCTTCATCGCCACCGCCGACTTTGCCGGCTGCTGGACCGATGCCCGCTACTGGACCCAGGCCGAGACCGAACTGGCCGGCAGCGACGTGCAACTGATGAAAATCCCGTCCGGCGCCAGCCTGCTGCACATCGACTGGCTGGCCGCCAACCTGGCTGCGGGCCAGACGGTGGCGGTGGACGCGCGCGTGCTCGGCCTGTCCAGCGCGCGCCTGCTGGCGGACGCCTTGAAAGCGCGCGGCGTCCATCTGCGCACCGATATCGACCTGCTGGACGCCGTCTGGAGCGAGCGCCCGGCGCTGCCGCCCGCACCGGTGTTCGAGCACGCCGCGCCGTTCGCGTCCCTAAGTCGCGCCGACAAACTGGCCGCCATCCGCGCCGCCATGGCTACACTGGGCGCGAACCGCCACTTCATCTCGACTCTCGACGACATCGCCTGGCTGTTCAACCTGCGCGGCGCCGACGTAAGCTACAACCCGGTCTTCCTGGCGCATGCGCTGCTGACAACCGATAGCGCGACCCTGTTTGTGGCCGAAGCCAAGGTCCCGGCCGACCTGCGTGCGCGCCTCTTGCAAGATGGCGTGACCCTCGCCCCGTACGAAGACGCCGCCGCCGCCCTGGCCGCGCTGCCGCCAGGTGCAACGCTGCTGATCGACCCGCGCCGCATCACCGCCGGCATGCGCGAGGCTATCGCAGCGGGCGTCAACGTGATCGAAGCGGTCAATCCGAGCACCTTCGCCAAGTCCAGAAAATCCGCGCTTGACGCAGCCCACGTGCGCGCCACCATGGAGCACGATGGCGCCGCCCTGTGCGAATTTTTCGCCTGGCTGGAGGCCGAACTGGCCAACCCGGCGCGCGCGCCGTTGACCGAAGTGGCGATCGATCGCCAGATCACGGCCGCGCGCACACGCCGGCCCGGTTTCGTGAGCCCCAGTTTCGGCACCATCGCCGGTTTTAACGCCAACGGCGCCATCATCCACTACCGCGCCAGCGAGGCCGCGCACGCCGTCATCGAAGGCGACGGCCTGCTGCTGATCGACTCCGGCGGCCAGTACCTGGGCGGCACCACCGACATCACCCGCGTGGTGCCGGTCGGCGCCACCAGCGAGGCGCAGCGGCGCGACTTTACCCTGGTGCTTCAGGGCGTGATCGCGCTGTCGTCGGCGCGCTTCCCGCGCGGCACCCGCTCGCCGATGCTCGATGCGCTGGCGCGCGCCCCGATCTGGGCCGCCGGCATCGATTACGGCCACGGCACCGGCCACGGCGTCGGTTTCTTTTTGAATGTACACGAAGGGCCGCAGTCGATTTCGGCAAGCGCCATGCCGGAGCCGCACACCGCCATGGAAGAAGGCATGATCACCTCGGTCGAACCGGGCATCTACCGGCCCGGCCGCTGGGGCATCCGCATCGAAAACCTGGTTCTCAACGTGGTGCTTGATGCGACCGAATTCGGCCACTGGCTGCGCTTCGAAACCTTGACCTTATGCCCGATCGACACGCGCTGCCTGCACCTGCCGCTGCTGCGCGCCGACGACATCGCCTGGATCAACGACTACCACGCCACCGTACGCGCGCGCCTCGCGCCGCATGTCAGCGGCCCGGCCGCCGCCTGGCTTCAACTACGCACACAGGAGATCTGATGTCGACCGCACGTTCAACCCGCGCCAGCGCCGCCGTCGACCGCCTCAAGGTCCGCAGCGGCAACGCCGGCTATTCCATGGCCCGCACCGGCGACGGCCTGTTCTTCCTGTCCGAAGCGCCGGGCGAGCCGCCCCTGTGCGCGCCGCTCGAACTTGATGAGTTTGTCGCCTTCGTCAACAAGCTCGGACCGCAGGTGGCGCGGCGCGTCAGCAAGCTCGATGTCGCCTTCGAAAAGCAGCTGGTGAAGAAGAAGCCCGCACCATAATGTAGTTCCGCACAAGGACAGCGCATGCCCACCATGGAATTACTGTCGGCCTACTGGTCGAAACCCGAAATCGCCACCAATGGGCTGATCCTGCTCAATTTGCTCGGCGCGCTGATACTCGGCCTATTGGTCGGCTACGAACGCTCATACCACGGGCGCGCGGCCGGCATGCGCACCTATGGCCTGGTGTGCATGGCCTCGGCCGCGCTGACCATTGTGGGCGGCTATCCGGGCTTCTGGTTCGGCGGCCATGGCGCCTCGCTGCTGGCCGCGGTCGACCCCACGCGCGTCATCCAGGGCATCGTCACCGGCATCGGTTTTTTGGGCGCGGGCGTGATCATGCGCGAAGGGTTCAATATCAGCGGCCTGACCACGGCGGCATCGATCTGGACCTCGTCGGTGATCGGCATCCTGGTCGGCGTCGGCTTTTATCTGGCGGCGATGGGGCTGGCCTTCTTTTCGGCGATGATCATGATTTACCTGTCCAAGGTCGAAGCATGGCTGCCCTCGCGCCACGCGGTGGCGGTGATGATGCGCTTCAAGCGCGACTTCGTGCCGCGCGAAGATGCGCTGCGCCGCATTGCGCTGGCGCGCGGCTACGCTATCGCCGGCGGCTCGCTCACCATCGGCAGCGAGAACAATATGCAGGAATGGCGTTTCGTGGCGCTGGCGCTGTCCAAAAAGAGCGGTGCGCCGCTGTCCGACCTGGCGGCCGAACTGGCGCAATTTAACGGCATCGACAGTTTTCAAATCTCCCATGCCCGTAACTAGCCAAGGAGCTGCCATGAAGGCACAAGACGTACTTGATTTCTGGTTCCTGCCCGCCGGCGCCGAAGGCCACGGCCAAGCGCGCGACGCCTGGTTTCGCAAGAGCGACGCTTTCGACGCCGAGGTGGCCGAGCGCTTCGGCCCCCTGCTCGAACACGCGCTCGCCGGTGGACTGCGCGAGTGGGACGACGAAGGCCCCCAAGGCGCGCTGGCGCGCATCGTGCTGCTCGACCAGCTCACGCGCAACGCCTGGCGCGGCCAGCCGGCGTCGTTTTCTGGCGACGCGCTGGCGCTGGCGGCGGCCATGCGCCTGGTCGAGAGCGGCGCCGACAAAACGCTCACGCCGGTGCAGCGCTGGTTCGCTTACATGCCCTTCGAGCACGCCGAGGATGCCCGCATGCAGGGGCGCGCGGTGGAACTGTTCTCCGACCTGGCGCAGTACGGCAAGGCCTTCGAAGGCGCGCTCGATTATGCGCACCGCCACCGTGGCGTGATCGCGCGCTTCGGCCGCTTCCCGCACCGTAACGCGATCCTGGGACGCGCCTCGACGCTTGACGAAATCGAATTCCTCAAGCAGCCGGGATCGGGCTTCTAGGTGGCGCGCACGCTCAATATCGTCGGCGCCGGCCATGTGGGGCGCGTGCTGGGGCGCCTGTTCGCCGCCGCTGGCGCATTTGCGGTGGGCGATGTGCTGACCCGCTCGCACGCGGGCGCGCTCGACGCCGTCGGCTTCATCGGGGCCGGGCGCGCGGTGTCGGCCATGGACCAGATGCGCAGCGCCGACGTGTGGATGCTGGCCGTCGGCGACGACCAGATCGGCGCCGTGTGCGCGCAACTGGCGCTCTGTCATCCATTACAGGGCGCCATCGTGTTCCATTGCAGCGGCGCCAAGTCGTCGGCGCAGCTGGCGCCGGCCACGCAGGCCGGGGCGCTGGCGGCGAGCGTGCATCCGATCCGCAGCTTTGCCGATCCGGCACAGGTGGCGCAGCACTTCGGCGGCACTTTTTGCGGGGTCGAGGG
This sequence comes from Massilia sp. CCM 8734, assembly GCF_011682155.1. NCBI lineage: Bacteria > Pseudomonadati > Pseudomonadota > Betaproteobacteria > Burkholderiales > Oxalobacteraceae > Massilia > Massilia sp. CCM 8734. Next base: position 14,189 of record NZ_WHJI01000015.1, read on the forward strand.
CGATGCCGGGGCGCTCGCCGTGCTCACGCCGGCCTTGCAAGCGATCGGCGCGCAGCCGGTGGCGATCGACGCGCAAGCAAAAACCGTGTACCACGCGGCCTCGGTGTTCGCTTCGAATTACCTGGTGACGGTGCTCGACGCCGCGCTGCGCGCCTACCAGGCGGCGGGCGTGCCGGAACCGGTGGCGCGCGCGCTGGCGCAGCCGCTGGCGGCGGAAAGCATGGCCAATGTGTTCCGCCTGGGCGCGCCGGCGGCGCTGAGCGGGCCGATTGCGCGCGGCGACATGGATACCGTGGCGCGCCAGCAGGCGGCGCTGGAGGCGTGGGACGAGCCGACCGGGGCGCTGTACGCGGCGCTGGTGCCGCCGACGCAGGCTCTGGCGCGGCGCAAGGCGCGCGGCTAAGGAGCACGGTTCACGCTTATGCAACGCGGCTGATGCATTAATGCGAAAAGATGCAACCATGCATCGACAAACGCAAAAAATCGCAATAAGCTAAGTAAGTGTGCAGAAATTATTGTCACTTATAGCGAACAGAAGCGGATGCCTTGCAAGGCGCACGCCGCGCAGACTCCTAGCAGCCTGTCGGACTTGGGGAGTCGAAGCGAAAAAATAGCTGGGCGAGGCCAGATTTTGACGATTTCGCAGTGCCAATAGCGAGCTATTGGCCGAGAAAGCGGCGAAATAGGGACCGTCCCAGGTATTTTTGCAGCCGACGATCCCAAGTCCGACAGGCTGCTAGCGGTGGGCAACGCAGCAAGGCGCCGCTTATGGAAGCTAGAAATGACAAGAATTTATGCGCACTTACTTAGACCGTTACGGTGATGTTGCGGGAGACTTGCCAAAACGGCAGGGATCGCCATGCCGCTGCTTACGTCGACCAGGGAGACCAGCATGCTATTTTTGAAAAGTACGTCTGTCACAAAGGCGCCCGGCATTTATGAAGTCGACATCGCCGCCAAGCCGCCCGGCAAGACCTTCGGCGTATTCATCGCCACCGACCCCGACAATCCCCCGAATTCGATTCTCGCCGGCCTGACCGAGCTGGGCTTCCAGAACACCCACAGCGAGGCCTACACCCACAAGGATCGCGGCAAGGTGCTCGACCTGCACTTTCAAAAAGATGGCACCGACATCTTCAAAGGCTGGAAAACCGAAGAGTGCGAGGAGAACCTGAAAGCCATTGATACCTTGTTCGGCAACGTCGGCATCAGCGTCACGCCGCGCGTGATGTCGCTGGCCGAAGCGTATTCCTGAGCCGACCTAGCCGGCCACCTCGATGTGATACAGGGCCCACGGACAGGCGCCGAAGCGTTCGGCCAGCGGCCGCGCCGCCATGTCCGCAAAGCGGTCCGCATCGTACACCGCCCATAGCGGCCCCAGTCCGCCCAGCGCCATCGGTTTGCCGTCCAGATGGGTGGCGACAATGAAGCGCTGCGCGCGCGCCTGCGCCACCGGCAGCGCCACCGCATAGCCATCGACCGCGCGCAGCAGCAGTTTGCCGTCCTCGCGCGGGCGCGTGCCGGAGAGCGCCACCACATCGAGCAGCACCGGCCCGCGCAGCGTGTGCGGCCTGGCGTCGTATTCCAGGGTAGGGCGGATGCTCAGCGCGGGCAGCGCCAGCAGGGCGCCGAAGTCGATGCCGAAGGCTTTGTCGAAGCTGAGCTTTTGTTTGTGCATCATCTGGTCGAGCACCGGGTCGAACGGGCCGCGGTTGCTGTGCGCCAGCGCCCCGGTCAGGGTCAGCAGGGCCGGTCCGGCTGCGCGCCCGGCATTCGCGCCGCTGGCTGCGCCCGGCAGGGCGGCCGCGCTCAGGGCCGCGCCCAGGAAGTGGCGTTTTTTCATGCGAAAATAGCTCCGTCGTTAAGTACCCACAGTGTCTTCCTGCCATCATACCGCCCCCATGGACCTGTTTCAAGAAAGCCTGCTCACGCCGTTCCCGCTCGACGACGGCACCTTGTCGGTGCTGACGCAACTGCCCTTGCGCCTGCCTAACGCCGAGGTGCTGGCGCGCCTGGTTGCCGATACCGACTGGCGCGCCGAGTCGATCACCCTGTGGGGCAAACAGCACCTTCAGCCGCGCCTGACCGCCTGGCATGGCGAGGCGGCCTACACCTATTCCGGCCTGCGCCTCGCACCGCTGCCGTTGACGCCGCTGCTGCTGGAACTCAAGCATGCCGTCGAGGCCGCCTGCGGGCACCGCTTCAATAGTGTGTTGCTCAATTACTACCGCAACGAACGCGACAGCATGGGCATGCACAGCGACGACGAACCCGAGCTCGGAGCGCAGCCGGTGATCGCTTCGCTCAGTTTCGGCGCGTCCAGAACCTTCATCCTGCGCCATAAAGGGACGAAACAGACACTTAAACTAGGCTTAAATGACGGTACTCTAATAGTGATGTCAGGAAACACTCAAACGTACTGGCAGCATGGAATCAACAAGTCAACGCGCACGATTGGGCCGCGAGTGAACCTAACTTTCCGCTACATCTATTAATTTTCGCTTAACGTGCGCTAACTGAAAAATATATATAGATGAACCCCCGGTCAGTTATTTGCCGCGAGGGTGATTTTTCTCGTTACATCTGCTTACAAGTCTTACGGAATGGGACTTCATGCGTCCTTTCGCTGGTGCTATCTTGATTACCTCGCAATTCATTGGGAATTGCGGAACAGACTGTTTCACACAAAGGATTCCGCATGAAAAAGCTCATTTTTGCATTGATCGCCGGCGCCACCGCGATGACCGCCGCACAAGCTCAAAGCCCTGCTCCGTACATCGGTCTGGGCGTGGCATCGTCCGACCACAATTTCAAAATCGGCGGTAGCGACTTCGACGGCGACGGTTTCAAGCCATCGCTGAAAGTCTTCGGCGGCGTGGACATTACCCCGATGTGGGGCGTGGAAGCCGGTTACACCGACCTGCGCAAGGCTGAATACGATTACAAGATCGGCAACAACAGCTACACCGGCAGCACCGAAGGCAAGCGCGCTTATGTCGCCGGCAAGGGCACCATGCCAGTGAACGAGATGTTCTCGGTCTACGGCAAGCTGGGCGTCGGTTACAGCAAGGTCGACAGCACCTCGTCGAACCTGAACTACAAGGAAAGCGACACTGGCGTGTACGCGGGTGTTGGCGCTCAGTACAACATCAACAAACAGGTCGCCCTGACGCTCGAATATGAGCGCTATGGCAAGAGCAAGGACTTCGGTGCCAAGGCAGACGCCATCACCGTTGGCGCTCGTTACAACTTCTGATGATGGGCCAGGGCTGACGCGCCACGCGCGCAGTCCGGGCCGCTCCTGACAGAAGGGCAGACCGGAACAGGCACGGCGCCTTCCAGTGTGTGCAGCAAGCGCCCCCTCCGCTTGTTGTACCCATCGGGAGGCGCTTTGTTTGTTTACAGGCGCTCGTCGGCCACCATGCCCGCCGCGATGAAACGGTGCAGCGACGACCATTGCCAGTCGCGCGGCGCGGCGCACAGGCCGTGGCGCAGGGGATTGTGGTGGATGTAGTCGACCAGGCCGGCGTAGTCGTCGGCGCCGACCGGATGCTGCTGGTAGTGCGGTTCCCAGATGTTGTCCAGGCCCGCTCTCGCGCGCGACTTGCCCAGCGACTTGGAAAACGCGATCTTGACCGCGCGCCAGCGCGCCGCGCAATCGTGGTCGCCTGGGGGCAGGGTCCAGATGGCGTGGGCGTGGTCGGGCAGGGCGACCCAGGCATCGACATGGAATGGTTTGCGGCTGCGCGCCTGGCGGATCGCTTCGCCGAAGGCGGAAATATGGTCGGTCAGCAGAGTGCCGCCGCGCCCGGACAGGCGCACCGTGAAGAAGTAACTGTGCCCGGCGACCCGGTTGGCGCGATAGTCATTCATCTTTCCAGTATGCCGGGCAGGGCGGGCTTGTCGTTCGGTCAGCGCCAATCTGGCGTGGTTTTATAGCGTGCTGTGCTGCAAAAAACGCTTGCGCCACCCCGCAGGCGGGGTGGCTTGCGGCGCCGCTTACACCGTGAGCGGCTTGTAGCGGATGCGCTTCGGCTTGGCGCCTTCTTCACCCAAACGCTTCTTCTTGTCCGCTTCGTATTCCTGGTAGTTACCGTCGAAGAAGGTCACTTGCGAGTTGCCTTCGAAGGCCAGGATGTGGGTCGCGATACGGTCCAGGAACCAGCGATCGTGGGAAATGACCATGACGCTGCCGGCAAATTCCAGCAAGGCATCTTCCAGCGCGCGCAGGGTTTCCACGTCCAGGTCGTTGGACGGTTCATCGAGCAGCAGCACGTTGCCGCCTTGCAGCAAGGTCTTGGCCAGGTGCAAACGACCGCGTTCACCACCCGAGAGGTTGCCGACGATCTTTTGCTGGTCCGAACCCTTGAAGTTGAAGCGGCCCAGGTAGGCGCGCGAGGGCATGTCGAAACGGCCCACGGTGAGCGTGTCGGCGCCGCCGGCCACGTCGTCGAACACGGTCTTGGTATTGGCCAGGTCGTCGCGGTTCTGGTCGACGATGGACACGCGCGCGGTCTGGCCGATCGCCACTTCGCCACTGTCGGGCTGCTCTTTGCCGGTGATCATCTTGAACAAGGTCGATTTACCGGCGCCGTTGGGGCCGATGATGCCGACAATCGCGCCCGGCGGCACGATGAACGACAAATTCTCGATCAGCATGCGGTCGCCGAAGGACTTCGAGACGTTCTTGAATTCGATCACGTCATTGCCCAGGCGCTCGGCCACGGGAATGAAGATCTCGGAAGTCTCGTTGCGCTTCTGGTATTCGTGCTCGGACAGCTCGTTAAAGCGCGCCAGGCGGGCCTTGCTCTTGGCCTGGCGGCCCTTCGGATTCTGACGCACCCATTCCAGTTCCTTGGCGATGGTTTTCTGGCGCGAGGACTCGGTTGCTTCTTCCTGCTTGAGGCGGTTGCTCTTTTGCTCCAGCCACGAGCTGTAGTTGCCTTTCCATGGAATGCCATGGCCGCGGTCGAGTTCGAGAATCCATTCGGCGGCGTTGTCGAGGAAGTAGCGATCGTGGGTGATGCCGACCACGGTGCCCGGGAAGCGCAGCAGGAATTGTTCGAGCCAGTCGACCGATTCGGCGTCGAGGTGATTGGTTGGTTCGTCGAGCAGCAACATGTCCGGTTTCGACAGCAGCAGGCGGCACAGCGCCACGCGGCGCTTTTCGCCGCCGGACAGGATGCCGATCTTGGCGTCCCACGGCGGCAGGCGCAGCGCGTCGGCGGCCATTTCCAGCTGCAGGTTCAGGTTGCCGCCGTCGGAGGTCGAGATGATCGCTTCCAGGCGCGCCTGTTCGGTCGCCAGCGCATCGAAGTCGGCGTCTTCGTCGGCGTACGCCGCGTACACCGCTTCGAGCTTGCCTTGCGCTTCGAACACTTCGCCCAGGCCCGATTCGACCACCTGGCGCACCGTCTGCTCGGGATCGAGCACCGGTTCCTGCGGCAGGTAGCCGATGTTCAGGCCCGGCATCGGCACGGCTTCGCCCTGGATGTCGGTATCGATCCCGGCCATGATTTTCAGCAAGGTCGACTTGCCGGAGCCATTCAGGCCCAGCACGCCGATTTTGGCGCCGGGGAAGAACGACAGGGAAATATCCTTGAGGATCTGACGCTTGGGCGGGACGATTTTGCCCACGCGATTCATGGTATAGACGTAATTGGCCATTGAGTTTCTTGAAATGGGGACGGAAGGTCAACAGGATACAATAAGTCGCCCCGGCTTTGGCTCTTTCCTGCGCCGGCCGGCTGGCCGGTCCGGCGAACAGTGTCCCCTTTTATGCATATTGCAAGTTTTATGCCGGGTGAGTGTCGGGATTATTTACACTTGCAAACATAGCGACGCGCAATGTTTCCGCAAGTCATTGATTTTGCGCATCTTTTGCTTTTGGGCATGAAAATTGCTTTAATTGCATGGGGCAGCAAGCGCCAATAAAAACAAATTCCACCTCTTACCTGAAAAGATAACTCAATGACATTCAATTTGATCCGCAGCGTGATGTCGGCCGCCGCACTGATTCTGGCCACCAGCTCGGCGCATGCCCTGGTTGTAAGCAACTCCACCAACGCGACTGACTTGGCCAAGGCCCTGGGCGGCACTGGCGTCGCCATCAGCAACGCCAGCCTGGTCAGCGCCACCCCGACCGCGAGCGGCATCTTTACCAAAGGCGGCAATATCGGTTTCGAGCAAGGCGTCCTGCTGACCAGCGGCGTAACCAGCTGCGCAGTCGGCGTCAACAACGGCCCTGGTTGCTCGGGCGCCGGCACCACCACCTCGCTGAAATTCGACTTTACCAGCACCACCGGCAACATCTTCTTCAACTATGTGTTCGCATCCGAGGAATACAACGAATACGTCGGCTCCAAGTTCAACGACCTGTTCGAACTCAAGCTCAACGGCGTGAACATCGCCCTGGTGCCGGGCAACAACGGCGTGGTGTCGATCAATAACGTCAACGCGGGCATCAATGCCGGCTACTACCGCGACAATGGTACGAACACCATCGCGACCGGCTATGATGGCTTGACCACGGTCATGACCGCCAAGGCCTTCGGCCTGGTTGGCAAGAACACCTTCGAATTCCTGATCCAGGACCGTGGCGACGCCAACCTGGACTCGGGTGTGTTCATCCAGGGCGGCACCTTCGCCGCCGATCCGGTCGGCGTGCCTGAACCGGGCAGCCTGGCCCTGCTGGGCCTGGGCCTGGCCGGACTGGCCGTCGCCAAGCGCAAAAAAGCGGCGTAAGCACATCGCCTGATAAAAAATAGCGGCCCGCGGGCCGCTATTTTTCATGCCGACGCAGCGCGTCTATTTGCGCCTGAGCAATCCTTCCGCCGCATACAGCGCCAGCGCGCCCCAGATGATGGCAAAGCCGATCATGCGCTCCTGGGTAAACGCTTCGTGGAACAAAAAGATCCCGAGGCTGAGCTGGATGGTCGGCCCGATGTATTGCAGCAAGCCGAGCACCGACAGGGGAATCTTGCGCGCGCCGCTGGCAAACAGCAGCAGCGGAATGGCCGTGATCGGCCCCGAGGCGATCAGCAGCCAGCGGGTGGTGTTCGATGGCGTGTCGAGAAAGGCGTTGTCACCGGTCATGGTCAGCCAGATGACGAAGCCGAGCGCGAACGGGAACAGCAGCATGGTTTCGAAGGACAAGCCTTCCAGCGCGCCCAGCGAGGCGGTCTTGCGCAGCAAGCCGTAGCCGCCGAAGGAGGCGGCCAGCGCCAGCGCGATCCAGGGCATGCGCCCGGCTTGCCAGGTCAGCCACAGCACGCCGCAGGTGGCCAGCGCGATCGCGAGCCACTGGACGACACGCAGCCGTTCCTTGAGGATCAGAAAGCCGAGCATCACATTGAACAGGGGATTGATGAAGTAGCCCAGGCTCGCTTCGATCACGTGGCCGCTGTTGACCGCCCAGATGTACAGCAGCCAGTTGAGACTGAGCAGCAGGGCGCTGAGCGCGAAACTGGCCACCACGCGCGGCTGGCGGCGCAGTTCGCCCAGCCATTTCCATTGCTGGCGGATGGTCAATACGATTACCAGGAACAGCAGCGACCACAGCACCCGGTGGCCCATGATCTGGGCCGGCGGCACTTCTTTGATGGCATGGAAATACAAGGGAAACAGACCCCAGCACAGGAAGGCCAGGGCGGCGGACAGGATGCCGGTACGCATGAGTGACAATCAGAGATTCATTGGATCAACATTATCCCGCAGTTAGGGGAAGCTTGCTGGCCACCGGCCATTTGCCGATGATGCCAATCTGCCATCGGGAACGCGCTCATCCGCACAGTGGGTTTATCATGGCGTCTTCAAAAGCAAGTGCAATCTTGCTGTAACCAGAGGTATACATGATGCAACGAATTGTGCTTGCTTTTTCCACAGTCATCTTTTATTGTGCAATGCACCAAAACAAGAATATGGTGCAATCTTGACAGCGCAACACAAGAAGAGCAGCCTGGCGGCCCTGACCCTGGCCGCCGTCGGTATCGTGTACGGCGATATCGGCACCAGTCCCCTGTATACCCTCAAAGCCGTGTTCCACGAAGACCACGGGCTCACGCTGAACACCCCCAACCTGCTGGGCATCATTTCCCTCATTTTTTGGGGCCTGACCCTGATTGTCTCGCTCAAGTACGTCGCCCTGATATTGCGTGCCGACAACCGCGGCGAGGGCGGCATCATGGCCTTGATGGCGCTGGCGCTCAATTCGGTGACCAAGGCCTCCAAATGGTATTTCCCGCTGATGGTGCTGGGCGTGTTCGGCGCCACCATGTTCTATGGCGACAGCGTGATCACGCCCGCCATTTCGGTGCTGGGCGCGATCGAAGGGCTGGAAGTGGCGCTGCCCGGCATCCCCAACTGGGTGGTGCTGCTCATTACCGCCGTGGTGCTGGTGGCCCTGTATTCGGTGCAGCGGCGCGGCACGGCCGGCATCGGGCGCTGGTTCGGTCCGGTCATGCTGGTCTGGTTCATCGCCCTGGCGGTGATGGGCGTGGTCAATATTATCGAGGCGCCGCAGATCCTGGCCGCGCTCAATCCCCTGCATGCCTTGCGCTTCATGCTGGAAAACAAGTACACCGCCTTCATCGCGCTCGGCGCGGTGGTGCTCTCGCTGACCGGGGCCGAGGCCTTGTACGCCGACATGGGCCACTTCGGCAAGAAACCGATCCGCGCGGCCTGGTTCCTGATCGCCTTTCCGGCGCTGGCGCTGAACTACATGGGCCAGGGCGCGCTGCTGATCATGCATCCCGAGCACGTCAGCAATCCTTTCTACAACCAGCTCGGCAGCTGGAGCATCTACCCGCTGGTGCTGCTCTCGACCATGGCCGCCGTGATCGCGTCGCAGGCGACCATTTCCGGCACCTTCTCGATGACCAAGCAAGCCATCGCGCTGGGCCTGATGCCGCGCATGCGCGTGCTGCACACCTCGGAAAGCGAAATCGGCCAGATCTACATCCCGGCCGTCAACTGGCTGCAACTGGTGGTGGTGCTGATCGGCGTATTGATTTTCCAGTCTTCGGACGACATGGCCGGCGCCTACGGTATCGCGGTCACCGCCACCATGCTGTGCACCACCGTGCTGACCTTTTTCGTGACCCGCTACCGCTGGCACTTGCCGCTGGTGCTGTGCTTCGGCGCGACCGGCTTTTTCATCATCATGGACATCATGCTGTTCTCGTCGAGCACCCTGAAACTGTTCCACGGCGGCTGGTTCCCGCTGTTGCTCGGCGCAATTTTGTTTACCGGCATGATGACCTGGAAGCGCGGGCGCCAGCTGGTGTTCGAAAACCTGCAGTCGCACGCCATTCCGCTCGACGAATTCCTGCAGTCGCTGTTCGTGGCGCCGCCCACGCGCGTGTACGGCACCGCGATTTTCCTGCGCGGCGAAAGCGACGGCGTGCCGCATGCGCTGCTGCACAACCTGTCCCACAACAAGGTGCTGCACGAGCGCGTGGTGTTCCTCACCGTGCACATGATGGAAGAGCCGTGGGTGCCGGCCGCCGAGCAGGCCAAGGTGACCGACCTGGGCCACAACTGCTTCCAGATCAATGTGTTCTACGGCTTCAAGGATGAACCGGATATTCCCAAGGTGCTGGTCCAGTGCGCCGAGCTCGGCCTGCCGTTCGAGATGATGGAAACGTCCTTCTTCATCGCGCGCCAGACCGTCATTTCGGCTCCGGGCGGCGGCATGGCGCCCTGGCGCGAGCACCTGTTCGTGACCATGTCGCGCAACGCCCGCGGCGCCGCCGACTACTATCAGATTCCACCGAACCGGGTGATCGAGCTGGGTACCCAGGTTGAAATCTGATCGGCGGCGACGCAATACAAGTCGATACATATGCGCCACATAATCGCCACACTTTTGATGCGACACGAATAGTGCGGTGACGGGCAACTGCTGCTAAACTTTGGCAACTTTTTCCGTCACCGTCCAAGGATTCCATGAAACTCAAGCTTACTCTCGCCGCCGCCTTTGTCGCCACGCTCGCCCTGACCGCTTGCGGCAGTTCCGATGACAGCCCGGTCCAGGTGCCGCCACCGGCGGTCACCAACCCGACCACCTTCGCCAGCAAGGACGTGGTGATCGGCACCGGCACCACAGCGGCGCTGGGCAAAAACATTACCGTGCATTACAGCGGCTGGCTGTACGATTCGAGCAAACCGGAAAACAAGGGCACCCAGTTCGAAACCACCGTCGGCAAAACGCCGGCCACGTTCGCGCTGAACCCGGGCAACCTGATCGAAGGTTGGACCGACGGCATCCCGGGCATGAAAGTGGGCGGCAAGCGCACCCTGACGATTCCCGCCGCCAAGGCCTACGGCGTCGCCGGCCGGGGCGTCATTCCAGGCAACGCCGGCCTGGTGTTCGACATCGAACTGACCGAAGTGAAGTAATTTCCCTCCCGGCGCGCCTCCGGTGCGCCGCTGTCCGATCCTTTCCCATCCCGAAAGGATCGGGCCATGCCTGCCCGCGCACGCCTGCCCGCCAATACCGATCCTCCCCGCCATCGACCATGCCGGGCTGCCGCCGCCTGCGCGGCGCACGCATGACATAACACAGCATGCGCGGCCCTGCGGCGCGCACGATGGCAGCTTGTCCACCTTTGAGGATGCGCCATGTCCACTCGCCTTGCACTCGCGCTGTTGCTGTCCGCCACGGCCGCCACGGCCGCCGCCGCTGTACCGACCTATACCGTGACCGTCCTGCCCGATGGCATGAGCCCGGCCGGCATCAACAATGCCGGCCAGATCGTCGGCACCCGCAACGAGCACGCCTACCTGTGGTCAAGCGCCGGCGGCGTCGACCTCGGCACCTTGGGCGGCGCCAGCAGCACCGGCGCGGCGCTCAACCGCTTCGGCGAGGTGACCGGCCAGGGCCTTTTTGCACAGCGGCGGCACGATGAAAGATCTCGGCACGCTCGGCGGCGACTACGCGGCCGCCGCCGGCATCAACAACGCCGGGCAGGTGGTCGGCACCTCGGTGGTGCAAAAGGATGCGTCCTATCCGGTCTCGGCCTTCATCTACCAGAACGGGGTGATGAGCAAACTGCCCGGCTGGAGCGACGATTCGAGCGGCGCGGCCGCCATCAACCAGAAGGGCCAGGTCACCGGTTTCGCCTGGGACGGCGGCGAAAAAGCCTTTCTGTACACCGACGGCAGCATGCGCAAGCTCGGATCGGTGGGTGAATTGCTCAGCTGGGGCACGGCGCTCAACAAGCTCGGGCAGGTGGTCGGCCATCTTGGCGAGCCGCCCGATCCCGTCATGTTCGGCTTCGTCTACGCCGACGGCGTGATGCGCGACCTGAACACGCTGATCGACCCGGCGCTGGGCTGGGTGGTGCGGGACGCGGTGGGCATCAACGACGCTGGCCAGATCGCGGCCTGGGGCTGCCGCGGCGACGAGTGCGGCGGCCTGTTGCTGCAGCTGGCCAGTCCCGTGCCCGAGCCGCGCGCCACGGCCATGCTGATGGCGGGATTGGCGCTGCTGGGGCTGGCGTGGCGCAGCCGCAAGTTCAGCGCAGCATATCGACGTGCATGATGCCGTCTTCGTCGTAGGGCGCGCCGACGGTGGCGAAGCCGAAGCTGGCGTAGAACGCTGCCAGGTGCTGCTGGGCGCCGATGCGGATGCGCTGGCCCGGATACTGGCGTTCGGCGCGCGCGATGCCCTCGGCCAGCAGGGCGCGTCCGCTGCCGCCGCCGCGCGCCCCCCTGGTGGTGAGCACGCGCCCGAGCGACATCTCGGCGAACTTCACGCCGGGGGCGAGGCAGCGCAGGTAGGCCGCCAGCACGCGCGCGCCATCGACCGTGTGCCAGCCGAGCAGGTGGTGCGCGCCCTGGTCGTAGCCATCCATGTCCGGATACAGGCAGGTTTGTTCGAGGATGAACACATCCTGGCGGCTGGCCATGACCGCGTACAGGTCGGCGCCGGAGAGTTCGTCGAAGTGGCGCCATTCCCAGGCGATGGACGGGTTGATGGTCATCGTTTCTACTTTCATTGTTGTGCGTTCTAGTTAGCGGTTTCAAAACCTTCAAGCACGTTGACCACATTGATGCCGATCTCGCTGACCGCATAGCCGCCTTCGAACACGAACGCGGTCGGCAGTCCGGTATGGGCGATGCGTTCGCCGATACGCAGGAAATCGCTGCTTTGCAGCGCGAACGACGACAGCGGGTCGCCCGCGAACGTATCGACCCCGAGCGAGACCACCAGCGCGTCCGGCGCGAAGCCGGCCAGCTTGACGCAGGCCGATTCGAGCGCCAGGAACCACTGCGCCGGAGTCGATCCGGCCGCCAGCGGCAGGTTCAGGTTGTAGCCCGCGCCTTCGCCGTCGCCGCTCTCGCCGGCGTGCCCCAGGTAGAACGGATACTCGCCGCGCGGATCGGCATGGATCGAGATGAACAACACGTCCTTGCGGCTGTAGAAAATGCTCTGCGTGCCGTTGCCATGGTGGTAGTCGATATCGAGGATGGCGACCTTCCTGGCGCCGTCGTCGAGCAAATGCTGGGCCGCCAGCGCGGCATTATTGAGGAAGCAGTAGCCGCCGAAAAAATCGGCGCCCGCATGGTGGCCGGGAGGGCGGGTCAGCGCGAAGGTGCCGCGTTCGCCCAGGCGCAGCGCATGCGCGGCGTTGACCGCGCAGTCGGCCCCGGTCTTGGCGGCGATCCAGGTGCCGGCCGTGAGCGGGGTGCCGCTGTCCATCGAGTACAGGCCCATGCGCGCGGCAAAATTATCGGGCTCGATATCGGTGCGCATGCCGCGGATCGGCCACACCGACGGAAACGCGTCCTTGTCGGCATTGGCTTCGTCGAGCGCGACCCACTCGCTCCAGGCGCTGCGCAAGAAATGCAGGTAGCGCGGCGTGTGGATGCGCTCGAGCGAGACCAGCGACACGCCATGCGGCGTGACCACCTTGCCCAGGCCGCGCCGTTCGAATTCGGCCAGCACCATCTCGACCCGCTCCGGCTTTTCGAAGCAGGGCACGAGGGCGCCGCGGAACATCTCGTGGCGCCCCCGGTGCTGGGCATGGTGCTCGTTATAGAAGGTCAGCACGGCCGCTCCCGCTGTCAGTGACCACCTCAGTCACCACATAATGTGCTGCTGTTGTAGGCCGCCACGAAGTCGTCGAAGCTGCCGCTCTGGGTCTGCTCGATGATGGCTTGTTCGGCCAGCGAGGCCGCCGCCATCTCGTCGAACAGCGCCGCTTCGGCCGGCATCAAGGGGCTGTCGCGGAAGGTCGCCGCATGCAGCTCGCTCTGGCGCAGGCCGAAGGCGGCCGAGGAGCCGAGCGCGCGCACTTCGTCCAGCACCCGCGCCGATGGCGTCAGGGCCGCATTGGCGACCTTGGCGCGCTGCGCGGCCAGCGAGGCCGCATGCACGCCGTCTTCGTTGTGGGCGCTGTCGAGCAGCGCCGCCACCGGGGCGATGCGCTCGATCAGTTGATCGGCCCACTCCCGCAAGCCGATCTCTTCGCCGTTGCGGGTCAAGGCCAATCCGGGACGGCGGCCTTCCTTGACCGTGCGCGCGAAATTGCGCGCGTGGACCAGGCTTTCCATGTGGTTGATCAGCGGGCTGTCGTCGAGCGCGCAAAACAGCAGGAAGGCATCCATGAAGCGGCCCGTTTCGACGCTGATGCCGATCGGTTCGAACGGATCGACATCGAGGCAGCGCACTTCGATGTACTGCACGCCGCGCTTGCACAGCGCCTGCACCGGACGCTCGCCGGTGCGGATCACGCGTTTCGGGCGGATGGTCGAATAGTATTCGTTCTCGATCTGCAGCACGTTGGTCGAAAGCTGGATCCACTGGCCATCGCGCTTGGTGCCGAGCGCCTGGTACGGCTTGTAGGGCCGGTTCACGGCATCCATCAAGGTGCTGACATAGCTTTCGAGCGAGTTCTCGTGCGGCGTCAGGCCAGATTGCGCGTCGTTCTGGTAACCGAGGTCGCTCATGCGCAGGCTGGTTGCATACGGCAGGTACAGCGTGTCGTCGGACAGTTTTTCGAGCTGGTGTTCGCGCCCGCGCAAAAAGCCGGTGGAGAGCGCCGGCGAGGCGCCGAACAGGTACATCAGCAGCCAGCTGTAGCGGCGGAAGTTGCGGATCAGGGCGATGTAGCTTTCGGACTGGAAGTCGCGCAGCGCGCTGCGCCGTTCTTCGGCGATGCCTTCGCTGCTGGAAAACAGCTGGAACATCTGCTCCGGCAGCGAGTAGTTGTAGTGGATGCCGGCGATGCACTGCATCGCTTTACCGTAGCGCAGCGCCAGGCCGCGCCGGTACACGTGTTTGAGCATGCCGATGTTCGACTTGCCGTACCAGGCGATGTCGATGTCTTCTTCGGCCGGCAGCTCGCACGGCATCGATTCGCTCCACAGCATTTCGTCGCCCAGTTTGGTGTAGGCGTAGCGGTGGATGGCGTCGAGTTTGTGCAGGGTGGTGCCGATATCGTTTTCCGCCGGCGTGATGAATTCGAGCAGGGCTTCAGCGTAGTCGGTGGTGATCTGCGGGTGGGTCAGCGCAGCGCCCAGCGCTTGCGGGTGCGCGCTGCGCGCCAGGCGCCCGGCGCGGTCCACGCGCAGCGTTTCGCGCTCGATGCCGCGCAGGCCCTGGCCCAGCAGGGCGCGGTGTTCATCATCGTCGAGCAGGGCCAGGCGGCGGGTCAGTTGGTTCGACACGGTGAATCCTTTCTTGTACTGCCAAATAGGTAAGTGCTGCGAGATTAACCGAAATCCGGCCAGCGCGCCTGAGGGTTGGATTTGTTGCCGGGATGGGGCTTGGGTTTTGCTACAAAGATTATTGTATATGCAATGCGGCCGCGCTAAGAGGCCGGTTTTTTGGCCGCCGCGATCCACGCGTCGACCTGCTGTTCGAGCAGCGCCAGCGTCAGCGGCCCGTTATCGAGCACCACGCTGTGAAAGCGCCGCAGGTCGAATTTGTTGCCCAGCGCGGCCTGCGCCTTCTCGCGCAGCGCGCGGATTTTCAACTGTCCGACCTTGTAGCCGAGCGCCTGCGCCGGCCAGGCGATGTAGCGGTCCACTTCCAGCTCGTTGTCGCCCGGCGCGTTGGCGGTGTTGGCGTTCATGTAGTCGAGCGCCTGCTGGCGCGTCCAGCCCTGGGTGTGGATGCCGGTATCGACCACCAGCCGCACCGCGCGGAACATCTCGGCATTCAGGTGGCCGAAGGCGGAAAAGGCATCCTTGTAAAAACCCAGCTCGGGGCCGAGCGTTTCCGCGTACAAGGCCCAGCCTTCGCCATACGCGCCGTGCCAGCCGTGGCGGCGGAAGGCCGGCAGGTCGGCGATGTCGGCCGCGCGCGCCACCTGCAGGTGGTGGCCGGGCAGCGCTTCGTGCAGGGCCAGCGTTTCCATTTCCCACATGGGGCGCGTTTCGATCAGCGAGGTGTTGACCACGAACGCCGCCGGCCGGTCGGCGGCGCCGGCCTCGTACCAGGCCGCGCCCAGCTTCTCGGTGCCCGCGCCGGTGGCCGCCTTGACCAGCACTTCCTGCGCCGGCGCGGTCGCGAACAGTTTCGGCACGGCCGCGTTGGCGCGCGTGATGATGCGCCGGTAGCGCGCCAGCAGCGCGTCGCCGCTGGTGTAGAACAGGCGCGGATCGGTCTTGGCGAACACGATGAACTGGGCGAAGCTGCCGCTAAAACCGGTGCGCGCGATCGCTGCCGTCATCCCGGCGCGCAGGCGCGCCACTTCCTTCAGTCCCAGCGCGTGGATGGCGGCCGGCGCCATTTCGATGGTGGTCTGGCGCGTCACCGCCAGCAGGTAGTAATCGAGGCCGGACGGCAGCGCGCTGGCCGCGATCGACTCGCGCGCGACCGGCACGTATTCGTTGCGCAGGAATTCTTCCAGCTCCTGCAGCGCCGGCGCCACCCGGTTGCGCAGCGCCGCCGGACCGGCCAGCGCCAGGGCGTCGCGCACCGGCTTGTCGATGCTGGCCGGGATCTGGCGGAACGGCTGGCCGAGCGGACCGTCGACCGCGTTTTCGCGCAGCTGCTTGAGCAGCGGCGGCACCGCGCGCACGGTCACCTTGGGCGCCACCCAGCCGCTGCGCATGCCTTCGCGCAGTTGCTCGATCAGGCCCGCGACGTGGGCCGGCACCGCGTCCAGGCGCGCCAGGTAGTTACGGTAATCGCCCTCGGTGGCGAACGGCATCTGCGCGGCCAGTTGCGCCAGCGTGATGTGCAGGCCGGCGTAAGCGCTGATCGGCTGCGCCTGGAACGGGTACAGGGCGGCCGCCTTGACCGCCTGTTCTTTCTCCCACACGAACAGGTCGTAGGACAGCTGTTGCTGCGGACTCAGCTTGTCGCGCTCGATCTGCCTGGCCTGGTCGAGCATCTTGCGCTGGTGCGCATTGGCGGCGCGGCTGGCGACCAGGGTGGTCTCGCTCAGGGCCGCGTCGTAGCGGTAGTCGCCCACCGAGGTGGCGTATTCGGGCTGGTTTTGCAGGCGCCATTCCCAGTCGCCGTCGAACAGCGCGCGCGCCTGCTGGTCGGCTGCCTGTCGTTCCGCTGTGGGGCGTTCCGCGGCGAGGCGTTCGACGGCCGGGCGCTCTTGCGCCGGCCGTTCGGGCACGCCGGCTTGCCCCGCGCCGGCGGCCAGCGGGGCGAGCATCAGGACAGAGGTGGCGATCAGTTTGCGCATCTGATCATTTTAGCAAAGGGGACGGTGCGCACGTTGCACCGCAGAACTTATATGGCGCCGCCGATCCGTGCGCCGCTGACGCGTTCGATGCCGGCCAGGTCGCGCCAGCTCTGCACCTCGCGGTAGCCGCCTTCGGCCAGCAGGGCGCGCACCTGGGCGGCCTGGTCGTAGCCGTGCTCCATCAACAGCCAGCCTGCGGCCGCCAGATGGTGTGGCGCGCCAGCCACAATGGTGCGCAGTGCCGACAGGCCATCGGCGTGGTCGGTCAGCGCGCCGACCGGCTCGAAGCGCAAATCGCCTTGGGCCAGGTGGACGTCGCCGTCGGCGATGTAGGGGGGATTGGCGACGATCAGGTCGAACGACTCGCCGGCGATGGCGCCGAACCAGTCGCTTTGCACGAAGCGCACGACGGCGCGGTTGGCTTGCGCGTTGGTGCGCGCCACCTCGAGCGCGGCGGCGCTGACGTCGAGCGCCGTGACGCCGGCGTCGGGCCGGGTGTGCGCCACGGCCACCGCGATGGCGCCGCTGCCGGTGCCCATGTCGAGCATGCGGCCGCGCACGGGCAGGCGTTCGAGCGCCAGTTCGACCAGCAGTTCAGTGTCGGGACGGGGAATGAGCACCGCCGGGTTGACGGCGAAATCGAGGCCGTAGAATTCGCGCCGCCCGACGATGTAGGCAATCGGTTCGCCCGCCAGGCGCCGTTGCACCAGCGCCGCCAGCGCCCCCGCCTCGGGCGCGCTGAGCACCCGTTCGGACTGGGTAATGAGGCCAATGCGCGTGATGCCGAGCGCATGGCAGGCCAGGATGCGGTTTTCCAGCGGGTCGAGCGGCAGCAGCGACTGCAGCGCGCCGACGCGCGCGCCGGCGCCAATCGTCCACATGATCAGCGGTTGCCGCGCCGTGCCAGCACGAACAGCAGCAAGGCGCTGATGATGGCCAAGCACAGGGTCGACCATTGCGGGATCGACAGGCCGAGCAGGGTGTCGACCGCGTCTTCGCACAGGCCGTCGGCTTCGAAGATCCATGGCAGGTAGACCGCGGTCGGGACTTTATTGAGCATGGTCTGCATCGGGTCGATGCCGCACGACAGGCCCGGATGGGCCAGCACCCACAACTGCTTGCCGGCGTAGAACAGGCCGGTCAGGGAGCCGGCCAGTCCGAAGAAGGTCCACAATTTGAACTGCTTGGCCGACGCCGCCGCCAGGCACACCAGTCCGCAAAAGAAGTAGGCGTAGCGCTGGATCACGCACAGCGGGCATGGCAGCATGTTCTTGTAGTGCTGCAGGTACAGCGCCGCGCCAATCAGGGCGAAGCAGACGGCGGAAAGGGTCATCAGGAGCGTGCGGTTGTTGGGCATCGTTTCAGGTCCTAGAAGTGTTTTTGTTTGCGGGGACCTCGAACAACCTACTGCGCGCCGCAATTGTCGTCCTGCGATGCTCACCGTACCTTCGTACGGCTGCGCTTCTCGGACGACACTTGCGCCGCTCGCTACGGTTGTTCGAGGTCCCCTGGCGTCTCTTGACATGCGGCCTGGGTACGCCGCATTGCACAGTCTACAACGTAAGGCTTACGAATTGTTTAATCGCCGAGGGCGGCCAGCAATTCAGCCTGGTGTTCGGCCGCCAGCGCGTTGGTCAATTCGGTCAGTTCGCCGTCCATGATGAAGTCGAGTTTATACAGGGTCAGGTTGATGCGGTGATCCGTCATGCGGCCCTGCGGGAAATTATAGGTGCGAATCCGTTCGCTGCGGTCGCCCGAGCCGATCAGGCTTTTGCGGGTGGCCGCTTCCTTCGACTGCTGCTCGCGCAACTGCACGTCCTTGATGCGCGCCGCCAGCACTTTCAGGGCCGAGGCCTTGTTCTTGTGCTGGCTGCGGTCGTCCTGGCATTCGACCACGATCCCGGTCGGCAGGTGGGTGATGCGCACCGCCGAATCGGTCTTGTTGATGTGCTGCCCGCCGGCGCCCGAGGCGCGGTAGGTGTCGATGCGCAGGTCGGCCGGGTTGATGTTGACGTCTTCGACTTCGTCCGCTTCCGGCATCACCGCCACGGTGCAGGCCGAGGTGTGGATGCGGCCCTGGGTTTCGGTGGCCGGCACGCGCTGTACGCGGTGCCCGCCCGATTCGAATTTGAGCTTGGAGTAGGCGCCGTTGCCGATCAGGCGCACGATCACTTCGCGGTAGCCGCCCAGGTCCGACACCGATTCCGACACCGTCTCGACCTGCCAGCGATTGCGCTCGGCGAAGCGCGCGTACATGCGCAGCAGGTCGCCCGCGAACAGGGCCGACTCGTCGCCGCCGGTGCCGGCGCGGATTTCAAGGAAGATGTTGCGCTCGTCGTTGACGTCTTTCGGCAGCAGCATTTTTTGCAGGTCCATCTCCAGCTGCGCCACGCGCGCCTTGCCGGCTTCGATTTCTTCCTGCGCGAAGTCCTTCATGTCCGGGTCCGAGAGCATCTCCTGCGCGTCGGCGATATCGTCCTGGGCGCTCTGGTACTCCTTGAACAGCGCCACCAGCGGGCCGATTTCGGCGTGCTCGCGCGTCATCTTGCGGTAGGCGTCCATGTTCGAGGTGGCGCCTTCGCTCATGAGCAATTCGTCAAGTTCGACAAGGCGGTTGGCCAGTTGATCCAGCTTGGCCAGCATCGATGGTTTCATAGGGTGCTCGTGTAAGGTAAGGGAAGCTAACAACCGGGAACGGCCGCAGGGCTGCGGCGCGGTACGACAACTGGCTTGGGCGCTAACGGCGGCCGCGGAACAACTGGGGCAGCAAGGTCGCCAGGCGCGCGCGCTCGTCGCCCTGGGCGCGGTGCAGCGCCTGCTGCGGGCCGTGCAGGAACTTGGCGGTCAGGCCCTTGGAGAGGGCGTCGAGCACGGCGTCGACATCGTCGCCGCGCGCCAGCATTTTTTTGGCGCGTTCGAGTTCGAACAGGCGCATCGCTTCGCTGTTTTCTTGCAGGTCCTGGATGACGGGCACCATGGCGCGGTCGTCGATCCAGTGCATGAACGACTGCACCCGCGTTTCGATGATGGCTTCGGCCTGGGCCACGGCGGCCTGGCGGCTCTCCAACCCGGTCTGGACCACTTGTCCGAGGTCGTCGACGGTGTACAAAAACACGTCGTCGAGACGCCCGACTTCGGCCTCGATATCGCGCGGCACGGCCAGGTCGACCATGAACATCGGTTTATGGCGGCGCGCCTTGATCGCGCGCTCGACCAGGCCCAGGCCAATCAATGGCAGCGAGGACGCGGTGCAGGAAATGACGATGTCGAACTGCGCCAGCTGCTCGGGCAGCGCGGCCAGGCGGATCGCACGGCCGTTGAAACGGTGCGCCAGCGTCTCGCCGCGCTCCATGGTGCGGTTGGCGATGGTGATGTTTTTCGGGTTCTGGGCCGCAAAGTGCGTGGCGCACAACTCGATCATTTCGCCGGCGCCGATGAACAGCACATTCTGGTCGGAGATCTTGTCGAAGATGCGTTGCGACAGGCGCACCGCGGCGGCCGCCATCGACACGCTGTGGGCGCCGATTTCGGTGGTGCTGCGCACTTCCTTGGCCACCGAAAAACTGCGCTGGAACAGCTGGTGCAGGTAGGTGCCGAGGCCCCCGGCTTCGTCGGCCAGGCGCATCGCGTCTTTCATCTGGCCGAGGATCTGCGGTTCGCCCAGGACCATGGAATCGAGCCCCGAGGCGACCCGGAATGCATGACGCACGGCGGCATCGTGCGGCAGCATGTACAGATGCGGGCGCAGTTCGGCGAAGTTGAGCTTGTGGTAATCGGCCAGGAAGTGGGCGCTCGCATCGAGCGGATTGGCGACATCGCTGGCGGCGTACATCTCGGTGCGGTTGCAGGTCGAGAGGATCGCCGCTTCGTCGCCGCCACGGGCGTCGATGCGGGCAAACCAGCCGCGCGCCGCCTGCACCGCCTGGCCGAGCTGGTCAGGCGCGAGCGCCAGCTGCTCGCGAAGCGAGACCGGTGCGGTGGTGTGATTGAGGCCGACGGCGAGCAGTTGCATGGCTTTACATTGTACGGATGTGTACCGCCATTATACCGTGATGTGTCAAGGACCTACTGAAAGGAGGGTTTTTTGGTGCGGGAGGGCAACGATTGGGGAAGTTGCGGCGATCTTGGCACGCTTGCGTTACGGTCGTTTCCGCCACTGGCAAAACCGTCATCCCCCACCTTCGCGGGGACAACAAAGCCGAGTTTGCCGGCTCAGGCTACGCCCCAAGCTTTTCCAGCCGATATCCATAGCTGTACACCGGCACCAGCCTGAAGCCATTTTCCGGGCGCAACTGCAACTTGTTTCTTACACGCGACACATGGGTATCCATGGTGCGTGACGGCACCGCCGTTTCGCGGATCCACACCGCTTCATGAATATACGCGCGCGACAGGGGACGGCCGATATTCCGAAAAAACAACAGTGCCAGGTAGAATTCTTTGTGTGTGACTTCGATGACGTTGCCGTCCATCAGCAACCGGCCCGGCCGGGTTTCGAAAATATACGGTCCGAACTGGAGTTGTTCGGCCCCGTTCTGGGCCGGGTAGGCGCGCCGCAGCAGGGCTTGCACGCGCGCCACCAGTTCGCCCCGGCGTAGCGGCTTGACCATGTAATCGTCGGCGCCGGCGCCGATGCCGGCCACGATGTCATCTTCGGCCGAGCTGCTGGTAAGGAACATCATGGGGGTGGTGGAGGGCAGCTTTTCCTTGGCGCGGCGCAGTACTTCGGTGCCGTTCATGTCGGCCACCTGCCAGTCCAGGATCAGCATGTCGACGCTGTCTTTACGTAGCTGTCCGAGCAAATCTTTACCACTGTCAAACGACTGACAGACGTGTCCGGCGGAGGTCAGCACCTGGCAAATCAGGTCTGCCTGGCTGCGGTCATTGTCTAGGACGGCAATTCTCATGGTGGCGTGTGTCGAACGTAAAAACGTGTCGTAGGAGGAGTCCTACCTTGTGCTATTGAATAGTTACTCTGAATATAACAGACTTTTACAAAGCAACACTAATTGGAACACATTAATTTACATTCGGCAACGAACTGATCTGCCGTGCCATCCCCTCGTTTGATTACACGGTACACTGGAAAAACGCCGATTTCAATCGACTTTTTGAGTCTAGAAGGAAATTTACATATCGAAAGGAAAACCATGAACAAAGACTTGACAGCGATTCCAGGCAATCCCGAAGCGATTTTGCAAGTGCGCGAAGCATGCCGGCGCATGGTGCGCAACCGCGCGGCCGTCTCGGCCGGCATATCGGCGTTGCCGGTTCCCGGGCTCGATGTGATGTCCGACCTGACCATGCTGACCGGACTGGTGAACGACGTCAACGCGGCCTTTGGCCTGTCCGCCGAACAAGTCGAGCACTTGCAGCCGACCTACAAGCGCATCGTCTTCGGGGCGGCGGCGGGGGTGGGCGGCATGATGGTGGGAAAATTAATCACGCGCCAGCTGGCGCTGCGGCTGCTCAAGCGCAGCGGCGGCAAGGCGTTTGTGAGGTCGGCCGCGCGCTTCGTGCCGCTGGCCGGCCAGGTGGCCTCGGCGGCGATCGGGTTTACCGTGTTCCGCAAGCTCGGCTACGACCATGTGGACGCCTGCGCCACGGTCGCGCGCGAATTGCTGGCGGCGCGCGCCGTTTAGCAGCGCGCCGGGTGGCACGCCAGTGCCGGACCGGTCAGGTATCCGGCAACACCACGTTTACTTCAAGCACTTCCAGGTTGCCCTGGCGGTCCAGCGACAATTTGATGTCGTCCGGATTGACGCGGGTGTACTTCGAGATCACTTCAAGCAGTTCGCGGTGCAGCGCCGGCAGGAAATCCGGGCCGGTGCGGTGACCGCGTTCGCGCGCGATGATGATCTGCAGGCGCTCCTTGGCCGCAGTGGCGCTTTTCGGCTTGGAGGGAAACAGGAATGAAAGCAGGGCCATATCACTTTACTCCGAAGATGCGCTGGAATATGCCTGGTTTTTCATAGCTGGTAAAGCGCAGCGGTACATCGTCGCCGAGGAAGCGCGAGACCACGTCCTCGTAGGCCTCGGCCACGTCGGTGCCCTTGAAATGAATCGCCGGATTGCCCTGGTTCGATGCGTGCAGCACCGATTCGGACTCGGGAATGATGCCGACCAGGGGAATGCGCAGGATTTCCTGCACGTCCTGGTAGGACAGCATTTCGTCGTTCTCGACCCGCTTGGGCGAGTAGCGCGTGATGAGCAGGTGTTCCTTGACCGGCTCGGCACCGGTCTGGGCGCGGCGCGACTTGGCCTGGATGATGCCGAGGATGCGGTCCGAATCGCGCACCGACGACACTTCCGGATTGGTCACGATGATCGCTTCGTCGGCGAAGGTGAGCGCCATCAGCGCGCCATGCTCGATGCCGGCGGGCGAATCGCAGATGATGTATTCGAAGCCCATGTTGATCAGGTCGTGCAGCACGCGTTCGACGCCTTCTTCCGACAAGGCATCCTTGTCGCGCGTCTGCGAGGCCGGCAGGATGAACAGGTTGTCGCAATGCTTGTCCTTGATCAGCGCCTGGTTGAGCGAGGCTTCGCCATTGATGACGTTGATCAGGTCGTAGACGACCCGCCGTTCGCAACCCATGATCAGGTCGAGATTGCGCAGGCCGACGTCGAAGTCGAGCACGGCGGTCTTGTGGCCACGCATGGCCAGGCCGGTAGAAAAGCTGGCGCTGGAGGTCGTCTTGCCGACGCCACCCTTGCCGGAAGTCACAACAATAATTCTTGCCACAGGGGGTCCTTTTTTCGTATCTGGTATTTAAACGCGGGATGCCGGACTGATCGACAGTATATCGATGCGGTCGCCGATCAAGCGGATTTGCGTCGGCTGGCGCGCCAGCTGCGGCGCGAAGCCATCTTCGAACGTGCGGTAGACGCCGGCGATCGAGACCAGCTCGGGCTGCATCGCCATGGCGAAGATGCGCGCGTCGGCATTACCCGAGGCGCCGGCCAGGGCGCGTCCGAACAGCGACGCGTAAATATGAATGCTGCCGTCGGCGATGATTTCGGCGCCGTTGTTGACCACCGCCGTGACGATCAGGTCACCGCCGCGCGCATACACGCGCTGGCCGGCGCGCACCGGGGTGTCGATGATCATGGTGCCCGGCGCGACGATCGCGCTGGCCGGGGCGGGCGCCGCGATGGTCGCTGCCGGCGCGGCCGCTTCGCTGCGCGCCTTGTCGCCGCTGGCGCCGTCGTCGAGCGAGAGGCCGCGCGCGCGGATCGCCTCGTGCATGGACGCCGGGGCGCCGCGCACGGCCACCGCGTTCAGGTGGTATTTCTTGAGCAAGGTGACCATCTTGTCCCAATCGATGCGCGGCGCGTTCTCGGCCAGGGCGCTGATATCGATCACGGCGAATTCGTCTTCGAAGAAATCGGCCGAGCCGCCCGTCATCTGCTTGAGCGCCGCATCGATCGCCAACGGGTCGGCCGAATACAGAATCGTGGAGATCGCCACCACGGTGGAGATCTTGATTTCGATAGGCAGTTGGGACGGGCTTTTGAGCATAGACGAGTCGTGAGGGATGGGCGGATCACCGTCCAAAGTGGCGCAGGCTCGTGCATTCTACTGTGAAAATTGCGGTTAGGGGAGGGTTGTCCCGCATGTTCCGCGAGGCAACTTCAAACCGGTTTTGAGGCATGCGTCATTCATGCGGGGCGAATAATTGGTGTAGTCTCGATGGCCTTTGATCCCCCGCTCGGGGAGGATGTGGTACAAGCGTGCGGTACACTGAAAGGAACCATCGTGAATAAGCCGGTCGACAAAACAGCGCTGAAATTGCTATCGAAATATAGCAGCCTGTCGCAGGCGATTGCCCGTTCTGAACATCCACTGGAGGCATACGAACAGCGTTGGATCGACGCGCGCGGGGTCACCAGCGACGAGCAATTCGCTTACCTGAAAGAGCAGGGCCTGGCCTTCGATCCGGTCGACATCGAGCATGATGAAGCGGTCCAGCGCTGTGTCGAGTACGCGAAGCAATGCCAGAAGTCCCACGTGACCGATCTTTTCCTGTCGAGCTTTACGAGCGGGCGCCTTGATTATCGCAGTGGCCTCGCGCCGTTTGCCATGATGCAGACCATGCCGGACCATGGCTTCACGCAATCGTCCGCGCCGCGCTTTTGCGCCATTTGTTCCGGCTACGATATCTATAGCGGGATGGACGCCACCGACTGGAACGTGGATCGCTACACCGCCGGATCGATCAGTCTGCTGAAAACGCCGGAGGTGATCCAGTTTTACCTCGCTCAACATGTACAACTCACCCGCCAGGCGCCCACGGCGGAGGATTTCCGCATTTTCAACGCGATTCTCGATACCTTGCGCTCGCTCGAGGCGCAGACCAAACCGACGCAAGTGCACCGATACCTGAAAAAAATCGACGGTTTCAAGGCGAGCGTCCACCAGTGCAGGGTCTTGCTGGAAGCGCTGGGCATCGCCGGCATTCTGGAGACCGAGAAACACAAAGGCTACCTGACGCACTACACCAATCCCGGGCTCGCGCCATCGAAATCGCACAAATCCGATTGGGCCTACCCGGTCGATTTCTGGACCGGCGCCGATGGGGTTAACAAGGAAGCCCTCGCATTCTGGTTTGGCGCCTATCCCGAGATCCGGCTTTGATGCGACGCCTTACCGCAAGCGCCGCCTCAGGCCCGCATGCGCCGCGCCGCCGCCACCATGTTGACCAGCGCCGCCTCGGTCTCGGCCCAGCCGCGCGTCTTCAGCCCGCAATCCGGATTGACCCACAGATTGGCCGCCGGAATCACCCGCGCCGCCTTGCGCAACAGGCGCTCGATGGCGTCCGTGCCCGGCACCGCCGGCGAATGAATGTCGTACACCCCCGGCCCGATCTCGTTCGGATAGCGGAACTTGCCAAAGCCATCTAACAGCGCCATGTCCGAGCGGCTCGTTTCGATGGTGATCACGTCGGCGTCGAGCGCGGCGATCTGCGGCAGGATGTCGTTGAACTGGGCGTAGCACATATGCGTGTGAATCTGGGTGTCGTCGCGCGCCGCGCCGGCCGTGATGCGAAACGCGCGCGTGGCCCACGCCAGGTAATCGTCCCAGCGCGCGCGCCGCAGCGGCAAGCCTTCGCGCAGGGCCGGTTCGTCGATCTGGATGATGCCGATTGAGGCCGCCTGCAAGTCCGCCACTTCGTCGCGCATCGCCAGCGCGATCTGCAAGGCGGTCAACGCGCGCGGCTGGTCGTCGCGCACGAACGACCACTGCAGGATCGTCACCGGCCCGGTCAGCATGCCCTTGACCGGGCGCGCCGACAGGCTCTGCGCATGCACGGCCCAGTCGACCGTCATCGCGCGCGGGCGCGCCACGTCGCCATACAGCACCGGCGGCTTGACGCAGCGCGAGCCGTACGACTGCACCCAGCCATGCTGCGTAAAGACGAAGCCGTCGAGCTGTTCGCCGAAATACTCGACCATGTCGTTGCGCTCGGCTTCGCCATGCACCAGCACGTCGAGCCCGATGGCTTCCTGGCGCGCCACCGCGTGCGCGATTTCGGCCCGCATCGCGCTTTGATACTGGTCCAGCGGCAGGGCGCCCCGACGAAAGGCGGCGCGCGCGGCGCGGATCGCCGTCGTCTGCGGAAACGAGCCGATGGTGGTGGTGGGAAACGCCGGTAGCCGCAAGCGCGCACGCTGCACCACCTGGCGCGCGGCAAACGGGGCGCCGCGCCGGTCTGCGTCGCCCGGCAAGGCTTGCACCCGGGCCGCGACGGCGTCCCTGTGGACGCGGGTGCTGCGGGCGCGGCTGGCAATCGCGGCGCGCGCCTCCATCAACTGCGGCGCATCGTCTGCGCGCAAGGCGGCTTTCAGGGTCGCCAGCTCAGAGAGCTTTTCGGTGGCAAACGCCAGCCATGAACGCACCTCGGGGTCGAGCGCGCTTTCGTCGGCCAGGCTCAGGGGCACGTGCAGCAGCGAACACGAGGGCGCCAGCCAGAGCGCGCCGCGCTTGTCCAGCAGCGGCTTGAGCACGGCGATGGCCGCGTCGAGGTCGGTGCGCCAGATGTTGCGCCCGTCGACGATGCCGACCGACAGCACCTTGGGCAGGGCCAGCCAGTCGCACACGCTGGTCAGCTCATGCGCCGCGCGCACGCCGTCCACATGCAGGCCGGCCACCGGCAGGCGGCAGGCCAGGCCGAGGTTTTCTTCCAGCGGCGAAAAATAGGTCGCCAGCATGATGCGCGCGCCGGACTGCGCCAGCAGCCAGTAGGCGATCTCGAAGGCGTTGCGCCATTCCTGCGGCAAGTCCAGCCCGAGGATCGGTTCGTCGATCTGCACCCATTCCACTCCCTGGACTTTCAGGCGCATCAACAGGGTCGTGTAGACCGGCAGCAGCTTTTCGAGCAGGCCCAGGCGATCAAAACCGGCCTCGCGCGCCGTGCCCAGCCAGAGGAAGGTGAGCGGGCCGATCAGGGTGGCCTTGACCCGGTGCCCGAGCGCTTGCGCTTCAAGCACCTCCGCCAGCAGGCGTTCGCCGGCCAGCGTAAAGGCGGTCTCCGGGCCGAATTCCGGGACCAGGTAATGATAGTTGGTGTCGAACCACTTGGTCATGTCGAGCGCGTGGCCGCTGTGTTGTCCAGCATGCGGATGGCCGCAGCAACCGTCATGCTCGCCGCGCGCCATGGCGAAATAGCGCGTCAGCGGCGTGCTCGCGCCATCGAAGCCGAAGCGCGCCGGTTCGCAGCCGAACAGCTGGATGTGGCCGGCAACCTGGTCGTAGAAGGCGAAGTCGCCCACCGTCACCAGTTCCAGCCCGGCGTCGGCCTGCAAGGCCCAGTGGCGCGCGCGCAGGGCGGCGCCGGCCGCTTCCAGCCCGGCTTCGTCGAGCTCGCCGCGCCAGAAGGCTTCGAGGGCGGTTTTCAGTTCGCGCCGCGCGCCGATGCGGGGAAAGCCAAGTACGTGGGTGTGCAGCGTTTTCATGATGTCATCGAGATTTCATTGTTGGTGTGTAAAGTTTGCGGCAAAGTGTCATATAATCAAAACGAAACATTTTGCAGTTCCGCATGAAAAATTTTCATTGATCGAGATCATGCTAGAACTTCGACATCTGCGCACGCTGACCGCCTTGCGCTCATCCGGCAGCCTGGTGCGCGCCGCCCAACTGCTGAACCTGACGCAATCGGCCCTGTCGCACCAGGTCAAGCTGATGGAAGAGCGCTATGGCGCACCCCTGTTCGAGCGCAAGTCGCTGCCGATCGCGTTTACCGCCACCGGCATGCGCCTGTTGCAGCTGGCCGACCAGGTGCTGCCCGAGGTCGAGCAGGCCGAACGCGACGTGGCGCGCCTGTCGCAGGGCGACCGCGGCCAGTTGCGCGTGGCGCTCGAATGCCACACCTGCTTCGACTGGCTGATGCCGGTGATGGACGCCTTCCGCCAGCGCTGGCCCGACGTCGAGATCGACCTGGTGTCGGGCTTTCACAGCGAGCCGATCGAGTTGCTGCGCAGCGGCCAGGCCGACCTGGTGATCGGTTCGGCCGGCGGGCCGGAGTACACCGTGTTCCCCCTGTTCCGCTACGAGATCCTGGTGGTGCTGGCCCAGAAGCACCGCCTGGCCACCCAGCGCCGCCTGGAAGCGCCCGACTTCGAGGGCGAAACCCTGATCACCTACCCGGTGCCGGAAGAGCGGATCGACCTGATCCGCGAAGTCTTGCGCCCCGCCAATGTACGCTTCGAGCGCCGCACGGCCGAGCTGACCGTGGCCATCCTCCAGCTCGTCGCCAGCCGGCGCGGCCTGGCCGCGCTGCCCAACTGGGCCATCAAGAATTACGTCGATTACGATTACGTGCTGTCGCGCCCGGTGGGCGAGTTCGGCCTGTGGAGCGACCTGTTCGTGTCGGTGCCGCCGGCGCTGGCGGCCAAGGCCTACGTGAGCGACTTCGTCGGCGTGATCCGCGAACAATGCGCGCGCACCCTGGACGGCATCACCTTGCTTAGCTGATATTCAAGCGGGGTAATTTGCGGCCGCACGGCAATCCCCGATTGTTTTTAGTAAATAAGCTGATAAGATTGATTTTGCTCAAACTCGAACGGAACCTGGAAACTAAGATGGAGGACTTTGTCACGCTGTGAGCTGTCAAAGCCTGTCCATCCGAAAAGGGAAACCATGTTTTCAAGTTCCGACCCATTTTTCCGCTCCATGCGGGAACTGTTCGACACCCAAGCGGGCATGTATCAACGCAGCGTCCACGCAGCCATGGATGCGGGTGTGTCCGCGACGCAAGTCAATGTCGATTCGATAAGAACCCTGCTTGCCACCGCCACCGTCGCCATCCGGCAGTGGCAATGCGCGGGCGGCGCCAGCAACTGGCTGACCCCGGTTCCGCGCGATGCATGGCAGTTTGCAATTTTCGGTCGGCCCCAGCTGGCCGCGCCGCCCGCCGGCGCAGCCTCCGGAACGGCGGACGGCACCGCGCTCGCCGAAGGGCAAGCCTAGTGCCGGGCCGCTCACTTGAAACCCCACTGGCCACAGCGCCAGAACACAGCACATCGGAGATTCACATGGAAGACGTCGTAATCGTGGCCGCTGGCCGTACCGCAGTCGGTAAATTTGGCGGCGCACTCGCGAAAATCCCCGCCGCCGAACTGGGCGCCCACGTCATCAAGCACCTGCTGGCCAAGATCGACCTCGATCCGGCCAAAGTGAACGAGGTCATCCTCGGCCAGGTGCTCACCGCCGGCGCCGGCCAGGGCCCTGCGCGCCAGGCCGCCCTCAAGGCCGGCTTGCCCGACATGGTGCCGGCGTTCACCGTCGGTAAAGTCTGCGGCAGCGGCCTGAAGGCCACCCACCTGGCGGCCCAGGCCATCAAGTGCGGCGACGCCGACATCATCATCGCCGGCGGCCAGGAAAACATGAGCGCCTCGCCGCACGTGCTGCCTGGCTCGCGCGACGGTTTCCGCATGGGCGACACCAAGCTGGTCGACACCATGATCGTCGACGGCCTGTGGGACGCCTTCAACCAGTACCACATGGGCGTAACGGCCGAAAACGTCGCCAAGAAGTATGAAGTCTCGCGCGCCGAGCAGGACGAATTCGCGCTGCAGTCGCAGCTCAAGGCCGAAGCCGCGCAAAAGGCCGGCAAGTTCAAGGATGAAATCATTCCCTTCGAAATCGTGTCCAAGAAGGGCACCGTGGTGTTCGACACCGACGAGTATCCGAAGCACGGCACCACGCTCGAATCGCTGGCCAGCCTGCGCCCCGCTTTCGACAAAGCTGGTACCGTTACGGCCGGTAATGCGTCGGGCCTGAACGATGGCGCCGCCGCCGTGATCATGATGTCCGCGTCCAAGGCCAAGGAACTGGGCTTGAAACCCCTGGCGCGCATCAAGGCCTATTCCTCGGCCGGGCTGGACCCGTCCATCATGGGCATGGGCCCGGTCTCGGCGACCAGGCTGTGCCTGCAAAAAGCCGGCTGGACCCACGAAGACGTGGACCTGATGGAAATTAACGAAGCCTTCGCCGCACAGGCGGTTGCCGTCAACAAAGAAATGGGCTGGGATACCAGCAAGATCAACGTCAACGGCGGTGCAATTGCACTGGGGCACCCGATTGGTGCATCGGGCTGCCGCGTGCTGGTGACCTTGCTGCACGAAATGATCCGCCGCGACGCCAAGCGCGGGCTGGCCAGCCTGTGCATCGGCGGCGGCATGGGAGTTGCTTTGGCAGTAGAACGCGACTGAACCTCGTTGCGCGCAAGCGCAATGGAGTGACACGGAGCGACAATGAGCGCAGCGGGGCACGACCCGGCGGCGCTCGAGCGGAGCAAGGGCGGTTCCAATCCCGCCCCCGCGATTTGGTTGGAGTTGGTGTATAAAAACAGGAGAAGACAACATGGCTAGAGTTGCATTAGTGACCGGCGGTATGGGCGGTTTGGGCGAGGCGGTCTGTTTCAAACTGGCCGCCCTCGGGTATCGGGTCGTCACCACGTATTCCCCTGGTAACAAAAAGGTCGCCGAATGGCTGGCGACCACCAAGGACATGGGCTACGACTTCAAGGCGTATGAGTGCGACGTGGCCGACTACGATTCGGCGCAGGCTTGCGTGGCCAAGATCGCCGACGAAGTCGGTCTGATCGACGTGCTGGTCAACAACGCCGGCATCACGCGCGACATGACGTTCAAGAAAATGGACAAGCCGAACTGGGATGCCGTCATGGCGACCAACCTCGACTCCGTTTTCAACATGACCAAGCCGGTGTGCGATGGCATGGTCGAGCGCGGCTGGGGCCGCATCATCAACATCTCGTCGGTGAACGGGCAGAAGGGCGCCTTCGGCCAGACCAACTATTCGGCCGCCAAGGCCGGCATGCACGGCTTCACCAAGGCGCTGGCGCTGGAAGTGGCGCGCAAGGGCGTGACCGTCAACACCATCTCGCCAGGCTACATCGGCACCAAGATGGTCATGGAAATCCCGAAAGAAGTGCTCGACACCAAGATCATCCCGCAAATTCCGATGGCGCGCCTGGGCAAGCCGGAAGAAGTCGCCGGCCTGGTCGCCTACCTGTCGTCGGACGAAGCCGCTTTTGTGACCGGCGCTAACATCGCCATCAACGGCGGACAGCACATGTCCTGATCGCCGCACACCAGCGGCAGGACCCGAAAAGCACTGCCTGCGGGTGGTGCTTTTTTTCACCGAGGACGTCCCATGGCGATCAGCGCCAAACCCTATCTGCGCGAAATTTCGATCGCTGATGAAGCCGAGATCGATTTCGACAACTATCCCTTCACTATTCCCGCCGTGCGCGACATGGGGGTGATAGAGCCGCATGCCGACGTGACTTTTTTTGTCGGTGAGAACGGTGCCGGCAAGTCGACCCTGCTCGAAGCGATCGCCGTGGCGCTGGGTCTGCCCAGCGAAGGCGGCAGCCGCAACGTCCATCGGGCGCAGCAGGATGTGTCGTCGCTCCAGAACTGCCTGAAACTCGTCAAAAGCTTCCGCAAGCCGGCCTGGTCGTACTTCCTGCGCGCCGAAAGCCTGTTCAATGTCTTCAGCTATCTTGACGACCTTCCTCCTGGCGGCGGGCCGTCGAAGCACATCCGTTCGCACGGCGAAGCCTTCATGGACGTGATCCTGGAGTTTTCCGCTGGCGGCCTGTACCTGCTCGACGAGCCCGAGGCGGCTCTCTCGCCCAATCGCCAGCTGGCCGCGTTGTCAGCCATCGACCAGCTGGTCAAGCAGGACTGCCAGTTCATCATCGCCACCCATTCGCCGATCCTGCTGTCGTACCCGAACGCCAAAATCCTGCAGTTCGACGGCAGCGGCATTACTGAAGTGGCGTTTGAGGACACCGAACATTTCGCGGTAACGCGCGACTTTCTCAACCACTATCCGCAGCGCCTCAAGCAACTGCTCGCCGATGACTGACCACAGGAACACCACCGACTTGAATACCACCTCCACGCTCACCTTCAGGCTCGCCACCGTTGCCGACATCGCCGCCATGTCGGCCATTCGCCTGGCCGTCACCGAAAACCGCCTGCGCGATGCGGGCCGCATCACCACCGCCATGTACCGCGACTATCTGGATGGCGTGGGCCGCAGCTGGGTGTGCGAGGACGACGGCGTCATCGCCGGCTTTGCCAGCGCCGACCGCGCGCAAGGGTCGATCTGGGCGCTGTTCATCGACCCGGCGCGCGAAGGGCAGGGCATCGGCAAGCGCCTGCTGGCGCTGGCGGTCGAGGATTTGTTCGCACAGGGGCACGAGCAGATCGTGCTCTCGACCGGCGCCGACACGCGCGCCGACATCTTTTACGAATCGCAGGGATGGGAGCGCGGCAAGATGAAAGACGATATCGAAGTCCAGTATTCGCTGCAACGCCTGCGCGAGGCGCCTGCGGCGACCGACAATCTGTACGAAGCGAGCGTGCCGGTGTTCCTGCGCTACCTGGGCCGGCTGCGCGCCATGCTGGCGCTGGCCGAAGCGCATCCGCAAGGCACTGCGCTGCTCGACGCGCGCCTGGCGCCGGGCATGCTGACCCTGGCGGTGCAGGCCGAGGTGGCGGCCAACTTCGCCGTGCGCGCCTGCGCCCCGCTGGCCGGCAGCACCTTGTCCGACAGCGGCGCCTTTCCCGCCAGCGCGCTGCGCGACAGCGGCAAGTTCCCGGCGACCTACAAGGGCCTCGGCCAGCGCATCGACTTCGTGCTCGGTTTCCTGGACGCGCTCACGCCCGCGCAGTTCGACGGCGCCGCCAGCCGCATGTTCAGCGACCGCGCCGGCGAAGCCCTGGTCACCTTGCCCGGCCAGCCCTTCCTGCTGCAGTACGCGCTGCCGAACTTCTTTTTTCACCTGACCGCCGCTTACGCCATCCTGCGCCAGAACGGCGTTGCGATCGGCAAGGCCGATTTCGACGGGTTTCATGTCTACACCAATGCTTGACCATTCGCCGGCGGCCCTGCTGCATGAACTGCTGCTGCGCGGCCTGTGGAGCACCGTGATCGACGAAGCCGCGCCGCAAGCGCTGCGGCGCCAGGGCGGCGCGGTAGCGCGCTTGCTCGCTGCCGGCGTCGACCCGCACGACCTGGTGGACGTCATCCGCGAGGCGCAGGTCGACACCATCTACAACGTGGCGCAACTGATCGACTGGCCCGATGAGCATCTGGCGCCGGATGCGGCGCCCGAGGTCCGGTTGACTGCAAGCCTGGTGCACGCCGCCGGCGTGGCGCAGCCGCTGCCCGAGCTGCATTCCTGCCTGATGGAGCGCGACCCGAGCGGGCGCGCGGGCGAGCCGCGTTCTCCCGAGCTGCGTCAATACGGCATGCTCGAGGCGGACGCGCGGCAGCAAATCGGCGCCCTGATCGGCGAGCGCAAATTCCCGGCCGCCGCCGTCCTGTGGAAGCGGCACGCCGGCGGCGATCTGAAAGCCGCCCTGGCCGCAGTACAGCAGCTGGCCGCGCAAGCGTGGCAGGGCGCCTGCTGAAGCGGCGGCCGCGCCGCGCCAGTGCGCTACAATCGACTGTCAACCATAAGAGGACTCCCATGCCCGCCATCCCGACCTGCCTGTTCCCGCCGATCCAGCCGACCCGGCACGGCATGCTGCAAGTCGATGCGGTCCATACCATCTACTGGGAGGAAGTGGGCAACCCGAAAGGCATCCCCGTGCTGTTCCTGCACGGCGGCCCGGGCGCGGGCCTGTCGCCCCAGCACCGGCGCTTTTTCGACCCGCAGCAGTACCGCATCATCCTGTTCGACCAGCGCGGCGCCGGCAAGTCGACCCCGCTGGGCGAGTGGCGCGACAACACCACCCAACTGCTGATCGAGGATATCGAAACCCTGCGCGCGCAGTTCGGCGTGGACAAGTGGCTGGTGTTCGGCGGCTCGTGGGGCTCGACCCTGGCGCTGGCCTACGGCGAAGCGCACCCCGAGCGCTGCCTCGGCTTCATCCTGCGCGGGATTTTCCTGTGCACCGCCGCCGAAGTGGACTGGTTCCTGCACGGCGTGCGCTGGTTCTACCCGGAGCTGTACGACGAATTCGTGGCCCCGATTCCCGAAGCCGAGCGGGCCGACCTGCTCACCGCCTACACCACGCGCATGCTGTGCGACGATCCGGCCGTGTACTGGCCGGCGGCGCGCGCCTGGAGCCGCTTCGAAGGACGGCGCGTGTTCCTGCTGCCGCAGCCGGAAGATACCGCCTCCGACACGCTCGACCTGGGCGTGGGCCGGCTCGAATCGCACTACATGGCCAACGGCGGCTTTTTGCGCGAAGACCAGTTGGTGCACGATGTCGGCCGCATCGCGCACCTGCCGTGCGTGATCGTGCAGGGCCGCTACGACGTCATTTGCCCGCCGCTGTCGGCCTACCGCCTGCACCAGGCCTGGCCCGGTGCGCGCCTGCGCATGGTGGCCGACGCCGGCCATGGCGCGCTGGAGGCGGGCATCGCCCGGGCGCTGGTGGGCGCCACCGAGCAGTTCAAGCGCAGCGGGCGCTTCGATTAGCGACGGCGGGGGTGGCCCTGCTACACTAGCGGCTGTGCATGCATAACCACTATTTTAGCGCCCTATGAACCTCCAGCTCACCGATATCGGCCACGTCATCCAGCTGGCCATTGCGCCGGTGTTCCTGCTCACCGGCGTATGCACCAACCTGATGGTGCTGACCAACCGCCTGGCGCGCATCATCGACCGCTCGCGCGTGCTGGAAGACCGCCTCGACATCGCCTACCAGGACGCCTACATGGATGAACTGGACGTGCTGTACCGGCGCTGGCACCTGATTAACTACGCCATTGCACTGAGCACCGCCTGCGGCCTGCTCGTTTGCCTGGTCATTGCGCTGCTGTTCCTGGGCGATACCACCAACGTCCCGCTCGACCAGTACATCGCCGGCCTGTTCGTGATCGCGATGCTGTGCCTGATCGGCGCCTTCGTGTACCTGCTGGTCGAAATTTTTGTCGCGTCCAAGACGCTGCGTTCGCGCAGGCACGTGCGTCCGCCCGGGTCCCTGCCGAATCCACACTAACAGATTGAGTTTTCTTATGCACGATTATCAACGTCCCCCGACCCTGTACCGCTACGCGCCGCGCGCCGAACTGGAAGCCGCGCTGACCCTGGGGCAGTTTCGCCTGGTCCCGGTCAACAACTGCCTGACCCTGTCGTTTTCGCAGGCCTGGGACAAAGCCCTGTTCGACGTGTTTTCGCCGGCCGACTGCTGTCTGGTGATCCACAATAGCGAGGAATTCGGCGAGCGCCTGCACCGCGCCGTGCAGCGCACCCTGCCAAGTTGGGCCGGCATCGACGGCGCCGTCGAATACGGCGTGCGCGCGGCCCTGGGCGCGGCCTTCACCAAGAGCAGCGCCGAAGCCGAAGAACGCGAGTGGCAGTTCGCCTGGCGCGCCATGGCGCCGCAAATGAGTCTCAATCCCGTGACGGTCAAGATCGGCAGCATCGAAACCTTCGCCGAACTGCGCGAGCCGCACAGCTACCAGGCCTGAGTTTCCCAGCTATCCCAGCTCAGTTACCGGGACTGTCGCCCCGTTCGAGCCGCGCCAGCACCGCTTTCATCATGCGCTCGATGTCGGAGCGGATGATGTTCGCGCCCAGCATGCCGGGCACGTAGAACTTCGGCACCAGCTTGCCGCTGTAGACGATGCGCGTGCCGCCCGTCTCGGGCACCGGCACCAGCTCCCAGCGGCACTGGTAGACGCGCATGTCGCCGGTGACCAGGCTGATGTCGATGGCCGTCATCGGCTCTTCGCTGGCCTGCACGATCAGGTGGATATCGCGCCGGATGAACAAAAAGCTGGCCACCCCGAACTGCTCGATGATGGCCTTGTTGCCGGTGCGCGAAAGGACCTTGGAGGTTTTCAGGTCCGGCACGAACTCGGACATGCGGTCGTAATTGGTCAGCACTTTCCATACGGCAGCCGGCGACGCGCGTACCTCGCCGCTCGACGCGACCTCGAACACGTGCTGGTCGGCCACGTCGACACGCTTGACCGTCACCTCCAGCCTGGATTGGGCCAGGACGGGCTCGGAACAGGCGAGAAGGCAACAAAATAGGATTCGCGGAAACATGGACCCAGCCTACGGGAAAGCGGCGGGCCTGACAAGCAGGCACGCTCAAGCGTGCGCGCGATAGCGGGTCGGCGGGCCGGCCGAAGATTAGAACCCGGCATCTACAGAAGTAGGTTGTAATGTCGTCTCGACATGCAGTGCCGACGCTCCGTCTTTACGCCTCCACCCAACCGACCATGACAAACCAACCTTATCCCCACCTGCTCGCGCCCCTGGACCTCGGCTTTACGACCCTGCGCAACCGCGTCATCATGGGGTCGATGCACACCGGGCTGGAAGACCGCTTCTACAACTACGGCAAGCTGGCCGCGTTCTACCGCGAGCGCGCCAGGGGTGGCGTGGGGCTGATCGTCACCGGCGGCATTTCGCCCAACCGCCAGGGCTGGCTGCTGCCGTTCGGCGGCACCCTCAATTTCGCGGGCGACGTGATCAACCACCGGCGCGTGACGAAGGCGGTGCACGAGGAGGGCGGCAAGATCCTGATGCAGATCCTGCATTCGGGGCGCTACGGCTACCAGCCGCTGGTGGTGTCGGCGTCGAACGTGAAGTCGCCGATTTCGCCGTTCAAGCCGCGCGCGCTGACGGAAGCCGGGATCGAAGCGACCATCCGCGACTACGCGCGCTGCGCCAGGTTGGCCAAACGGGCCGGCTACGACGGCATCGAAGTGATGGGCAGCGAAGGCTACCTGCTCAACCAGTTCCTGTGCGCGCGCACCAACCTGCGCCAGGACCGCTGGGGCGGCAGCATCGAGAACCGCATGCGCCTGGCCATCGAGATCATCAAGCGGATTCGCCTGGCGGTCGGTACCGACTTCATCATCATGTACCGCCACTCGCTGCTCGACCTGGTCGAAGGCGGCAACACCTGGGACGAGGTGGTCAAGGTGGCGCATGCGCTGGAAAGCGCCGGCGTCACCATCCTCAACACGGGGTATGGCTGGCACGAAGCGCGCGTGCCGACCATCGTCACCTCGGTGCCGCGCGCGGCCTTTGCCAGCGTGGCCGGGCGCCTGCGGCGCGAGGTAAAGATTCCGGTGGTGGCGTCGAACCGCATCAACATGCCGTTCGAAGCGAACGACATCATCGCGCGCGGCGACGCCGACATGGTGTCGATGGCGCGCCCGTTTTTGGCCGATGCGCAGTTCGTGGCCAAGGCGGCGGCCGGGCGCGCCGACGAGATCAACACCTGCATCGGCTGCAACCAGGCCTGCCTCGATCACACCTTCTCGAACAAGCGCGCCAGCTGCCTGGTGAACCCGCGCGCCTGCCACGAGACGGAGCTGGTGTACGCGCCCACGCGCCGCGCGCGCAAGGTGGCGGTGGTGGGCGCCGGCCCGGCGGGCTTGTCGGCGGCGACCGTGGCGGCCGAATGCGGGCACGCGGTGACCCTGTTCGATTCGAGCGAGTCGGTCGGCGGGCAATTCAAGATCGCCATGCAAATCCCGGGGAAGGAAGAATTCGCCGAAACGATCCGCTATTTCTCGCGCAAGCTGGAGCTGACCGGCGTGACCGTGCGCCTGGGTGAACGGATCACGCGCGAAGCGCTGCTGGCCGGTGGTTTCGACGACGTGATCGTCGCCACCGGCATCAAGGTGCGCATGCCGCCGATCGAAGGGATCAAGCATCCCAAGGTGCTCTCGTACATCGACGTGTTGCAGAACAAGGCGCCGGTGGGCAAGCGCGTGGCGATCATCGGCGCGGGCGGGATCGGGTTTGACGTAGGCGAGTATTTGCTGCACAACCCGGCGCACCCCTTGCCGTTGCCGGTGGCCGAGTGGGCCGGCGAGTGGGGCGTGGACCTGGAAGCGACCACCAGCGGCGGTCTGGTGGCGCCGCACGCGGCCGAACCGGTGCGCCAGCTGTTCCTGATGCAGCGCAAGGCATCCAAGCTGGGAGCGGGGCTGGGCAAGACGTCCGGCTGGGTGCACCGCGCGACCTTGAGCCGGAATGGCGTGGTCATGCTGGCGGGGGTCACGTACAACAAGATCGACGATCACGGGCTGCATGTCACGGTGAACGGGGAAGAGCGCCTGATCGCGGTCGACAACGTGATCATCTGCGCGGGGCAGGACAGCCTGACGGAGCTGATGCCGGAAGAGGGCGCGGCGGCGCAGGGCGGGCCGGTGTTCCACAAGATCGGCGGGGCCGCGCTGGCGGCCGAACTGGACGCCAAGCGCGCCATTAAGGAAGGCGCCGAACTGGCCGCGCGGCTTTAGACATCGTCGTTCCCGCCAAGGGGGCCGCCGAGGCCGGGAACGACGGATCGAAGGTTAGCGGCTATTACTTCTTGCGCACCACCACGCAGCCGATCGAGTACCCCGCGCCGAACGAGCAAATCACGCCGTGCGAGCCGCTCGGCATATCGTCCTGGTACTTGTGGAAGGCGATGATCGAACCGGCCGACGAGGTATTGGCGTACGTGTCGAGGATGACCGGCGCTTCCTGCGGTTCGGCGTCGCGCCCGAGCAGCATGCGGGTGATCAGCAGGTTCATGTTCAGGTTGGCCTGGTGCAGCCAGTAGCGCGCTACCTGCGCCACTTCCAGCCCGGCGTTGGTGACCGTCTCGCGGATCATCTCGGCCGCCATCGGGCACACTTCCTTGAACACCTTGCGGCCCTGCTGGCGGAACAGCTTGTCCGGCTTGCCCACGCCGGATTCGTCGAAACGGTTCATGAAGCCGAAGTTGTTGCGGATGTTGTTCGAAAATTTGGTCTTGAGCTTCGACTCCAGGATCTCGAACTGGTGCGCGCTGGTCGCCGTGTCGGCCGCTTCGATCACGATCGCGGTGCAGGCGTCGCCAAAAATGAAGTGGCTGTCGCGGTCGCGAAAGTTCAGGTGGCCGCTGGTGATCTCGGGATTAAGCACCAGCACCGCGCGCGCCTGCCCGCTTTGCACCGCCGCCATCGCCATCTGGATGCCGAAGGTGGCCGAAGAACAGGCCACGTTCATGTCGAAGCCGAAGCCGTCGATGCCCAGCGCTTCCTGCACCTCGACCGCCATGGCCGGGTAGGCGCGCTGCATGTTGCTGCAGGCGACCAGCACCATGTCGATGTCAGCCGCCGTGCGTCCGGCCCGGTCCAGCGCCTGGTGCGCCGCCGCCACGCAGATTTCGGCCTGCAGCGAGATGACCTCGTCGGCGCGCTCGGGAATGCGCGCCGTCATGCGCGCCGGATCGAGAATGCCGGTTTTTTCCATCACATAGCGCGATTTGATGCCCGAGGCTTTTTCGATAAAGGCCGCGCTCGAGCCCTCAATGGCGGTCAGCTCTCCCGCCGCGATGGCATCGGCGTGCTCGGCGTTGTACAGCTCGGCGTAGGCGTTGAAGGCGACAACCAGCTCTTCGTTGGAGATCGAATGGGGCGGCGTGAACAGGCCCGTGCCGCTGATGACGACTTGTTTCATGGTGAAGCTTTCAAATAGGGTAAGCCGGGCATGACCCGGCAGGTGGCGACGATTCTACACAATGAGATTGGCGCTGGCGAGAAAAGCGCGGGGGGAGCGGCGGCCGGCGCTTATTTTGCTTTGTTGGCGGGCGTGGGCGCGGGCGTGGCCTGGGCCACCGGCGGTCGCTCTGCCATGGCCGCCTTGGCCAGCTGCACCGGCAAGCCTTTCAGGTGCTTGATGGCCTGCGCCAGCTGGAAGTCGTCGGCGCCGCCGTACTCGAGCGGTTTGCGCTTGCGCTCGAGCGCAACCAGGCGGCGCTGGGCCTCGAGCTGCTCGCGCGTGCTGGCCGCGCTTTCCTTGTCACGATCGTTCGACAGGTGTTTTTCCAGGTCGGCCTCGCGCATGCGAAAGCCGTTCAAGCCATCGCCATCGGCGTTTTCGTCCACCAAAAAGTCGGGAATGATGCCGCGCGCCTGGATCGAACGCCCGGCCGGGGTGTAATAGCGCGCCGTGGTCAGCTTGACGGCGGTGTCGCTGCCGAGCGGCTTGATGGTCTGCACCGAGCCCTTGCCGAACGTGCGGCTGCCGAGGATGACGGCGCGCTTGTAGTCCTGCAGCGCGCCGGCCACGATTTCGGAGGCCGAGGCCGAGCCGGTGTTGACCAGCACCACCATCGGCACCGTCTTGAGCGCGGCCGGCAGCCTGGCCAGCGCGTCGCCGTTGCCCTGCAAGGTGTAGAACTCGGGAGTGCCAAGGTAGTTCTGGCGCGAGTTGGCCAGCTGGCCGTTGGTCGAGACGATTTCTGCGCCTTTGGGCAAAAACGCGGCCGAGACGCCGATGGCGCCCTGCAGCAAGCCGCCCGGATCGTTGCGCAGGTCCAGCACCAGGCCCTTCAGGCCCGGATCCTGCTGGTACAGGGCCGCGAGGCGGGCCGCCATGTCGTCCACGGTCGGCTCCTGGAATTGCGAAATGCGCAACCAAGCATAGCCCGGCTCGATCATCTTGCCCTTCACGCTTTTCTGGATGATTTCCTGGCGCATGATCGTCATCACCAGCGGCAGCGGCACATCCTTGCGCTGCAAGGTCAAGGTGACCTTGGTCATCGGCTCGCCGCGCATCTTCTTGATGGCTTCGTCGATGCCCAGGTTCTGGATGGCCTCGTTGTTGATGCGCGTGATCAGGTCGCCCGCCTTGATGCCGGCGCGCCAGGCCGGCGAATCCTCGATCGGAGCCACGATCTTGATGAAACCTTCTTCGCTTTGGGCAATTTCGATGCCGAGGCCGACGAACTTGCCCTGGGTGCCTTCGCGCAGGTCGCGATAGGCTTTCTTGTCGAGATAGGCCGAATGGGGATCGAGCGAGGCCACCATGCCGGTCAGGGCCTCGGTCAGCAGTTTTTTGTCGGAAACGGGTTCGACATAATCGGTTTTGATCAGATCGTAGGCCTCGGACAGCTGGCGCAACTCCTCGAGCGGCATGCCTTGCTCGACCGGCTTTTGCGCGAGTGCCGAAAACTGCATGGAAATAGCCACGCCGGCAATGGCGCCCAGGCTGAGCAGCCCGGAGTTTTTGAGGGTAGAGCCCATGATGTCACCTACGATGCGAAGAAAAGGCGCCAGTTCACCTGATGAGCTGGCACGAATCCAGTATAACCCCCGAAGGCGGTGTCAGGTCTGACATTCGTACACGATCCCGGCTGTAGCGCAAACCCTGATGTCGAGGCCGTGTCCGAATGTCAGACCTGACACCGGGGTGGGGTTGTGTATCGAAAAGTAAAAAAACCATGCCCGATGGTTCCCCCCGGAATGCAGGGGCTAGAATGCGGTCATCGCGAGCCACGTGACGCGCCAACATTTGCCGTCCAGCCAGCCTGATCCACCACTGAACCCCCGATGAGCAAACTGATTCCCTTCGCCTGCGCCGCCCTGATTGCCGGTAGCGCTTGCTCCGTCCATGCGCAAGACACGTCCGCCGTGCCTCCGGCCGTGTCGGCGGACATGCCCGCCGCACCGGTCGCCAAGGCCGGCCCGGCGCCAGCGGCCAAGCCCGCAGCCGGCGTGACTGCGGTCACCATCAACGGCAGCCGCGCCGACGATACCGAATCGCGCCGCCTGTCGACCGCCGCCAAGATGGTGTTCGGCCGCGAGGAACTCGACCGCAATGGCGACAGCAGCGTCGGCGAAATCCTCAAGCGCTTGCCTGGCGTGACCATGGGCGGCCCGCCGGGACGCGGTGGCGGCGGGGTGCGCATGCGCGGCCTGGGCAACGGCTACACGCAAATGCTGGTCAACGGCGAGCGCCCGCCGGCCGGGTTTTCGCTCGAATCGCTCTCGCCCGACCAGGTCGAACGCATCGAAGTCATGCGCGGCCCGGTGGCCGAGCACAGCACCCAGGCCATCGCCGGCACCATCAACGTGGTGTTGCGCGAGGGTTACCAGCAGAAAGATATCCAGCTCAAGCTGTCCGACAGCATCGAGGACGGCCGCCACGGCCCTAACGTGTCGCTCACCATGCCCGGCAAGGCGGGCGCGCTGAGCTGGCTGATGAGCGGCTCGGCCGGCACCAGCCGCCAGTATGACGAGAGCGTCACCACGTACGAAGATGCGGATCCGGCCGGCCTGCTCCTCAAAGACCAGCAAGTCGACGCCCACAGCAGCCGCAGTGCGCGCTCGCTGCACCTGACCCCGCGCCTGTCGTATAAATTCGACAATGGCGACACGCTCAATTTCCAGCCGTTCTTGATGTATAACCGCAGCGAAGGCAACAGCGACAGCCTGCTGACCCAGCGCATCGGCCCGCCGCAACGCGAATACGCGCTGGCGCTGGCGGACTCGAGCTCGTCGATGACAATGTTGCGCGGCTTCGGCAACTGGCTGCACCGGATGGACGCCGGCGCCAAGCTCGACGTCAAGTTCGGCTTCGGCGCCGGCCGCAGCGAAAGCACCTCGCTGCGCAATCAGTACGCCGACAATGGCGCGCTCAAGGATGACTTCAACGACGTCGATACCTCGCGCAACCATAGTTTGAACAGCGGCGGCAAGTACAGCACGCCGCTGGCCAAGGGCCATCTGCTGGCGGCCGGCTGGGAGGTCGAAGGCGGCCACCGCGAGCAAAGCACGGTGGCGCTGGTCAACGGCCGCGCCCAGTTCGCCGAATCGGGATCGAGCATGACGGCCGACACGCGCCGCGTGGCAACGTACGTGCAGGACGAATGGGACATCACGCCGCAATGGTCGGCCTATGTCGGGCTGCGCTGGGAAGGCATCCGCACCAGCGCCACCAACCAGGGGCGCGACGTGCGCAACAACAGCAGCGTGTGGAGCCCGGTGCTGCACTCGGTCTGGCGCATTCCCGGCCATGACAAGGACCAGGTCCGCGCCAGCCTGACGCAGAGCTACCGCGCGCCCCAGCTGAACGACCTGATCGCGGTGCCGACCTACTCGCAGCTCAACAGCGCGACCCGTCCCGACCGCACCGGCAACCCCAACCTCAAGCCGGAACTGGCGCAGGGTATCGACCTGGCCTACGAGCATTACCTCGGCAAGGGCGGCATCCTCAGCGCCAGCGGGTTTATCCGCAAGATCGATAACCTGATGCGGCGCGAACTGACCCTGCGCGACAC
This sequence comes from Massilia sp. CCM 8734, assembly GCF_011682155.1. Taxonomy (NCBI): domain Bacteria; kingdom Pseudomonadati; phylum Pseudomonadota; class Betaproteobacteria; order Burkholderiales; family Oxalobacteraceae; genus Massilia; species Massilia sp. CCM 8734. The sequence continues at coordinate 57,391 of NZ_WHJI01000015.1, forward strand.
CCCGGACGGTCCGCGCTGGCTGTCGAGCCCGTCGAACATCGGCAGCGCGCGCACCAGCGGCATCGAACTGGAAGCGAAGTTCCAGCTGGCCGACCTGGTGACGGGCGCCCCGACTATCGACCTGCGCTCGAACTACAGCCGCTTCTGGTCGAGCGTGGACGGCATTCCCGGCCCCGACAACCGGCTCGACCAGCAGGCCAGGCAGACCGCCAACGTCGGCCTCGACTGGCGCCTGAAAGAGATGCCGATGACGCTCGGCGGCAGCGTCAACTGGACCCCGGCAATCCTGGTGCGCACCAGCGCCGACGAAGTGGCCACCAGCGGCGTGAAACGCCAGTTCGACGTCTACGGATTGTGGAAGTTCAGCCCCGCCACCCAGCTGCGCATTTCGGCCAACAACCTGCTGAACGACGACTACCTGTCCGGGCGCACGGTCACCAAGGGCGGTATCGCGCAATCGTCGGACGCGGCCAGCCGCACCTACACCACCTGGACCGTGCGCCTCGAAATGAAGTTATAGTATTCGACTGTGGCCACAAGCCATTTTTCACTTGCCCCATCATTACTTGCCCCATAAGGACACCCACCCGTGAAACGTTATCTCCTGAGCACCCTGACCCTGAGCCTGGCGGCCGCGTTTGCCAGCGCCGCCGAACCGGTAAAACCCGTCGGCCCGCTTTCCGGCATCGACATGCAATACATCGACAGCAGCGTGCGTCCGCAGGACGATTTCTTCAATTACCTGAACGGCGTGTGGCTGAAAAAGACCGACATCCCGGCCGACAAGTCGAGCTGGGGCACCTTCGCCCAGTTGCGCGACGACACCTTGCCGCAACTGCGCACCCTGATCGAAGCCGCCCAGGCCGAGAAGAACAAGAAAGCCGGCAGCGAAGCCCAGAAAATCGGCGACCTGTACACCAGCTACATGAACGAAGCCAAGCTGGAAAAGCTCGGCTACAAGCCGCTGGCCGGCGAACTGCAGCGCATCCGCGCGCTGCGTGAAAAGAAAGCCATCCCGGCCCTGATCGCGCACCTGTCGCAGATCGGCGTCGCCACGCCGTACGGCATCTATGTGGGCCAGGACAGCCGCGAATCGACGCGCTACGCCACCTACATCAGCCAGAGCGGCCTGGGCTTGCCGGACCGCGACTACTACCTGAAAAAAGACGACGCCAAGCTCTCCGAGGTGCGCGCCAAGTACGAGCGCCACATCGAGAAAACGCTGGGCATGGCTGGCCATAAAGATGCGGCCGCCGCAGCCAAGGGCATCCTGGCGCTGGAAACCGCGCTGGCCGAAGTGCAGTGGAGCAAGGTCGACCTGCGCGACCCGGTCAAGCGCTACAACAAGGTCGAGCTCGCCAAGCTGGGCGAGCTGACCCCCGCCTACGACTGGAAGAACGCGCTGGGCGCGGCCAATATCGCGGGCAAGGTCGACTACGTCATCGTCGGCCAGCCGAGCTATCTGTCCGGCTTTAACCAGGTGCTGGAAAAAACCGACCTGGCGACCTGGAAATCGTATTTCGAATGGCATCTGCTGAGCAGCTATGCCGAATACCTGTCGAAAGAGTTCGTCGACGCCGATTTCGCTTTCTTTGAAACCGTGCTCAAGGGCGTGCCGGAGAATGAACCGCGCTGGAAGACCGGCGTTGCGACCGTCAACACGGTGCTGGGCGAAGCGGTCGGCAAGCAATACGTCGGCAAGCATTTCCCGGTCGAGCGCAAGGCGCGCATGGAAGAGCTGGTGCAAAACCTGCTGATGGCCTACAAAGAGAGCATCGACACGCTCGACTGGATGGGGCCGGAAACCAAGAAAGAAGCCCAGGCCAAGCTGGCCAAGTTCCGCCCGAAGATCGGTTATCCGAGCAAATGGCGCGATTACTCGGCGCTGACGGTCAAGCAGGACGATTTGGTCGGCAACATGATGCGCGCGCGCACATTCGCCTACAACCGCAGCATCAACAAGCTGGGCAAACCGATCGACCGCGAAGAGTGGGGCATGACGCCGCAGACAGTGAACGCTTACTACAGCTCGACGATGAATGAAATCGTGTTCCCGGCGTCGATTTTGCAGCCGCCGTTCTTCGACATGCGCGCTGACGATGCGGTGAACTACGGCGCCATCGGCGCGGTGATCGGCCACGAGATCAGCCATGGCTTCGACGACAAGGGCAGCCAGTCCGATGGCGACGGCAACCTGCGCGAATGGTGGACCAAGGAAGACCGCGCCAAGTTCCAGGCCAAGGCCGACATGCTGGTCAAGCAGTACAGCGGCTACAGCCCGCTCAAGGGCTACAACGTCAATGGCGAGCTGACCCTGGGCGAGAACATCGGCGACAACTCGGGCGTGGCGATCGCCTACAAGGCCTACAAGCTGTCGCTGGGCGGCAAAGCGGCGCCGGTGATCGACGGCCTGAGCGGCGACCAGCGTTTCTTCATGGGCTTCGGGCAGGTATGGCGCATGAAAATGCGTGAAGCGCAGCAGATCGTGCAGGTCAAGACCGATCCGCATTCGCCGGGCCAGTTCCGCGCCAACGGCACCATGATGAACCAGCCGGCCTTCTACGAAGCGTTCGGCGTGAAGGAAGGCGACAAGATGTACCTGCCGCCGAAAGAGCGGGTCACGATCTGGTAATGTCGTGAGATGAGATGACGAGGGCCACGCGAGTGGCCCTTTTTTGTACGCCAGGTTTTGGGTGGATATCTCCAGACGAAAAAAACCGCCCTGAACGAGCGGTTTTTGTTGAATGCTGAACGCTTACTTGGCTGCGGCAACCATGAAATCGACCGCGGCCTTGACTTCATCATCCGAAGCCGACGAACCGCCTTTGGCAGGCATGGCACCGGCTTTGCCGATGTAGCCCTTGAGCGCGTGTTCGTACAGCAATGGTGCGCCCTGGGCGATGCGTGCGGTCCAGGCGGCCTTGTCGCCGAGCTTCGGCGCACCGGCGATACCTGCACCGTGGCAAACGACACATGAGGCGTTATAGATGGTCTTGCCTGTATCGGCGGCCAGCTTCGGCGCTTCGGCCGGTGCTGCCGCCGCAGGGGCCGGGGCCGCAGCAGGTGCTGGTGCGGCTGCTTCGGCTGGCGCCGGCGCCGCTGCTTCGGCAGCCGCTGCCGCTGCTGCCGGTGCTGCTGGTTCCTTGAACTTGGCGCCGCTCTGGTTCGCCATGTGCACGACCGCGCGCGCTACTTCGACATCATCGAGGTCCGGATTGCCGCCGCGGGCAGGCATCGCGCGGATACCCTCGATCGCGTGCTTGACCAAGGTATCGTAGCCTTGAGCGATACGCGAGCCCCATGCGCCGGGATCGCCCATTTTCGGCGCACCAGCTGCGCCCGTTGTGTGGCAGGCTGCGCAGTTAGCCGTGTACACGGCGTCGCCAGCGAGGAAAATCTTCGGTGCGTTGACATCCTTGAGCGTGAAGCCTTCGTCGGCCAGCGGACGCAGGCGTGCGGCGATCGCTTCGGCTTTCTGGCTTTCGGTGCCGGCGCCCGTGGTTTTGGTCGTCGTCACGAACGTCACGAGCAGAATGATGCCGATGACAGTGACCAGGAAGAAGCCGGCAACCGCAGCGACGAGCTGCTTGGGTGTCCGGATCGCGGATTCGTGTTCGTTGTGTGCGTCGCTCATGATGTCCTTAGTACAATATTCAAAAAGCTGCCGGCCGGTCGTGTTCGCATGATGAACTTGCAAATACTCGCCAAACCCGCGATTATAGACTCAAAGCACCTCTTATGGAACGCAAATTCCCTGTAACGCGACACTTTCCATGGACGCGAGGCCAGAAAAAACGGTATCCTTCGCCTCACGTTCGATTTTCCTCAGCGCGGCTGTAGCTCAGTGGATAGAGTATTGGCCTCCGAAGCCAAGGGTCGTGGGTTCGATCCCCGCCAGCCGCACCAACATCTTCAATCAAATCAACAGCATGGCGATTGCGATGTTGCGCGCTGCTGCGCTCGTGTCGGCACCGTTTATCCACGAAGGACATGATGGCAATCAGCGCAAAAGGCAAGCGTCGCATCTCCGTCAATGAGCGCGTGTATCTGTGGCGCATGTTTGAAAACTACGATCAGAGTTGGTTTGATGGCGTTCAGGTGACTGTCGCAGCGGTGGACCAAGCGCTGTTCGTGCGCTATGGACTTCATCAGCCCGATGACAGTCGAACCGCTGTGATCTCTCGCGGTCGTGGCGCGCCGGATATTCGCACAGCCTGTCCCAGGTTCGAGGGCGAGGATCGTGTCTTGACCCCGCAGGGCGTTCGGGACCTCATCGATTGGGGGCTCGCAGTCGCGCTGTGATCACCCGCCACAGGTGGGGCTTGTTCAGCCATGTTTGGGAAGTGGGAGAGCACGACCATCTCTGGCGATCGGCTCGGCCGGGCCAAATCGCCGACCCACACAGCGACAACGCTTGAGCCTGCAGGGAAAAATGACTTTCAATTCCCCTGCTCTTGCTTCCCTTGCCTGATTCTGCAAGTCCGGAATATGATGTTATTTCAAGGCATTAGCCAAGGGAAGCCGATGCTTGCGAATGTCTCATTCGGTTCCAGGGCCAAGGTCGCGGTTTCGTACAAAGGGGAGCATCGTATGGCAATCAAGGCGGTCGCGTTCGATGCCTTCGGCACGCTGGTGGAGATCGGTGATAAACGCCGGCCGTTTGAAGCCATCCTGCGCCTGTCGACAGCGGCCCCGGTCAGCTCGCCCATGGTCGGTGCAGTCGATCTGGCCGCATTTGCCCACGCATGCGGTGTCGCGCCGGATCCCCGCCATGCCAGCGACCTGGCGGCCGAGCTGGCGTCGATCGCGCCTTACCCCGAATCGCGCTCCGTGCTCATCGAACTGCGCCGGCGCGGCATTCATACTGCCGTGGCATCCAATCTGGCGCTGCCATACGCTCAACCGATCCGCGACCTCCTTGGCGACCTGATCGATACCGCATGCCTGTCGTTCGAGGTCGGCCATGTCAAACCCGATCCCGACTTTTATCGCGCCCTGTGCCACCAGCTGAACCTGGCGCCCGACGAAGTATTGATGGTGGGCGACACTTGGCGTTGCGATTATCTGGGCGCCACGGCAGCCGGCCTGCACGCCTTGCATCTGGACCGGCGCGGCAACGCCAGCCCGGAGCAGGCGGCGGTGTCGATCAGGGACTTGACGGGCGTGCTTCATGAAGCTAATAGTTGAGCCTCTGATCAGCGCCGACATCGCCAGCCGGACCGCTTTCGATAGTCAGTAGCGCCGTTCCTGGCTCAGCAATTGGGTGCGGGCATACGTGTCAATGGCGGCGTCCACGCCGCCGCCGCGAAAAGCCACGCGTACCAGCTCGCGTTCGGCCTCGACCTGCTGAAAATCGAAGGCCGGACGAAATACCGTGGACGGCAGCGGCGCCCGCGCCAGCACCGCGCGCAGTCGATGGATGAGTTGTTGGAGCGCCGGGTCCACATCCCATTGCCGGCCATCGATTTCGGCCAGGGCCAGGTCGATCAGCCACTGGCCCCGTGGAAGTTGGTCGTAAAGGACGAAGAGATGGGTGCGGTAGACGGGGTCCGGGGCCAGCGCCACCAGGAATGCCGCGTACGGTACCCCCATCCCGCACATGCTTGCCGAGTTCAGGTCGCTCATCAGCGCTTCACTCATCCCGCCGAGCAGCTTGAGGAGGACATAATGCTGGTCCAGCGGTTCATACTTGAGCGACGGATACTGCGCCAGGGTTTCCGCCAGCTCTTCCCCATCGCGCACCAGCGGCGTGATGTAGTTCCGTACGGCGTTCATGGTCTGTAGGCAGCGCGAGGGCATGCAGCGCATCAGCGCGAACACATCATCGCTGTTGAGCAGCAGGGGCACATAGGGTGGCAGGCTCATGGCATGAAAGGGCAGTCGATCCTGCCGCTCCGGCAACATAGGAACGGGTAGTTTACCGCGAATGCCCTGTCACCAGCCCCCAGGCCTGTAGGGCAGTTGGTCCCGCTATCCTTGCCGCCGTGGGTGCGCGCCCGGAGCGGTGGGTAAGAAATACTTGTTCATGCGCGCAGGATTCCTCGTTTGACCCTGCTGCCTTGTCGCTCGGATAATCAATTTTTTCTGACCGGTAGCACGCAAATGATGAACAAGCATTTCTGCAGTGATCGATCCGCTAGCGCTTCGGGTGGCGCATGACGGCGCACAAAGTTCTTATTACTGGCGCGGCAGGGCGAATCGGGACGGCCTTTGTCCGCGAGCTGAACGGCCAGTTCGACCTGCGCCTGGGTGACCTCGATAGCGCCGCGCTGGCGCACCTGGGCGGCGAGGCCGTGCATCTTGACGTCACCGACCTCGACGCTTGCATGCGTGCCTGCGCGGGCGTGCAGACCGTGCTTCACCTCGCGGCGGACCCTTTGCCCGACGCCGACTTCCACACCTCACTGCTGCCGACGAACATCGTCGGAAGCTATAACGTGTTTCTCGCGGCAAAGGCGCAGGGTTGCCGGCGTGTTGTGTTTGCCAGCAGCGCCCAGGCCGTTGAAGGTTATCCGCTGGACGTGCAGGTGCAGGAAAACATGGCGCCGCGACCCAAGAATATGTATGGCGTGAGCAAGGCGTTCGGCGAAGCGCTCGCCTCCTTGTTTGCTGATGATGGCACGCTCGTTACGGTGGCTGTGCGGATAGCCAACGTGGCAACGTTCCATGCAGGCGAACGGCACAGCGCGCGCGACGTTGCCGCGTTCATTAGCGAGCGCGATGTGGTGCAGTTGCTGGCGCGCTGTATCGATGCCGACCTGAGCGGTTTTACGGTCGTCCATGGGGTATCGGACAACCGCTACAAGCGCCTGGCCATCGAACGCACGCGCAGTGCGCTCAATTACCGGCCGCGCGATGACGCTTTTGCGATACTTGAAGGTGAAGCGGGCGCGCGGCGTAGCGCACCATCGCTCGCCATGACGGATGAGGTGGGCGCTACGCCGGCGCGTACTTTCGGATAGGGCCAGGCGGTCACGCCAGCATGCGCGAGTGCTTGGGCAGTTTGGCCGACAGATAATCGTGCTGGTCGGCCAGCACATTCCTGCCGCTCAGGATGAAGTGCTCGAAACGGCATGGCACATACGGCACGTACAGCAGCGGATGAAAATCGTGCACCATGGTGGCCCCCTTGGCCTGGTTGCACGGCTTGCAGGCGGTGACGCAGTTGGTCCAGCTATCCTTGCCACCATGGGTGCGCGCCAGGATGTGGTCGCGCGAGAGGTGCTGGCGCGCAAACACATTGCCGCAATAAGCGCAGGTATGGCGGTCGCGCGCGAACAGCAACTGGTTGTCGTCTCCGAGCGGCAGCGCCACCCGCAGTTTCTTGGTCATGCGCTCGCTGCCCATGATCGAAATGATCGGCTTGACCGTCATGGTCGAGAGCACGCCCGCATTCGACACCCCGCCGCGAAACAGAAATTCACGGTCGCCCAGTTCCCACGCCACCTTGCCGACGGCGTAATAATGGATCGCTTCCTGGGCGGAGATCCATCCGAATGGATTTCCTGCGATGTCGAGTGCTAAGATTTGCGGAGTCATATTTTCACTTTTACTGATGCCTGTTTGAATGGAATAGCAGAAAAGGCCGGCGCCGTGGCGCTGGCGGGAAGATGAAAATCCGGACAGGTGTTAAACGTGATAATACGCCTTGCAGGCAAACCAGCAAGCACGAAAATAAGGCGCAGCGCACCGCGCATTCCCGGGCGCCGTGAGGGACGCCCGAGCGATATCGCTTGCGCTGCATTGGAGTGGGGTGCCGGATTCGAACCGGCGAACAACGGTGTTGCAGACCGCGCCCTTGGACCGCTCGGGCAACCCCACGTAAAAAATGGCATCCCAGGAAGGAGTCGAACCTTCAGCCTTCGGTTTTGGAGACCGCTGCGCTGCCAATTGCGCCACTGAGATAGAAAATGTGTGATCGCGGCGCCAGGCGCGCGATCGACATCGGAAAAACGTGGTGCGCTCGGAGGGCGTCGAACCCCCAATGCCTTGCGGCGCCAGATTCTAAGTCTGGTGTGTCTGCCATTTTCACCACGAGCGCGGTGCGGGTCCCGGTTGCCTGCCGGGGTAGTGCGCATCAAACTTTCGGAGCGCACCACGGCTTGCGCGTGCCGGGCTGATATCCGGAACCCGAATACGGCCTTCGCCACGAACCCTATCCGGGAACTATGGGAATACCGCATGCGGGCGACACGTGCCTTGCTTGGACCCACCTGCAGGATTCGAACCTGCGGCCTCGACGTTCGTAGCGTCGCGCTCTTCCAGCTGAGCTAAGGTGAGAATAATGGGGTGACGTACCGGATTCGAATCGGCCGTCGCTACGGCGGCGGCCCTTGAATCACAATCCAAAGCTCTGCCAACTGAGCTAACGTCACCATCGAAAACGTGAACTTCTTACGGCTTGCTGCCGGCGCAAGCCGTAGCAAAGCCGGTATGTGGTGCGCTCGGGGGGCGTCGAACCCCCAATGCCTTGCGGCACCAGATTTTGAATCTGGCGTGTCTGCCATTTCCACCACGAGCGCGGTGCGGGTCCCGGTTGCCTGCCGGGGTAGTGCGCATCACCTTGTCGGAGCGCAGCACGGCTTTCGACCTCGCGCTCATTGAACTGAGCCGGGGTGGGAATAATGGGGTGACGTACCGGATTTGAATCGGCCGTCGCTACGGCGGCGGCCCTTGGAATCACAATCCAAAGCTCTGCCAACTGAGCTAACGTCACCATTGAATACTGCGTCATTGACTTGTTGCCGCCGCTGCGGATCGGTGCAAACGGCGTGATTGGTGCGCTCGGAGGGGATCGAACCCCCAATGCCTCGCGGCCTCGGATTTTAAGTCCGGCGTGTCTGCCATTTCCACCACGAGCGCGGTGCGGATCCCGGTTGCCTGCCGGGGTAGTGCGCATCACCTTGTCGGAGCGCAGCACGGCTTTCGACCTCGCGCTCATTGAACTGAGCCGGGGGGGAATAATGGGGTGACGTACCGGATTCGAACCGGCGGCCCTTGGAATCACAATCCAAAGCTCTGCCAACTGAGCTAACGTCACCATTGAAAAAGAACCGCGCGGTCATGCGCGGCAAACTGGCAGTGGATGCAGGGTTCGAACCTGCGACAACTTGAGTCAAAGTCAAGTGCTCTACCAGCTGAGCTAATCCACAATTGAAACTGGCTCCCCAAGCAGGATTCGAACCTGCATAACCCTGTCGGGCCTACAACGCATTAACAGTGCGTCCGCTTACCAGTTAGCGTATCGGGGAAAAGGGGAATGCCCGGTAAACCGGGGCATGAAAGGATGGTGGGCGACCAGGGATTCGAACCCCGTATGCACAAAGACGGCGGATTTACAGTCCACTGCAGTCACCAATGCTGCTCGTCGCCCAAGGATGATATTGGCCATTCCACAAAGCCTCTCGGCGTGACTGGCCCCTGGCAGGGCCATGCGCTGCTTGAAAGCGCTTTGTGGAATGGCGCGGGAGGGGAGATTCGCACTCCCTGTCTCAACCCATCAGGGTTGCGCTCTGCGATTGAGCTATTCCCGCACCGGTTCCACCCGCACTGGTATCGCACGTGAGGGTGCGATACCGATACAGGCGGAACCGTTTTAGTACCTGTCCGAATTGTGAAAGAACTGCGTCTGGTCCGGGTTGTCCGGGGACGGCCTCAAACTGAAAGGGCTTGACTGCGATTGCTGCGGTGCTGCGGTGCTGCGGTAAAACTGTTGGCCAAAACAAAAAGGGCCCGGAGTCCTTGCGGAACATCCGAGCCCTTGAGCTTGACCTGTCGGTCAGCCGGGGAGGGGTAAGCCTCCGCAGCTAGGGGTTGCCCCCTCGGATGTTCGTTATCGGTTCCAAATTCGCGCCGCCACATGCCGGCCACTGGTGATGTTGGTGGTAATACGGTGCTGGCAATGGACGGAGCGCATTATTCGCGGCGGCGGCCAGGGCGCCGAGGCCCTTGTCCGCTGCGGCGCTGACGCCTTGCAGGGCGGCCAGCAGCGCAACTTGCAGCGACGCCAACAGACTGCAAGGGAGCAGCGACAGGCCGCGCGCTGGGCGCTGCGTCGTCATCTGTTGCTGTTGCGTCGTTGTTTTCACGGTAAATCCCTGTGGTCGTTGCTGCGGTTGGTGCTCTTGCTGAGCGAGTGAATGCATTCTGACATGCACAAAATCGGAACGCAAGCAAATTTGGAAAATAATTTGCATCATATGCAAATAAATCGCCCTGCTTGGGTTTTTTTGCAACACATGAAAACGGGGTCAGCGGCAAACGGGTATGATGGCGCCTGTCGTAGTGAGGTACGACCAACCCATGCACACACTAAAACCATCCCCTATCTCCAAGCCCCTCCAGGGGCCACAGCGCAAAGCCGTCCTACGGGTCCAGGTTTTGATGGCTGAACACGACATCCGCTTCGTCACAGAATTGTGGAAACGCCTGAGCGCCATGGGCGTGGAAATTTCGCACTCCCAGCTCACGCGCGTGGTCAACAACAGCACCAAGTCCCTGAGCATCGACCTGCTCGAGGGACTGGCCAGCCTGTTCGACTGTCCGGTATCGGCGCTGTTCAAGGACGGCTAGCGCGACAGGGAACTAAGGGACAATCCCTTGATTGTGGAATCGCTCGGCCATTTGGTCCCATTTCTTGCGAAGATCCGCATTCGACTTATGCCAAATAGCATGCCCGCCCGGATCATTAATGATGGCAAGGAGGAGGAAGCCGTAGGCCGCGCCACCGTCGACGTAGAAAAGATAACGATCACTTTTGTTGCCGCGCTTTTTGCGAAAGTTCTCCTTCCAGCGCGCCGCTTCGGCGGTTCCCAAGGGAACCATGTGCACATGGCTAAGGATTGTAGAACCTGCGTTCAAGCTGTTACGCCCGAATACCGCTGTTTCTGCGTCGCGTCCCGGCATGGCTTTCCAATGATCGAAATCGGCGATCAACTGAGCCACACTCATATTGTTTGCTGCGAACTGCGCGTGAATGAAGCTGGACGCCTGCGTGGGCTTGGCCACAACGGGAGGTTTCAGCTACGGGTGCGTTTGGATCCGGGTGGGGACGCTTCTCCGAGAAAGTGTCGGCGAGCATCATCGATGGAAAAACCGTTCTCGGATGTCAACGCGCTATACAGCGCAATCTGCTCCGCAGTCAGCTCTTCAGCGAGGGCGGGTTGGGCAATGGCGACTGGTGATTTGCGCCGTCCAGGGCCATTGACCGTGAGCGGTTTTTTTTTCAGTTGGGGCATGATGTTCCTGACCTTGCGAAGGTCTCTCAATCTAGCATGTTCCAGCGGCCCGATCAAATACCAGTCGAATGTCGATTTGTTTGAAATCAGACAAACTTCGTATTCGGCTTCATTGTCTTCAACGTGCGGAAACGTTGACTGCTGCAGCGGTTGTTGTTAACGACGACCGCTGCAGTCAGTCCCATCCTTACGGCTGGTAAGTCGCCTTCACGCTCAGGTTGTTATACGCCGCGTACGCATAGATACCCACATAATAGCGGCCCGCCGCCGGCGCATTGACGCTGCAGTTTTCCACGCTGCTCGGCCCGTCCGACTTGCAGTTGTAGCTGGCCGTGGTCGGGATGCCGCCGAGTTTGACGAACATGTCGGCGTCGCCATTGGCGCCGTTGAGCGCGAACGCGACCTGGCTTTTCCCCGCCGGAACGTCAATCGTGAAATATTGCCAGCCGCCCGTCGCCGCGCCCTGGCCGTTCAGCGCCTGGCCGTTGCCCAGCACCGGATAGCTGGAGCCGCCCGCGCCCGTCAGCGTCCCCTTCATCGCGTAGTAACCGAGCGAGGAATAGTTCGAGAAACCATTGGCCGGCGTGCCCTCGGCGCCGCCGCGCACCACCAGCCGGTAGCTGCCGGCCGGCAGCGACAGATTGGTGAACTGGGCCGAGCGGTTGACCGCCAGGTTGCTGCGCGCCACCACGGCTCCCGCCGCGTTGACGATGCTGGCGTCGACGTCGAGCATGCGCAGGTATTCGAGCGGGTCGATGCGCAGGTTCAGGGTGCTCACGCCGGTGGTCGCGAAGGTGAAGGTGTCGCTGTCGGTATTGCGTTCGATCTGGCCGAAGTTGCGGGTCGGATCGATGGCGCCGCCCGTGCCCAAGGTCAGCGCGCGCGTGTCCGGGATGTCGTCGGCCATGTAGGGCACGGCCTCGTCCACGTTCATGATGCGCAGGTCGTCTTCGAAATTGCTGGCCGTCGTGTATTCGCCGCGACTCCAGGTAAACAGCTGGTTGGCCCAGCCGCCGCCCATCCAGTAGTTGCCCATGATGGGACCCCACTGATAGGCGGCAATGCCTTCGAAATACTCGCCGCCGCTGCCGCCGCGGTCGTGGTTCATGCCCATCTGGTGCCCGACTTCGTGGGCGCCGGTCATGCCGATGCCGTAACCGTAGTCGAAACCGGAGGAGGGATTGCGGTACAGGGTGCCGGCGGCGGTGGTGCCGAAGGCGCGCAGCGGCGCGAACGAGCGGCCATCCTGGTTGACGAAGTTGATGATGCCGGTGCGCAGCACGTTGGCCGTGCGCGCGGCGTCGTACACGGCGCGGCTGGTGGTCACGTTCAGGTTCAGCATCGAGTACTGGTCGGCGATCGATTGCCAGGCGCGGTACATATTGTCCTTGGTCACGCCGTTCAAGGGCGTGCTGCCGCTCATCACCGCCGTGGTGTTGAGGTAGAACACGTACGGGCTGCCCGGCTTGCTTTGCAGCTGGGTCACGTCTTCATTCTGGTACGGGCCGATATGGCGCGCCTGGCGCAGCGCCATCGGGCTGTAGACCGGGTGCGACACCGCCAGCGCCAGCATGGCCGGGGTGCGTTTGTCGCGGAAATCGGGGTCGAAGTCGGGCACGATCTTGGTGATCGGCACTTCCGTTAGCCAGACCTTGCCGGCGCTGTCGGTGGTGTATTCCCAGGCTTTCCGGGTGTCGTACTTGAGCAGGTAGCCGTACACGGCTTTTTTGTTCCCCTTGAGCACGAACACCGAATCTTGTGTGTCGATCGCGGTACCGGTGATCGATACTACGCCGTTCTTGTTGGCGTAGTCGCGGATGTGGGCGGCAACGGTGTTGCCGCCGACCGATTGCACTTGCAAGCTGCGGCCGTTGGCGTGTTGCGCGGCAAAGCCGCTCAGGACCGCGTCGACGCTGCCGATCTGCAGGCCGGCGGTGGGGCGAGCCCCTTGCGCGCTGGCGATATCGGTCTGGGCGGTGGCGCTGCCGGCGAGGGCGGCGGCCATGAGCAGGAACAGGGTGGGCGAGGATGTCATTCAGTCTCCGGTTTTATCATTTTTTATCAATCTGGCACTTTCCGCGCGGATTGACAGGAAGTTGTCGGCAGGATATCTATTCCCACTGCATAACGTTACCATGAGGGAAAGATGCCGTATGTATCCAAACGGCACAACAAGACCAGTGGCGACAACGACGCCGTTCATTCACGCAAGCCGAATTTTCTTACTGTAAATACCAAAATTTCGCTAGATTGCTAGCTATAAGGGGCCTCAGTTCCACGCTTATTCGGCACAGGCCGCTGATTTCCGTTTTCTCTATGCAAGGTGGGTAAGCCGGCACGGCGGCGAGCCCTGCTGACGGGGCGCAAACGATGCTATACACTACTTATCATTGAACAACTTTCGAGGCGCCACATGGGCCGCAAACCGAACGACGTCGCGGTAACCCATGTTCCAGGTGTCATTGCCGATGAAACAGGCCTGTCCGCACCCGTCGCCCCCCAGCGGCGCGCACCGCCTCAGCCGAGCGCCTTCGGGCTGTGGAAAAAGCGCATCCTTGAGGATGGCGTCAGTTACCAGCACCGGTTGCGCGACGAATGGTAAAAGCGCTGTTCGATACCAACATCCTGATCGACTATCTGAACGGCGTCGCGCAAGCGGAACTGGCCTGTGATCACTATGTCGACAAGGCCATCAGCGTGGTGACGTGGATGGAAATCATGGAAGGCGTGTCCGACGACGAGGACGAACGGCTGTTGGTCGAAGCCTTCCTGGGCCAGTTCGAACTGCTGCCGATCGACCACCTGCTGGCGCTGGAAGCGTCGCGCGTGCGCGAGGCGCACGCCATGCGCCTGCCGGACGCCGTGATCCTGGCCACCGCGCACCTGTCCGGGCGCGTCCTGGTCACGCGCGACACCCGCGATTTCGTGCCGGGCGAGAGCGTGCTGGTACCCTACACCCTGGCCGCCGCCGACCCGCTGTAAACGGCGGCGGCGCGGGCGCCTGTTCGGGCGCCTGTTCTTCTCGTTCCCCTGAGAAATCGATATAGAATATCAAGTAAGTGCGCATAAATTCTTGTCATTTCCAGCTTTCATAAGCGGCGCCTTGCTGCGTTGCCCACCGCTAGCAGTGCTCGCACTGCGTCGCGGCGTGCGCCTTGCCAGGCATCCGCTTCTGTTGGCTAGAAATCACAATCATTCCCGCACACTTACTTAGAGCGCAAAGACCGGCCACCCGGGCCGGCGCAGCGTTGTCCAGCCACTCATTTCACGTTGCACACGATAGGGAAGTCATGTCAGTTACCAGATCAGTTACCAGATCCAAGGCGCACGCCGGCGCCGCCGTGGTGTCCGCATTATTACTGCTGGGCGCCGTCAGCGCTTGCGGCAAGACCGAAACGTCGGCGTCACTGGTGGCTGACGCCAGGCAGTTCATCGCCAAGGGCGACAGCAAGGCCGCCGTGATCCAGCTCAAAAATGCGCTGGTGAAAAACCCGTCGGATGCGGACGCGCGCCTGACCCTGGGCCTGGTGTATCTCGACATCGGCGACGCCGTCTCGGCCGAGAAGGAATTGCGCAAGGCCATCGAACTGGGCGCGCCCAAGGACAAGGCCGTGCCCGCCCTGGCGAAAGTCCTGATGATGCAGCAGCAATACCAGAAGGTGCTGGACGAGACCGGTAGCGCGACTGCCGACGCCGACATGCTGGCGCTGCGCGCCGAGGCCAGCGCCGGTCTCGGTCACGCCGACCAGGCCAAGGACTTGTACGCCCAGGCCCTGGCCGCCAAGCCCGGCCATGTCGGCGCCCTGATCGGCGCGGCGCGCCAGGCGCTGGCGCGCAAGGACCTGGAAGAAGCCAACCGCCTGGCCGACCAGGTCGTCGCCAGCAACCCGTCCGACGCCACTGCCTGGATGTTCAAGGGCGACCTGCTGCGCGCCCAGGCCAAGGGAAAAGAAGCGCTGGCCGCCTACGACCAGGTCATCAAGCTCAAGCCGGAGCACCGCTCGGCGCACCTGGAGCGCGCCTTTGTCGAGATCGCGGAAGGCAAGTTCGACGCCGCCAAGGCCGACCTCGAGGCCGCCCGCAAGATCAGCCCTAACGCGCTGATGGTGTCCTACGCCCAGGCTTTGCTCGACTTCACCCAGGGCAAGCACGCCGCCGCCAAGGAAACGCTGCAAAAAGTCTTGCGCGTGGCGCCCGAGCACATGCCGAGCGTGCTGATGGCCGGCGCGGTCGAGCATGCGCTCGGCTCCATGCCGCAGGCCGAACAGCACCTGCGCAAATACCTGGCCGCCATGCCCGAGCACCGTTACGCGCGCAAGCTGATGGTCAGCACCCTGCTGAAAATGGGCCAGACCACCGAAGCGCTGGCCCAGTTGACGCCGATGCTCGAGTCCGGCAAGGATGACGTGCAATTGCTGGCGCTGGCCGGCGAAGCCTACATGCAGGCGCGCGACTATGCCAAGGCCACGGCTTACTTCGAGCAGGCCAGCGCGCTGGCGCCCGACGCGGCCGGGCTGCGCACCTCGCTGGCGCTGGGCAAGCTGGCCACCGGCGACGATGCGCGCGCGATCAGCGAGCTCGAACAGTCGACCAAGCTCGACGCCAAGTCGCCCAAGGCGGCGGTGTTGCTGGTGATGACCGAGCTGCGCCTGAAGCGCTACGACAAGGCGCTGGCCGCCGCCAAGGCGCTCGAAGCGACCCAGCCCCTTGACCCGATGGTGCATAACCTCAAGGGCGGCGTGTACCTGGGCATGAACGACATGGTCAACGCCCGCGCCAGCTTCGACAAGGCGCTGGCGCTCAAGCCCGACTATTTCCCGGCCGCCGCCAACCTGGCCCAGCTGGCCCTGCGCGAGAAAAAGCCCGACCTGGCGAAACAGCAACTGGTCAATTTCCTGACCAAAGACAAGAAAAATGTCGAGGCCTATTACGCCCTGACCAAGCTGGCCCTGGCGCAAGGGCGCAACGACGAAGCGAACCAGTGGCTGGAAAAGGCCAGCAGCGAAAATCCCGACGCCATCGGCCCGGCGCGCACCCTGGGCGCGCATTACCTGTCGATCGGCCAGAAAGACAAGGCGCTGAACCTGGCGCGCAAGTTCCAGGTGGCCAATCCGAAAAACCTCGACCTGCTCGACTTGCTGGGCCAGGCGCAGCTGGCCAACGGCGACGTGCCGGGCGCGCTGGACACCTACGGCAAGCTGGCCGGCGTGGCACCGAAATCGGCGATGGCGCATTTCCGCCTGGCGACGGTGCACGCGCAGATGAAGAACCTGAACGCCACCGCCGAGGACCTGAAAAAGGCGCTGTCACTGCAAGCGGACTTTGTCGACGCCCAGGTGGCCCAGGCCGAGCTGGCCGCCAATGCGGGCAAGCTCGACGACGCGCTGGCAATTGCGCGCCAGATCCAGAAACAGCGTCCGAAGGAAGCGCTGGGTTTCCAGCTGGAAGGCAACCTCAGCCTGGCGCAGGGCAAGCCGGCGCAAGCGGTGGCCTCGTTCGACAAAGCGTTCGCGCTGACGCCGTCGAGCGCCAACCTGATCAAGCTGCATGCGGCCATGCGCCAGTCCGGCAAGGGCAAGGAAGCCGACGCGCGCCTGGCCAAGGCCGCCAGCGAGCATCCGAACGACGTGGCGCTGGCCTTGTACGTGGCCGAGAACGACCTGGCGGGCAAGCGCTACAAGGCGGCCATCGGCGGGCTCGAAGCGGTGCTCAAGCAAGCGCCAGAGAATGCCGCAGCCCTGAACAACCTGGCCTGGGCCTACCAGCAGGAAAAAGATCCGCGCGCGCTGAAAACCGCCGAAAAGGCCTTCGCGCTGGCCGGCAACAGTGCGGCGGTCACCGATACGCTGGGCTGGATGCTGGTCGAGCAGGGCGACGCCAAGCGCGGCCTGAGCCTGCTGCAAAAGGCGGTCGCGCTGGCGCCGGACGCGGCCGATATCCGCTTCCACCTGGCGGCCGGGCTGGCGAAAACCGGTGACAAGGCCGGGGCCAAGCGCGAACTGGAGAAAGTCATGGCCAGTAAGAACTTTGCTCAGATGGAGGAGGCGAAGGCGCTGGCCAAGGAGTTGTAAGCCGGAGGGGCGCTTGAGCGTCGCCGGGTAATCGCAACGATCGCCGGCATACGCACTTACAGGGGCGGCGAACGCACTTACAGCGCCAGCCAGCAACCTAAAAACCGTCATTCCTGTGGGGGCGCCTAGCCCTGCGCGGGAATGACGGTTTTTCAGTTTGTGGAGCAAGGAAGCACAGGCATGATGCCGCTGGCCGACATGAGCGCCCGGCTGTTGCATATTTGCGAACAAAAATTTTAATTGTCTCCCTGCATCTTGCCGTCGATGTTAGGATAGTCCCTGTTAGCAATATGTTACTGAATTCGCAGCTTGGACAATATCTTCGGGATCATAGTCGATGGATCAGTTTCTCAATAATGTTGAAACAAATCGTTTCAATTTTCACGCGCCCGATACAGGGAATCTGGGCAGCCATTGTGTTTTTGTGGAAGATAATTCTGATAACATCTCCGAGATGACGATCAATACACGAAGCTTCGGGATTCGCGTTGCCGACACCGAGGAAGGGCGTAATCGCGCCAGCATGCTCATCAATAAGATGTATGCCTGGCGTGGCTATGCCGGTACCCATCGGCTTGAAGACAATCCCAACCAGATCACCCTGTCGGCCTTCGACCAGGGCGACGTCATCGGGACCGTCACGCTCGGGGTCGATTCCCCGGTCGGTATCCTGGCCGACGAGGTGTTCAAGGATCACATCGACGAATTCCGCGCGCGCGGCGCCAAGGTCTGCGAAATCAGTAAACTCGCCTTCGACCCCACGGTGCGCTCCAAATTCGCGCTCGGCTCGCTGTTCCACATCCTGTACATCTACGCCCATCATATTTACCAGTGCACGGATGCGTTTATCGAGATAAATCCGCGTCACCGGCGCTATTATGAGCAGATGCTCGGTTTTCGCACCCAAAGCGGGGTGCGCGTCAACCCGCGTGTCGACGCGCCCGCCCATTTGCTCTGGCTCAGCCTCGATTTCATGGGTTCCGAGATCGAACGCCTCGGCGGCGTGCACGAAGACGCGGGCACCGAACGTTCGCTGTACCCCTATTTTTTCTCGCAGCGCGAGGAAGCCGGCATCGCCGAGCGCCTGCTGTCGATCGGTTGACCGTGGTGTTCGCGGTGTAACGATCCGCAGCCGCGCCGGTGCGGTATCCCTGCGCCGCTTCATTCATGCAATTGGCGGCAGGCGCGACCACGCCACCGCTGTGTAACAACAGGATCGTCATGTCAACCCAAGCGCACTCCCTGGCCACCGCCGCCCTCACCACTGTCCTTATGCTCGGTGCATTGGCCGGCTGCGGCAAGCCCGACACGGCGGCGACCCTGCTGGCCGAGGCCAGGCAATTCCAGCAGAAGGGCGACCATGTGTCGGCCCTGATCCAGCTCAAGAACGCGGTCGCCAAAAACCCGTCCGACCCGGAAACGCGCCTGGCGCTGGGCGAAGCCTATAACAAGCTCGGCGACGCCGTCTCGGCCGAGAAGGAAGTGCGCAAGGCCATCGAGCTGGGCATGGCGGCGGAACGCGCCTTGCCCGAATTGTTGATGGCGCAATTGTTCCAGGGACAGTTCCAGAAAGTCATCGACGGCACCGCCGACAGCGCCTACACGGCCAACGTCAAGGTGCTCAGCCAGCGCGGCGCCGCCTTTTACCAGCTCGGCAAGCGCGCCGAAGCGGCCGACGCCTTCGAGCGCGCCCTGAAAATCGATCCGGGCTACCCGGTCGCGCTGATGGGCCTGGCAAATATCGCGCTGGCCAATGGCGACAAGGCGGGCGCGGCGCGCTATGTGGCGCAGGCGGTCGAGAAAAATCCGAAGGATGTGGCGAGCTGGCTGTTCAAGGGCGACTTCGAGCGTTCCCAGGGCAAGCCGGCCGAGGCGCTGGCCGCCTACGACCAGGTGCTGGCGCTCGAGCCGGGCAGCGCCGGCGGCCACCTGCAAAAGGCCTATCTGTTCATCGCCGAACGGCGCTACGATGAAGCGGCCGTCTCGCTGGCCGCCGCCAGGAAAAGCGCACCGAAGAACCTGATGGTGACCTACGCCCAGGCCATGCTCGACTTCACCCAGGGCAAGCACGCGGCCGCGCTCGAATCGCTGCAGCAAGTGTTGCGCGTGGCGCCGGACCACATGCCGTCGGTGCTGCTGGCCGGGGCCGTGCACTTTACCCTCAAGTCGCTGCCGCAGGCCGAGCAAAACCTGAAGAAATACCACGAAGCCCACCCCGAGAACGATTACGCGCGCAAGCTGCTGGCCTCGACCCGCATCGCCGCAGGCGACCCCAAGGGCGCCATCGCGGTGCTGGCGCCGGTGCTGGCCGCCTCGCAGGACCCCCAGTTGCTGGCGATCGCCGGCAAGGCCTACACCGACAACCGCGAGTTCGGCAAGGCTACCGGGCTGCTCGAGCGCGCCAGCACGCTCGACCCGAAAAAGGCGCAACTGCGCACCGCCCTCGGTTTGAGCAAGCTCGAGCAGGGTGAAGAAGCGCGCGCCCTGTCCGAACTGGAACTGGCCAGCACGCTCGACCAGACCACCAGCACTGCCGGCACCACCCTGGCCATGACGGCGCTGCGCCTGAACCAGTTCGACAAGGCGCTGGCGGCCTTGGTGCCGCTCGAAGCGCGCACCCCGGGCGACCCGATCCTGCTGAACCTCAAGGGCCTGGCGCTGCTGGGCAAGAAGGACCAGGCGGGCGCGCGCATCGCCTTTGAAAAAGCGCTCAGCCTGCACCCCGATTTCTTCCCCGCGCTCGACAACCTGGCGCGCCTCGACATGCAGGCGAGCAAACTGGACGCCACGCGCCAGCGCTACCAAGGCTTTTTGGCCAAGTATCCCAACAGCGTCGAGGCGCTGACCGCGCTCGGGGCCATGGCCGTGGCCCAGCGCCGCCTGCCCGAAGCCGGCGCCCTGCTCGAGCGCGCCAGCGCGGTCGACCCGGCCGCGGTCGGGCCGGCCATCGTGCTGGCCAATCACTACGTGCGCATGGGCGAGGCCACCCGCGCCCTGACCCTGGTGCGCAAGCTGCTGGTGGCCAATCCGGACAATCCGGCCGTGCTCGACCTGCTCGGCCAGTTGCAGGCCGCCACCGGCGACCAGGGCAGCGCCATGGAAACCTTCACCAAGCTGACCGTGGTCGCGCCGCAGTCGGCCGAAGCACATTTCCGCCTCGGCGCGGCCCATGTTGCGATCGGCAACCTGCCGTCGGCCAGCGCCTCGCTCAAGCGCGCCCTGGCTTTGCAGCCCGATTATCTCGACGCCCAGCTGGCGCTGGCGGCCGCCCAGCTGCGCCAGAAACAGTACGGCGATGCGCTCGGCGTGGCGCGCAGCATGCAAAAGCAGCGCCCCAAGCTGGCGGTCGGCTTCGTCTCCGAAGCCGACGTGTTATTGGTGCAGGGCAATGCCGCAGCCGCCATCCCCTTGTACGATAAAGCGTTTTCGTTGGGCAACAACGCCGAGCTCTTGATCAAGCTGTACGAAGCCTTGCGCATCGGCGGCAAGGCCAAGGAGGCCGATGCCAAAGTGCAACAGTGGCGCGCCGCCCATCCGGACGATGTCAAGGTGCCGGGTTACCTTGGAGAGCAGTATATTTCCAATAAAAAATATCAATTAGCAATTACGGAATTTGAAGCCATACTGAAGAAGTCACCTGGCTATCCTAGCGCGCTCAACAATCTGGCGGTGGCCTACGACCTCGCCGGCGATGCGCGCGCGCTGCCGGCCGCCGAGGCGGCCGCCAAGGCATTGCCTGGCAACCCGGTGGTGATGGATACCCTGGGCTGGCTGCTGGTGCAGCAGGGCGACCTGGCGCGCGGGCTGGCCCTGTTGCGCGAGGCCAGCGCCAGGCTGCCGGGCGTGCCCGACGTCCGCCTGCACCTGGCCAAGGCCCTGATCAAGTCGAAGCAGGAAGCGGCCGCGCGCAAGGAACTTGAAATTTTGCTGGAGAAACATAAGCAATTTCCGCAAGTGGAAGAAGCGCGGGGCTTGCTCAAACAACTATAAACCGGTTGCTTGCCGCTTTCCGCGGGTCGCGCCGGCGCCACTGGGAGTTTTCACATGAGTGCAGAGCACGACGCAGTGGAAGCAATGGGCAGGGAGCAGGCCCATCTTGAGTCATCCTACGTGGTCGGCGGCGAGGAGGACCAGGCGGCCGACGATGGCAGTCTCTTGATCGGCAACTTTACCGATAACGACCGTACTTTCGGCATCCGCCTGGCCGATACCGACGAGGGCCGCAATTCGGCCAGCCTGTTGATCAGCAAAATGTACGCCATGCGCGGCTACAATGTGGCGCGCATGGAAAAGGACCCGAACCGGATCACCCTGTCGGCCTCGGACAAGGGCAGCGTGATCGGCACCGTGACCCTGGGGCTCGATTCCGAGCGCGGCATCCTGGCCGACGAGATTTTCCACGACCATGTCGACGCCTGGCGCGCGCGCGGCGCCAAGTTGTGCGAGATCACCAAGCTGGCCTTCGACCCGCAGGTGAAATCGAAGATGGCGCTGGCGGCCCTGTTCCACACCCTGTTCATCTACGCGCGCTACATCCATGAACGCACCGACGTGCTGATCGAAGTCAATCCGCGCCACCGGCGCTTTTACCAGACCATGCTCGACTTCCAGGACCAGGCCGAGTTGCGCCACAATACCCGGGTCGACGCCCCGGCCTACCTGATGTGGCTCAGCGTCGAGCACATGGCGCAGCAAATCCGGCGCCTGGGCGGCACCAGCAGCCATCCCGGCAGCGAACGTTCCCTGTATCCCTTCTTTTTCTCGCAGCGCGAGGAAGACGGCATCGCCAATCGCCTGATCAAGCTGGGTTAGGTTTTCGGCACGGCCGGCTGGGCGTCGTAGCGGCCCGGCGCGATGATGCCGTCCGGGTCGAGCCGGGTCTTGAGCGCGTGGATGACGGCCCAGTAATGCGGATCGCGGCGCACGATGGCGGCCATCATGTCGGCGCGCGCGCGGTACACTTCCAGCCCCATGGCGTGGATCTTGTCGAGCAGACGGTCGGCGCAGAAGTGGGCGCGCTTGACCCCTTCCAGGTTGCTGCGGTCGAACAGCAGGTTGATCACCGCCACCAGCGAGGTCGGGGTTTCGATATTGATGGTGATGTACAAGGTGTCGTGATAATAACGCGCCGCCGTCTTCTTCATTTCAGTGATGAAGCGGTCGACGAAGGCCCCGTCCAGCGGCAGCGCCGGATTAATGAACAGCAAGCCGCAATTCGACTGGTCGAGCTGGGCCGCGCTGAGGTCGGCGCGTCCGAATTTCCACAGCAAATTATCGATCGCCGCATCGGTCGGCACCCCCAGCGCCAGGGTATGCAGGGGCCGGATCGCCGAGATCGCGGCGGCGTTGGCGCGCGCGGCCGGAATGAAGCGCAGCCGGTGCGCCACGGCGTAGGCGGTGTCGAGCAACTGGTGCGTGATCGGGCGCACCCGCGCCAGCCCCTTCATGCGGCGCCGGATCTCGACCAGGTTGGCCTTCACTTGCGCCTTGGTGCCGGTGATCGCGCCCAGGCTGGCCCACTCGCC
Organism: Massilia sp. CCM 8734; assembly: GCF_011682155.1. Lineage (NCBI taxonomy): Bacteria > Pseudomonadati > Pseudomonadota > Betaproteobacteria > Burkholderiales > Oxalobacteraceae > Massilia > Massilia sp. CCM 8734. The sequence continues at coordinate 80,224 of NZ_WHJI01000015.1, forward strand.
CGGCGCGATCAGGTCCATCACGCTCTCGGCCTCGGCAAAGGCGCGCTCGGGCGTGTAAGCGCATTGCTCCTCCAGGTAGCGCGTCACCCCGTAGGCCAGGGTGGCGTGGGTGCGCGCGCGGTTGGCGATGTGGGTGACCGACTCGATCAAGCCTTCGCGCTTGCAGTTGGCCAGCTCGTCGATAAAGGCTGGCAAGTCCTCTTCGCGGCGCAGCGACAGCGACAGCGCCACTTGCTTGGGACGCTTGGGCACCAGGCGGAAACAGGCGCTGACCACGAGGCCGAAATTACTCTGGAAAAAAAGTCCGTCGAGCATCGGCCCCAGGCCATACGGATTGCTGGTGCCCAGCGGCGAGCGCTTCAGGCGGCGGAAACCGGTGCGCAGCAGCTTGCCGTTGCCGCACACCACGGCCAGCCCGAACAAGTCTTCCTTGCGCGGGCCAAAGTAACCGACCCCGCGGTCGAGCGAATTGCCGATGATGCTGGTGGCACGCGCCGAGCCGGTCACATTGAAGGTCAGGTTCGGATGGTGTTCTTCCAAGAAGTCGTACAGCATGCCTTGCGTCACGCCCGGTCCGATCACGGCCACCGGCAACACCCGGCCGTTGCTCTTGTCGACCGTCATGCGGATCGTGTTCAGGGCGCCGAGGTCGACCAGCAGGCTGCCGGCGGCGGTGGGCGACTTGCCGCCGTAGCCGAAGTTCAGGCCGGTGGAGAAGGGGTACAGCGGGGTGCCGTTCCTGCGCGCTTCGCGCACCAGCTTGATGACGGCGCGCACATTGGCCGGACGCACCTGGCCGAGCACATCGGTGGCGCGGCCGGTGATGTTATTGCTCGGATGCTCGCTCTGGGTGTAGGCCATGGGACATTATCGCCTAAAAGGACGAACGACCCGAGCGCCACCGGCGGTCGGGTCGTTCGTTGATGCAATGCGCAAACCGGCTGGCAAGCCCGGCTGGCGCATGCGCTGCTTACTTCTTGGCCGCTTTGCGACGCGATGCGGCGCCCAGGGCCAGCAGGCCCAGGCCGACCAGCACCATACTGCCCGGTTCAGGCACGGCGCGCACTTCCGAAGCGATCGAATTCGACGCCTGGTTGATGGTCAGCTTGTAGGTGCGGCCGGTGGTCAGGGTCACCAGGTTCGACAGCACGGTGCCCGACGTTTCCTTGATCGAATTTTGCGACAGTTCGCTCGAAGCGACACCATCGTTGATTTCGCTTGGCGTCCAGTTCATGATCGTGGTCGACACATTGCCGATCACTTCCTGCAGCGACAGCGCCCAGCTGATCGTGCCCAGCGAGGAACCGTTGACGCCGGCGGCGGCATCGACGAACGCGGCCACATAGGCTTCGAAGCCGAGTGCGAAGCGCGCTTGCAGGGTGCTGCTGGCGACGAACACGGTTTCCGACGTCGCCGAGTTGGCGATGGTGGCGTTCGCGCTGCCGGCGTTACCTGGCGACATGACGGACGAATCGGCGCGGGTCAGGCCGTTGGCGCCGATACCGATCGCGCTACCGGCGATGTACATATCGCCCAGGGCGTAGTTGCCGTTCGGCGCAGGAATGTGCGCGGAGAAATTGTTTTCCACGCCGCCTGGGTAGTTACCGGCTGGCATGGCAACGCAGGAAGGACCGGCGCAACGGTTCTGGACGTCGACGGTGCCGCCGATGGTCGTGCTGAAGATGTTGCCGCTGCCGGCGCCGGTGCCGTCGTTACCGTTGAAGTTCGACGCGGCGGTGCCGGTGCGGTTTTCGGTTTTGATGGTGATGCCGGTGGCGGCGTTGTTGTTCGCATCGAGGATGATCAGGCCGGTGATGGCCAGGTCGGCCATGCCCATGGTGGCGGCCGATGCCGGCGCTGCGATGAACGCGGCTGAGACGGCGGCGGCGGCGAGGTATTTTGTCAGTTTCATAAGTGGTTCTCCCGATTTTTGTTTGTTGATCCAGCGTGCCTTCCTATAAGCACGACTCGTGCCAGAAGCGTTGGATTGTTTAAAATCAAGTACTTAGCACCGTTTTCATGGTATGTGCATGCCTTGGTGTAAGGAAAACCGACAGCCTGGACGCCGCTTAGTCTTTACTAGAAGAAATAAATGCCTTGTGAAACAGATGTCGGGTTAATAACATCGGTGGCATGCGCAGCCAGTTGCCGCGGATATACAGCAAAAAGCGCGCTGCGCCGCTGAAGCGGTCGCCGCAGCTGCGGTGATGCGGCAGCAGGGCGCGCAGGAACAGGGCGTCCATCAGGGCCAGCAGCGGCGCGCCGGGGCCGGCCGCGCGCACGGCGGCCTGGGCCGCCTCGGGCACGGGCGTGTGCAGCAGGCGCGCGCCATAGCGCAGCGCGTAGAACAGCGGGCGGCCCAGTTCCAGTTCGGCCGCGCGCGCGGCCAGCAAGTCCCAGAAGCCGGGCGTGGCGCTTGAGTGGCTCAGCAGGCGGTGCAGGTCGAGCAGGTCGCGCAGGCCATGGTCGAATTCGCCGTCGTAGAACAGATGCAGCGCGCTGTGCAGCACCATGTCGGCCGGGGCCAGCACCTGCAGCGGCGCCTGGCCGGCTTGCGCGGGCAAGGCCACGGCGGCGGCGCGCAGCTTGGCCGGGTCGGGCCGCAGGCGCGCCGTTTCCGGCAGGATCGCGTGGTGGACATCGATCACGCTGGCGCGCCGCCCATGCTTCATCGGCGGCAATTCGTGCATCCAGGTACGGTAATAGCGCTGGTCGTAGGCGTCCTGCGCCACCGTGGCCCAGCCGTGCAGCATCAGCACCGCCTCCACCTCGGCCAGGCGGTCCTTGGGCACCAGGATATCGATGTCGGAAAACAGGCGCCCGCGCCCGGCCGCCAGCTGCGCCATGGCGTAGGCGCCGCCCTTGAGCAGGAGCAGCGGTATCGCGCCGCCCCCGCTGGCGGCCAGCGCCGCGCCGATCTGCGCCACTTCGAAGCGCACCGCGCGCGCGTGCCGTTCGGCGTGCACCCCGGCCCAGTCCAGGTGGCGGCGGGCGGCGGGCGGAATCGCGCCGGCCACGCCGTGTTCGTCCAGCAAGCCGTGCAGGCTCGCTTCGAGCCGCGCCGCCGCCGCCTGGCGCAGCAGCAAGTCCCATTCGGCCAGGCCCAGGCTGGCCGCGCGGCTTGGGTCGCGCAGCAGTTGCAGCAGTAACGGCACGGCGCAGCGGGTCACGCCGCGCCCGCCAACTGCTCGAACACCGCGATCGCCTCGTCCAGCGCGCTGTAGGTAAAATCGATGCAGCGCGATTGCGCCACCAGCTCGCCCAAGGCGCTAAACCCGCGCGCGCCCAGCACGCTGTAGTTGAAACCATTCTCGGCCACGCGCATGAAGGCGCGCGCCGGCGTCAGGTCGAGCAGCGTCGTGGCCGCGCCCGCTGTGTATTTGGGAAACACGATCCAGCCCGGGCGCGCCAGTTCGTGCGCGCGCGCGATGCTGTCGGACGGCGCTTTCAGGTGCGCCACCGTGCCCTTGGTGGTGTCCGGCACCGGATTGCTGATGACGGCGTCCGGCTGGTAGCGCCGCATCACCGCGATCGAGGCATTCTTCAGGCTGATCGGGCGCGGCAGCGGCGCCAGCAAACCGTCCTGCGGGCGCACCAGCGCCAGTTCGTCCGACAGCAGGCGCCAGCCGCGGCTGACCAGGGCCGCGCACAAGGTACTTTTGCCGGAACCCGGCGGGGCCGGCAGGATGGCGGCGCGCCCGTTCTTCTCGACCACGGCCGCGTGCAGGATCAGGTACTCATGCGCGCGGCTCGACACGCACCAGTTCATGCCCCATTCGAACATCGGAAACGCTTGCGCGGCCGGCAGCGGCAGGAACGGCGCCATGCCATCGTAGACGAAGCGCGCCAGCGGCTTGTACCAGCGGCGCAGCGAGGGCGGCGGCGCGATATCGACGTGGAAGTCGGCAAACTCATTGTTGTCCAGCAGGGGGTAGTCGGCGTACAGCAAATGCAAGCCATCGGCCACGCTGGCGAACGGGCTGTGGATGCGGGTGACAAAGGCGCCGGTGCGCAGGTCGATGCTGCCCTCGCGCAGGCGGCGGCCCAGTTCGGCGCGGCCGAGCGCGCTGACAGTGCTCATGCGCGCTGTTCGATCAGGGCAATGGACGCCAGTTGCTCAAGCAGCGCTTGCAGCGCGCCGTTGGCGTCCTGGTCCTCGTCCGGCACGCCCAGCGCCAGCCGCAGCGCCGCCACATCGCGCGCGCCGCCGCGCACGGCCAGCAGCAGCGCCAGCGCATCGGCGTCGAGCAGGTGGGTGTCGCCACTGAGGTCGTTGAACAGGACCGCTTCCTGTTCCCATTGGCGGTATTGGAGGCGCTGGCCGGGAAGGACGTGCCAGGAAAGGGCGTGCGGCATGATCTGGGAAGGGCGGGCGCGCGTGGCGCCGGCGCCGTGCAGGCTACTGATGGAAGGTGGTTTTCAGGTATGCGACGATCTCGTCGCCATACCATTTGACGCCGGCCGTCGGCGAGTAGTAGCCGAGCTTGCCGCCGCCGTTGAACTGGTATTCTTGCCAGATGGCGCGCAATTGGTTCTCGGTCAGTACGGTCGAGCGCTTGCTCTGGATGTTCAGGTAGGCGGCGAGCACATGGCTGGCCACATTGTGGGGATCCAGGTCTTCGCTCTTGAACGGCCCTTTGCCGCCCTTGCCGCCGTGCGGATTGCCGTTGGTCTTGAACACCTCGGCCAGGGTCAGGTCGCCGAGCGCGGCCTGGCTGGCGTTGACCGGGAAAATATCCTTGAATTTACGCGCCGGCGCCGGGTTCGACGGCCATCCGGCCGCGTTGTTGGCATAAAAGCCGGGCGAATTGCCGCCGCAGGTGAGCGGATTGTCGGGCCGGTGGCTCGATTGCAAGCCGTTCGACAGCGAGCCGGACGGCGAGGCGCAGACGGTGGCGGCCATGCCGGGCTGGCTGGCCAGGGTCATCAGGACCCCGGACGCGCCCAGGCCGGCGCGCGTAAAGCGGCGCCGCGCGTTGCCGGACGCCGACAAAGGCGCTGGCGGCGCTACTGCTTCGCCGTTGGCGCGGTCCGGTTGATGATTGATAGTCACGTCAGTTTCCTCGAATTGAACGGCAGCGTCAGGCGCGCCTGATACAGAGTTAAAGCAACTTTTATTCCAATGCCGTGCCCCGACGCTAAAATCTGATGCAGATCAAGGGCTTGGTGGCGCTTTGGGTTAGCGGCGCCGGCGCCAGGCGGTCTGTCCTGTAAAAAAAACCGACATCCTGTCTTTCGCGCAAGTATTCCACCATTTGGGCCGTCTGTCGACCGCCTTTAGAAGAAGCTTTCCGGAATCACCAGCACATCGCCCGGGCGCATGTAGATATTCGCCGAAATATCGCCCTGCTTGATCAGGTCGTTCAAGCGCACGGCCAGCTTTTCCGACTTGCCGTCCACCTTGCGGATCACGATGGCCTTATTGCCCGAAGCAAACTCGGTGACGCCGCCGACCGCGATCAGCACATCCATCAGCGACATGTCGCGCCGGTAAGCGAGCGCTTGCGGACGGGCGGCCTGCCCGATCACGCGAATCTGCTCGCTGTAATTGCCGACGAAACTGGTCACGATGACGGTCACCACCGGTTGCTGGATGTATTTTTCGAGCGCTTTTTCGATATCGCGCGCCAGGATGGTCGAGGTCTTGCCGCTGGCCTGCAAGTCTTCCACCAGCGGGGTGGTGATCTTGCCGTCCGGACGCACCGGCACCGTGGTCGACACTTCCGGATTGCGCCACACCACGATATTGACGGTGTCGCCCGGGCCGATCAGGTATTCATGGGCGCTGGCCGGCGCCGGATCCGGCACCACGGTCGAGACCGGGGAGGCGCAGCCGCCCAGGAGCAGGGCCGACAGGGCCAGCGCGCTGGCGCCAAGCCATTTCATCGTATGCGATTTGAACGTGTTCACCTGATTTTCCTTTATGCGGACCGCGCCGGTATTAAATTACTATCGTGCAATTTTAATTACAACAGTTTCTATTTTAGCATGAAGTTTTTCAAGCGAAAGGGAGGACGCGCTTTTCTTTCCTCACGGTGTTGTTTGCGGCATTGTTTGCGGTGATGTTTGTTGTTGCAGCAGCGCCCGCACATGAATCACCGGGATGGCGTAGCTGATGCCGCTCGGGTTGGTGATCGCATTTTCCTTCAATCCCTTGACAAACACCATGTTCAGCACCGCCAGCACCTGGCCGCTGTCGGGATCGTAGACCGGGCTGCCGCTGTTGCCCGGATACGCCGTGCCGTCAAGCTGATAGATGGGCGAGGGCGCGCGCGCCAGTTGCGCAATCGCGCGCGCATCGAGCTTGCGCGCACTGACCGAGGGCATCACCAGCGGCGTAATGGCCGATAACATGGCGCGGTGGGTCACCGGATGCAAGCCGAGCACCATGCCGAGCGGAAAGCCGGTAAACGCCAGCGCCTGGCCTTCCTCGACCGCGCCGCCGTCGCCCAGGCGCAGGGCCGGCATCGGTGCGCCGGCCAGGCGCAGGTGGGCCAGGTCGTGCAGGCGGTCGAGCCCGGCCAGCCTGGCGGGGCGGAAGTCGACCTTGTCGCCTTTGGCGATGACGATGCCCAGCGTTTCATTGCGTTCGCTGTCGAGCGTCTCGGGGATGCCGTGCGCGTTCGTGATCACGCTCAGGCCGTCGCCGGTGACGAAGCCGGTGGCCACGAACACGATGGCCGGGCTGCGCGTGGGCTGGTAGGTGCCGATCCCGACCACCGAGGGCTTGACCGAGGCGATCACCTGGCCGAAGGTGGCGCCGGCGGCCGCAGCGGGCGCCCATGCAAGAGCGACAAGCAGTGCGCCGGCCAGGCCCGAGCCCATGCCGATACCAGCGCGCAAAAGGAGGGAAGAAGTCATGCCCCGACAGTACCCGATTGGCGCGCCGGCAACAACTAGTTTCATTCACGCAAACCGCCTGACAATGGTCGCTTCACCACTGTTGTAATTTCGGCTTGCAGGCCACGGTTTTCTTCCTTTTTTTCGAATCGATGTGCGAAACTCTTTGCGAGGGGCAACAGGATTGGCCGAATTGTCATTGAATACATGAGTGATGCCGTAAACAATTGTCGAACGTATACTATACCGGGCGAATTCAGTATCAGTAGGCAAGAGATTTCCTGTATCATATGATTATTAATCAATGCCTTAGAGCAATTTATTGTCATGCTCCTTGAGCTGCCCCAGCAAATTGCTTTTTGTGCATCCGATAACACTTCGGCTGGCGCGATGCGGCACCGGGCGCTCCGCCCGCATGTGCGCGCAAAGCGGCCGGCCTGGGCCACCCTCCCGGGACACCTTCCCGGGATACCCTTTATGGCGAGATTGACGAGATGGCAGAACTGCAGGCCCTACTGACGAACTTCCTCAAAGCGATCTGGAAATACCGCTGGTATGCGGTCGTCATTTCCTGGATCGTGGCCATCGTGGGCTGGGCGGTGGTGTACCGCTTGCCGAATGAATACCAAGCCTCGGCCCGGGTGTACGTCGATACCCAGAGCATCCTGCAACCGCTGCTGTCGGGCATGACCTCGGTACCGAACGTGGACCAGCAGGTGGCCTTCATGCGGCGCACCCTGATCAGCCGTCCCAATGTCGAGCGCGTCATGCGCATGGTCGACCTCGACATCAAGGCGTCCACGCCCAAGGACAACGAAAAGCTGATCGACGAGCTGATGGCGCAGATCAGCATCGGCGGCACCGAGCGTGACGACATCTACACGATCTCTTACAAGAATTCCAACCCCAAGCTGGGCAAGGACATCGTGCAGTCGCTGCTGACCATCTTCGTGGAAGGCAGCTTCGGCGGCAAGAAGCAGGATTCCGAAAAAGCGGTGCAGTTCATCGACGACCAGATCAAGAATTACGAAGAAAAACTGGTGCAGGCCGAAAACGCGCTCAAGGAATTCAAGATCAAGCACCTCGGCATGCTGCCGCGCGCCGGCGGCGACTTCAGCGCCAACATGGCTACGCTCGAAGACTCGCTCAACCAGGCGCGCCTGGAACTGACCGAAGCCGAGCAGGCGCGCAACGCCATCAAGCGCCAGATCGCCGGCGAAGAACCGGCCCCGCTCACGCCGCCGGAAGCGGCCACCGTGGCCAATCCCGAAATCGATGCGCGCATCGCGGCGCTCAACAAGAATCTCGACGGCCTGCGCATGCAGTACACCGACGCCCATCCCGACATCGTGGCGGCGCGCCGCCTGATCGCCCAGCTCGAAGCGCGCAAGCTCGAAGAAGCCAAGCGCAACAAGCGCAACAACGACCCCGGCGCCAACTACAGCCCCATGCTGCAGCAGATGAACGTGGCGCTGTCGGTGGAAGAAGCGCGGGTCGCTTCGCTCAAGGCGCGCGTGGGCGAGTACACGACCCGCGTGGCGCGCCTGCGCTCGCAGAGCACCAACGCGCCCGAAGTCGAGGCCCAGCTGGCCCAGCTCAACCGCGACTACCTGATCAACAAAGAGAATTACGAAAAACTGGTCGGCCGGCGCGAAGCGGCCAAGCTCTCGGGCGACCTCAGTTCGGCCACCGACATGCTGACCTTCCGCGTGATCGATCCGCCGACCGTGCCCTCGACGCCGTCGGGACCGAACCGCCATCGCCTGTTCTCGTTCGTGTTCGCCGCCGCGCTGGCGGCCGGCCTGGGCGTGGCCCTGTTGATGAGCCAATTGCGTCCGACCTTCATGAGCCAGGGCAGCTTGCGCGACGTGACCGGCATTCCTATCCTCGGCAGCATTGGCATGAACTGGACCAACGAACAAAAGGTCATGCGCACCAAGCGCCTGTACGCCTTCAGCGCGGCCGTGATCGTCCTGTTCGGCGCCTACGGCGGCGTGATGGCGGCCCTATTTGTCCGACCGCTGCTCTGATGCGGCCTTCACTGGAGAGAACAGCGTGAGCATTATCGAAAAAGCGGCCAGCCGCATCGAACAAAAAAAAGACGAACAGGGCGTGCCAGGCGCCGCTGCGCGCGCGGCCGACACCCCGCCGCCGCCGCCGCCGCCGCCGTCCGTGGCGGCCCCTTCGCACGAGCCGGCCGCGCCGCCTGCGGCCCCGCCGCACGCGCCGCGCCGCACCGCCAACCACGTCGAACTCGATCTGGAACGCATGCAGCGGCTCGGGCTGGTGACGGCGGCCGGCGGGCGCACCACCCTGGTCGAGGACTTCCGCATCATCAAGCGGCCCTTGCTCAAGCGCGCCTTCGGCCCGCGCGCGCCCGGCGAAAAACCGGGCAACCTGATCATGGTCACCAGTTCGCTGCCGGGCGAAGGCAAGACCTTCTGCTCGATCAACCTGGCCATGAGCATCGCCATGGAGCTTGATCACACGGTGCTGCTGATCGACGCCGACGTGGCCAGGCCCTCGGTGCTGCGCACGCTCGGCCTGCCGGCCCATCGCGGCCTGATGGACATCCTGCTCGACGACAAACTCGACATGGCCGACGTCATGCTGCGCACGAACGTGAACACGCTCAGCATCCTGCCGGCCGGCAGCAACAACCCGCGCGCGACCGAACTGCTGGCCAGCCAGGCGATGAGCACCTTTGTCAACGAAATCGCCAACCGCTACCCGGACCGGATCGTCATTTTCGATTCGCCGCCGCTGCTGCTCACCAGCGAAGCGCACGTCCTGGCCAGCCACATGGGCCAGATCGCGCTGGTGGTCGAAGCCGAGGGCACCACCCAGCACGCGGTCAAGGAATCCCTGCGCCAGCTGGAAGGGTGCAGCAATGTGAACCTGATCTACAACAAGACGCGCGAATTCCCCGGCACCGAAACGTATGACTACCACTATGGCTAAGCGTTGCGACAAGCGGCGCCGCGCCGTGCTCGTGCCGGCGGCGCTGGCGGCCCTGTTGGCCGCACCAAGCGCACGCGCCGAGTGGCGCTTCACGCCCACCGTGGACCTGCGCGAGACCTACACCGACAACGTCGCCCTGAGCCGCGCGGAAGACGCCAAGAGCCGCTTCGTGACCGAACTGACGCCGGGCTTCACGCTGCTTAACCGCGGCCCGCGCCTGAAAGCCTCGGCCAACTACCAGCTGCACTACTACGCTTTCGACGACGACGGCGTGGAAGGCGTGCGCCACGCGCAGTCGCAACTGCGCACCGACGTGCGCGCCACCGTCATCGACGACCTGCTGTTCCTGGACGCCGACGGCGCCATCGGCCAGCAGCCGGTATCGGCCTTCGGCCCGCAAGTGAACGGCAACGGCTATGCCAGCGCCAACCGCGCCAACGTCAAGACCTGGAGGGTCAGTCCCTACCTGCTGCACCGCTTCGGCAACAGCGCCACTGCGGCCGTGCGCTACACCCACGACGCGGTCGACGCCGGCCGCACCGGTTTTGGCGACAGCACCGGCGACGTGTTGACCATGAACCTGAACAGCGGGCGCGCCTTCCGCCGCCTCGGCTGGGGCTTGCAATACAGCCTCCAGCGCGTGGACGACAGCATCGCGCCCGAATCGAGCGTCAAAATGGTCAGCGCGAATACGCGCTACCGCCTCGGCGAAGACCTCAACCTGACCGCCAGCGCCGGCTACGACGAATACGATTACCAGTCCGATGGCGAGCCGACCAAGGGCCGCTTCTGGCAGGGCGGCGTCGAATGGACGCCGGGTCCGCGCACCAGCCTGGTGGCCGGGGCCGGCAAGCGCTATTACGGCAATACCTACAACCTGCAGGCGCTGCACCGCAGCCGCCGTTCGGTCTGGAGCATCAACTACAGCGATTCGGTCACCACCACCCGTTCGCAACTGCTGCTGCCGGCCACCATCGACACGGCCACCATGCTCGACCGCCTGTTCATCGCGCAGATTCCCGACGCGGCGGCGCGCGCGCAGGCGGTCGACGCCTACATCCGCGCCACCGGGCTGCCGGCCGCGCTGGCCGACAGCATCAACTACTTCAGCAACCGCTTCATCCTGCAAAAGCAGTTGCAGGCGTCGGTGGCCTTCAACACGGCGCGCACCACCCTGATCCTGAGCGCGTTCGACAGCCGGCGCGAGGGCCTGTCGCTGATCCAGACCGACAGCCTGCTCACCGGTCCGGCCAGCGCGCGCCTGAACGACGACACCACCCAGCGCGGCGGCAGCGCCATGTGGAACATGCGCCTGACCTCGCGCAGCGCGATCAACGCCTCGTGGATCAGTTCGCGCCAGGAGTCGAACGGCACCGGCATAGCGAGTAAGAATAGCGCCTTGCGACTGGCCGTGACGCGCCAGTTTTCGCCCAAAGTGCGGGGCGCCTTCGAGGCGCGCCGCGTGTCCGGCACCACGGCCGACCAGGCCGCGTCGTACCGCGAGAACGCCTTAACGGCTTCTCTGTCCTTGCAGTTCTAGCCGAATCGAGTCAGCGATGTATGAAACTTATTATGGGCTGAGCGACAAGCCCTTCCGGCTGCGGCCGGACCCGCATTTTTTCTTTGCCAGCAAAGGCCACAAGCGCGCCATGGCGTACCTCGAGTACGGCCTGTCGCACGGCGAAGGCTTCATCGTCATCACCGGTGAAGTCGGCGCCGGCAAGACCACCCTGGTGCGCAACCTGTTCAAGCAGATGCCGTCCGAGCAGATCGTGGCCGCCCACATCGTCAACACCCATCTCGATGCCGACGACACCCTGCGCACGGTGGTTGCCGCGTTCGGACTGCCGTATGAAAACGCGAGCAAGACCGCGCTGCTCGAGCGCCTCGAACAGTTCCTGCGCGCCTGCGACGCCGACGGCAAGCGCGCCTTGCTGGTGGTCGACGAAGCGCAGAACCTGACCCCGCGCGCGGTCGAGGAACTGCGCATGCTGTCGAACTTCCAGACCGACGACAAGTCGTTGCTGCAAACCTTTTTGCTGGGCCAGCCGGAGTTTCGCACCACCTTGCACAGCGCCGGCATGCAGCAGCTGCGCCAGCGCATCACGGCCAGCTATCACCTCGGTCCCATGGATGGCCCGGAAACCCAGGCCTATGTGGAGCACCGCCTGCACACGGTCGGCTGGAAGGATGATCCATCCTTCTCGGCCGGCGCGCACGCCGCCATCTACGACTACAGCGGCGGCATTCCGAGGAAGACCAACGCCCTGTGCGACCGCCTGCTGCTGATGGGCTACCTGGAAGAGATGCACGCCTTTACCGAAGCCGACGTCAACGAAGTGGTGCGCGACATCCGCCAGGAATACGAACTGCCGCCCGAAGTGGTGCGCGAGCAGGCCGCCGCCGCCCTGGCCGGCGTGACCTCGCTCGGCACGCTGGATAATCCTGGCTACCTGGACGAACGCATCCTGAAGATGGAAAAGTCGATGGCCTCGGTGCTGTCGATCCTCAAGAAAGTCGTCAGTACCTTGCCGGCGCTGTCGCACCAGGCGTCGGATCACCACGCGTCGGATTACCGCTCCCCGGACCATCACGAATGAACGACCGCCTGCATCCCGCCGCCATGCCGCGCGCGCTCGGCCAACCGATCCGCAATGCGATGACGATCGACGTCGAAGATTACTTCCAGGTGTCGGCCTTCGCGCCCATCATCGCGCGCGAGTCCTGGCCGTCGCGCGAGTGCCGGGTCGAAGCGAACATCGAACGCATCCTGGCCATCCTGGCTGGCGGCGACGTGCACGCGACCTTCTTCACCCTGGGCTGGATCGCCGAGCGCTATCCCGACATGGTGCGCCGCATCGTTGCCGGCGGCCACGAACTGGCCAGCCACGGCTACAGCCACCTGCGCGCTTCCGACCAGACGCGCGCCGAATTCGCCGACGACGTCGGGCGCAGCAAGGCCCTGCTGGAAGACATCGGCGGCCAGGCCGTGCTGGGCTACCGCGCGCCGAGTTTTTCGATCGGCAGCGCCAACCTGTGGGCGCTCGACGTGCTGCACGACGCCGGCTACCGCTATAGTTCGAGCATCTACCCGATCGCCCATGACCACTACGGCATGCCGGACGCGCCGCGCTTCGCGTTTTTCCCGAACGGGCCGGATGGCTTGCTGGAAGTGCCGATCACCACCGCCATGCTGGGCCGGCGCAAGCTGCCGGCCGGCGGCGGCGGTTACTTTCGCCTGCTGCCTTACAGCCTGTCGCGCTGGATGATGCGGCGCGTGAACAGTGACGACGGCCAGTCGGCGATCTTCTACTTCCACCCGTGGGAGCTCGACCCCGGCCAGCCGCGTCCCGCGGGCGCCAGCCTGAAAACCCGTTTCCGCCATTACGTTAACCTGCAACGCATGGAAGGGCGCATCAAGCTGCTCACCCGTGACTTTGCCTGGGACCGCATGGACCGCATTTTTTTAGGGACCAAATGAGTTCGACTACCGACGCAGTGCAGGACCGCCCGGCCACCACCACTGGCGGAGCCGCCACCGTGCATCTGCTGCGCGCCGGCGACGCGGCCGACATGGCGCGCTGGGACGCGTTTGTCGCCGCCTGCCCGGAAGCGACCTTCTTCCACCGCGCCGGCTGGCAAACCATCATCGAGCGCGTGTACGGCCATAAAACCTGGTTCTACTACGTCGAACAGGATGGCCGGATCGTCGGCGTGCTGCCGCTGGCCGAAATCAAGAGCCGCCTGTTCGGCCATTCGCTCGGCTCGCTCCCGTTCTGCGTGTTGGGCGGCGTCGCCGCGACCAATGACGCGGCGCGTCCCTTGCTCGACGCCGCCGCCGACAAGCTGGCCGCGCAACTGAATGTCGGCCACCTGGAATACCGCAACCTGCTGCCGGCGCACGCGGGCGACCCGGCCTGGCACCAGAAGGAGTTGTACGTCACCTTCCGCAAGGCCATTACGGCCGACGACGACGAGAACATGAACGCCATCCCGCGCAAGCAGCGCGCCATGGTGCGCAAGGGGATCAAGTGCGGTTTGACGGCCGAAATCGACCAGGGCGTGGACCGCTTCTTCATCGCCTACGCCACCAGCGTGCATCGCCTGGGCACCCCGGTGTTCCCGAAAAAGTACTTCGCCGTGATCAAGGAAGTCTTTGGCGAGGAATGCGAAATCCGCATCATCGTCAAGGATGGCGCGATCGTGGCCGGGGTGCTCAGTTTCTACTTCCGCGACGAAGTGCTGCCGTATTACGGCGGCGGCATGCCGGCCGCGCGCGAATTTGCCGGCAATGACTTCATGTACTGGAACCTGATGCAGGCCGCTAGCGCGCGCGGCGCGCGCATCTTCGACTTCGGTCGCAGCAAGCTCGGTACCGGCGCTTTCGATTTCAAGAAGAACTGGGGCTTTTCGCCCACGCCGCTGGCCTACGAATACCGCCTGTACGCCTCGACCGAACTGCCCGACAACAACCCGCTCAATCCCAAGTACCAGCTGTTCATCAAGCTGTGGAAAAAGATGCCGCTGGCGCTGGCCAATGCATTGGGTCCGCACATCGTCAAGAGCCTGGGCTGAGCGTGGACGACCTGCTGCTGCTGATCCACCGGATTCCCTACCCGCCCAACAAGGGCGACAAGATCCGTTCGTATCACCTGCTCAAGCACCTGGCGCGCCACTACAAGGTGCACCTGGCGACGTTTGTGGACGACGCCGACGACTGGCAGCACCTGCCGCGCGTGCAGGCCCTGTGCGCGTCGAGCCACTTCGCCCGGCTCGATCCGACCAGGGCGCGCCTGCGCAGCCTGGGCGCGTTGCTGGCCAACCGCTCGCTCTCGCTCGACTACTACCGCGACAAGGGCCTGCGCGACTGGGTCGCCCAAGCCATGGCCGCCAACAAGATCGAACGCATCCTGGTGTTTTCGTCGGCCATGGCGCAGTATGCGGAGCCGTACCGCCAAGCGCGCCGCGTGGTCGACTTTTGCGATGTCGATTCGGACAAATGGCGCCAGTACGCCGCGCAAAAGTCCTGGCCCATGAGCATGCTGTACGCGCACGAGGCGCGCCAGTTGCTGCGCTACGAGCGCAAGGTGGCCCTCGACAGCGCCGCCGCGCTGTTCGTCTCGGCGCCGGAAGCGGCGCTGTTTCGCCAGCTCGCGCCCGAAAGCGCCGAGCGCACCGGCTTTTTCAATAACGGCGTCGATACCGACTACTTCACGCCGCAGGCCGCGCAGGTCGAGTACCCGAATCCGTTCGTGGCCGGCCAGCAGGCGCTGGTGTTTTGCGGCGCCATGGATTACTGGCCCAACGTGGACGCGGTCAGCTGGTTCGCGCGCGAGATTTTTCCATCGGTGCTGGCGCGCCATCCGGCGGCGCAATTTGTCATCGTCGGCGCGCGTCCGTCGGCCGAGGTGCTGCAACTGGCGGCGCTGCCCGGCGTGACCGTCACCGGCACCGTGCCCGACGTGCGCCCGTTCGTGGCCCACGCCGCGCTGTGCGTGGCGCCGCTGCGCATCGCGCGCGGCATCCAGAACAAGGTGCTCGAAGCCATGTCGATGGCCAAAACGGTGGTGGTCTCGGCGCAAGCGCTGGAGGGCATCGCCGCCGAGCCGGGGCGCGACCTGCTGCTGGCGCACGATGCGCCGCAATTCGCCGCCGCCATCGACCAGGCCTTGGGCGCGCCGCGCCCGGAGATGGGCGCCTGCGCGCGCCACGTGGTCGAAACCCGCTACGGCTGGACCAGCAACCTGGCGCCGGTTGTCTCCCTGCTGGAACAGATGTCCGTCGAAAGCGCATAGTGGAACAAGGCCTGACCCTCAACCCGGCGCGCCCGGCCCGATCGTATGCGCTGCAAGCGCTCCTGATCGGCGCCGTGCTGCTGTTTCCCCTGCTGGCCTACTTCCGGACGGCGGCCTCGATCGTCAACATCTGGGACAGTTCCGGCACCTTCGCGCACGGCTACGTGATCCTGCCGATCAGCCTGTGGCTGATCTGGGGCCGGCGCGACCTGCTGCGCAGCATGCAGGTAGCGCCATGGTGGCCGGCCCTGCCGATGCTGGCCGCCTGCGGCGCGGCCTGGCTGCTGGGCGAAATGGGCGACGTACAGATCGTGCGCCATTACGCGTTCGTGGCCATGCTGCCCTTGTCGGCGCTGGCGATCCTCGGCCTGCCGATCGCGCGCAGCCTGGCGTTTCCATTGGGGTTTCTGTTGTTCGCGGTGCCGTTCGGCGACGTGTTCATCGAACCGCTGATCGGCATGACCGCCAACTTCACGGTCGACGCGCTGATCGCCACCGGCATTCCGGTTTTCCGCGAAGGGAACAACTTCAGTATCCCGAGCGGCAACTGGTCGGTGGTGGAAGCGTGCAGCGGCGTGCGCTACCTGATTTCGTCGGTGACGCTCGGTTCCCTGTACGCCTACCTGACCTACCGCACCACCTGGCGCCGCGCGCTGTTCATCGTCGCCTCGATCATCGTGCCGATTTTCGCCAACGGCGCGCGCGCCTACCTGATCGTGATGATCGGCCACCTGAGCGGCATGACCCTGGCGGTCGGCGTCGATCACCTGATCTACGGCTGGATCTTTTTCGGCATCGTGATGTTCCTGCTGTTCTGGATCGGCGCGATCTGGCGCGAAGACACCGCGTCGGCTACCGCGTCGGCCGTCGTGGTGGAGGCCGCGCCGGCACTGCCGGATGCGCCGCCGGCGCCCATGGCCAAACTGCTGCCGGCCGCGCTGGCGATCGTCGCCTGCGTCGGCCTCTGGCCCGCCTACCAGTATTATCTGGAGAAGACCGCAGCGGCGCCTGCGCCGGTGGTGCTGAACGAGGTGGTCACAAGCGCGCCGCGCGGCCCCGCGTTCGTCGACTGGACCCCGGCCTTCCCGAAAGCGAGCGCCGAACTGCAGCAGTTCCACACGGCCGATGGCCAGCCGGTCGGCGTCAAGCTGCTGTATTACCGCAAGCCGCCGCCAGGGACCAAGCTCATTACCACCACCAACCGCCTGTCGCCGGTCGAGGCCCCTGTGTGGCGCACCGTCAGCACCATTGTCCGCGATGAAGCCATCGGCGCGCGCGGCTTGCGCCTGCGCGAGAGCGACATGTCCGGCCCGGGCGGCAAGATGCTGGTGTGGCACTGGTACTGGATCGACGGCAGCACCACCAGCAACGACTATGTCGGCAAACTGCTGCAAATCCGCCAGAAGCTGCTGCACGCCAGCGACGACGGCGCCGCCGTGATGGTGTTCGCCCACTACGACGAGAATCCGGAGCCGGCGCGGGTGGCGATGCGCGCCTTCCTCAAGGGCGACCTGGCCGCCATCGAGGCCGCGCTGGCCGCCAACACGGGGACCAGATGACCGCGCATGCGAACAACACACCACCGCTCGTCGTCCACCTGATCTACCGGCTCGATTTTGGCGGCCTGGAGACCTTGCTCGTCGAGCGCATCAACCGCATGCCGGCCGCGCATTACCGTCACGCGGTGGTATGCCTGACCGACTACACCGCCTTCGCCGACAAGATCACCAAGCCAGGCGTGCAGCTGTTCGCGCTGCACAAGCAGCCCGGTTTGTCGCCCGGCACCCACGCGGCCCTGTTCACACTGCTGCGCCGCCTGCGCCCGACCATCCTGCACACCTACAACCTGTCGGCGGTCGAATACGCCCCGGCGGCTTTGCTGGCCGGCGTCCCGGTGCGCATCAACGGCTTGCACGGGCGCGACGCGGGCGACCCGCAAGGGCGAAACCGCAAGCACAATCTGCTGCGCCGCCTGATGGTGCCGTTCTACGACTGCTGCTACGCCAATTCGGCCGACATGGTGGCCTGGAACCGCACCGTCATCGGCGTGGCCGGGAACAAGAGCCGGCTGCTGTCGAACGGCATCGACGCCGACAAATTCACCCCGCAGGGCAGCGTGGCGCGGCATTTCGGGCCTGAGACCATCGTGATCGGCACCGTCGGCCGCATCCAGGACGTGAAGGACCACGCGACCTTGCTGCGCGCCTTCGTGCTGCTGCACGCGCGCCTGCCGCAGGTGCGCCTGGCGATCGTCGGCGGCGGCCCGCTGCTGGCGGCCTTGCAGGCGCAGGCCGAGCAGGCCGGCGTGGCGCACCTGGTCTGGCTGCCCGGCGCGCGCACCGACGTTGCCGATATTTTGCGCGGCTTCGACATGTTCGCGCTGTCCTCGATTGCCGAAGGCACGCCCGGTTCGGCCCTGGAAGCGATGGCCAGCAGCCTGCCGGTGGTCGGCACGCGCGTCGGGGGCGTGCCCGAAGTACTCGCCGACGGCGTGACGGGACTGCTGGTGCCGCCGTCCGACGCCCCCGCCATGGCCGCCGCGCTGGAACGCTATGCGCTCGACGCCGCAATGCGGCTGGAACACGGCGCAGCCGGGCGCGCGCGGGTCGAGCGCCACTACAACATGGCGGCCATGGTGGCCGCTTACGAATCTTTGTACGACGCCTTGTGCGAACATAAAAAACAATTCAGGAAGAGTGCGAAATCATGTGTGGAATAGTCGGCATTTTTGATACGCGCGGTGCGCGCGAAATCGACCCGGCGCTGGTCAAGCGCATGAACGAAACCCAGCACCATCGTGGTCCGGACGAAGGCGACGTGTACACCGAGCCCGGCGTCGGCTTCGGCCACCGGCGCCTGTCGGTGATCGACATCCTGAGCGGCCAGCAGCCGATGTTCAACGCCGAAGGCAATGTCGGCGTGGTCTTCAATGGCGAAATCTACAACTACCCGGAGCTGACCGAGGAACTGCAAAAGCTCGGCTACGTGTTCCGCACCAAGAGCGACACCGAAACCATCGTGCATGCCTGGTCGGCCTGGGGCGAGGACTGCGTGCAGCACTTTCGCGGCATGTTCGCCATCGCTGTGTGGGACCGGGTCAAGCAGACCATGTTCATGGCGCGCGACCGCCTCGGGGTCAAGCCGTTCTATTACGCCGTGCTGCCGGACGGGATGTTCATCTTCGGTTCCGAGCTCAAGTCCCTGCGCGCGCACCCTGGCCTGCCGCGCGCCATCGACCCGCGCGCGGTCGAAGATTACTTCGCCTACGGCTACGTGCCGGAACCGAAAACCATCTACAGCGGCGCCCTTAAACTGTCGCCGGGCTTTTGCCTGCTTGTTACCATCAACCAGCCGATTCCGCAGCCGCGCCAGTTCTGGGACGTGCCGTTCAAGCTGCACGGCGCCATGACCCAGGCCGACGCCGAGGGCGAGCTGGTGGTGCGCCTGCGCGAAGCGGTCAAGATCCGCCTCAAGGCCGAAGTGCCGCTGGGCGCGTTCTTGTCGGGCGGCGTCGATTCGAGCGCCATCGTGGCCATGATGGCCGGCCTGATGAAGGACCCGGTCAACACCTGCTCGATCGCGTTCAACGACAAGGCCTTCGACGAATCGGAATACGCCGAACAGGTGGCGCGCCAGTACAAGACCCACCACCACACCGAAACGGTGGACACCGACGACTACGCGCTGCTCGACACCCTGGCCGACCTGTACGACGAGCCGTATGCCGACAGTTCGGCCATTCCGACCTACCGTGTGTGCCAGTTGGCGAGAAAACGCGTGACGGTGGCCTTGTCCGGCGACGGCGGCGACGAGAACCTGGCCGGCTACCGCCGCTACCGCTACGCCATGGCCGAAGACAGCGTGCGTTCGCGCCTGCCGACCGGCCTGCGCAAGCTGGTCTTCGGTCCGCTCGGAAAATACTATCCCAAGGCCGACTGGGCGCCGCGCATGTTCCGCGCCAAGACGACCTTCGAGGCGCTCTCGCGCGACCTGGTCGAAGGCTATTTTCACGGCGTGTCGATCATGTCCGACGCCATGCGCGCGCAGCTCTTTACGCCCGCGTTCCGCACCCAGTTGCAGGGCTACCGCGCGATCGACGTGATGAAAGGCCACGCGGCCAAGTCGCCCACCGACGATCCGCTCTCGATGATCCAGTACCTCGACATGAAAACCTACCTGCCGGGCGATATTCTCACCAAGGTCGATCGCGCCAGCATGGCGCACGCGCTCGAAGTGCGCGTGCCGCTGCTTGACCACAAGCTGGTGGAATGGATTTCGGGCCTGCCGCCCGAGATGAAGCTGCGCGGCAGCGAAGGCAAGTACATCTTCAAGAAAAGCCTGGAGCAGTACCTGCCCAACGATATTTTGTACCGCAAGAAGATGGGCTTCGCGGTGCCGCTGGCCGGCTGGTTCCGTGGCCCGCTGCGCCAGCGCGTACGCGATTCGCTCCTTGGCGACACGCTCAAGGAAACCGGCATCTTCAACATCGACTACCTGACCGAGATGGTCGAGCAGCACGAGTCGGGCCGGCGCGACTACAGCGCCCCGATCTGGACCCTGCTGATGTTCGAAGCCTTCCTGCGCAAGGAATTGCTGGGAGCGGGGGCATGACGGTGGAGGGCGCACCATTGCGCATCCTGCACGTGCTCGATCACTCGATTCCGCTGCACAGCGGCTACACCTTCCGCACGCGCGCGATCCTCAACGAACAGCGCATCCTGGGCTGGCAGACCTTTCATGTCACCAGTCCCAAACAGGGGATGACCCAGGCCGCCTTCGAGCACGTCGACGGCCTCGATTTCTACCGCACCGCCGCCGCCGGCGGGCCGCTCTCGCGCCTGCCGGTGTTCAACCAGGTCGCCGTCATCGACGTGCTGGAAGACCGCCTGCTCAACGTCGCCCTCGAAGTCAAGCCCGACGTGCTGCACGCGCATTCGCCGGCCTTGAACGCCGTGGCCGCGCTGCGCGTGGGGCGCCGCCTCGGCATCCCGGTGGTGTACGAAATCCGCGCCTTCTGGGAAGACGCCGCCGTCGATCATGGCACCAGCCGCGAATGGGGCCTGCGCTACCGCATGACGCGCGCGCTGGAAACGTATGCGCTCAAACGGGTGGACGCCGCCACCACCATCTGCGAAGGCTTGCGCGCCGAAATCGTCGGGCGCGGCATCCCGGCCGACAAGATCACCGTCATCCCGAACGCGGTCGACGTGGCCGACTTCAGCGTCGATGGCGCGCGCGACGAGTCGCTGGCCTTGCGCCTGCACTTGGACGGGAAGTCGGTGCTCGGCTTCATCGGCTCGTTCTACGCCTACGAAGGCCTGGACGTGCTGCTGCGCGCCTTGCCGGCCATGCTGGCGGTGAACGCCGCCATCCGCGTGCTGCTGGTTGGCGGCGGCCCGCAGGACGCGGCGCTCAAGGCGCTGGCGCAGAAGTTGAACGTGGCGGACCAGGTGATCTTTACCGGCCGCGTGCCGCACGACCAGGTGCAGCGCTATTACAACCTGATCGACGTGCTGGTCTACCCGCGCCTGAAGATGCGCCTGACCGATCTGGTCACGCCCCTGAAGCCGCTCGAAGCGATGGCCCAGGGCCGGCTGCTGGCCGCGTCCGACGTGGGCGGCCACCGCGAACTGATCGACGACGGCCGCACCGGCGTGCTGTTCGCCGCGGGCGATCCGGCCGCGCTGGCGCACAAGGTGCTCGATCTCCTGGCCACGCCGCAACGCTGGGCCGCGCTGCGCGCCAACGGCCGCGCATTCGTCGAGCGCGAACGCACCTGGGCCGGCAGCGTGGCGCGCTACCAAAAGGTGTATGGCTCGCTCAAGCGCGCCGGCGACCGATGAAAATCCTGACTTTCACGACGCTGTTCCCGAACCAGGTCAAGCCGAACCACGCCATTTTTGTCGAGACGCGCCTGCGCCACCTGGTCGCCAGCGGCCAGGTGGAGGCGCGCGTGGTCGCGCCGGTGCCGTGGTTTCCGTTCACGGGCAAGCGTTTCGGCCAGTACGGCGACTTTGCGCGCGTGCCCGCCAGCGAAGAGCGCTTCGGTCTGCCGGTGCTGCACCCGCGTTATCCGGTGATCCCGAAGATCGGCATGAATTTTTCGCCGGCGCTGCTGGCCAACGCCGCCAGGGCCACGGTGGGGCGCATGCTGGACGAGGGATTTGACTTCGACCTGATCGACGCCCACTATTTTTATCCCGATGGCGTGGCGGCGGTCAAGCTGGGCAAGCATTTCAACAAGCCGGTGGTGATCACTGCGCGCGGGTCCGACATCAGCCTGATTCCCAATTTTGCCAAACCGCGCAAGATGATCCAGTGGGCCGCCGCCAACGCCGCCGCCGTGATTACCGTGTGCGACGCGCTCAAGACGGAGCTGGTGCAACTGGGCGCCGACCCGGCGACCATCACGCCGCTGCGCAACGGCGTCGACCTGCAGCGCTTCCGGCAGGGCGAGCGCGCCGCCTTGCGCCGCGAGCTCGGGCTCGATGGCTTTACCTTGCTGTCGGTCGGGCACTTGGTGGAGCTCAAGGGCCATGACCTGGCCATCGGCGCGTTGCCGCTGCTCCCTGGCGTGACCCTGCTGATCGCCGGCAGCGGCGTGGAACTGCCACGCTTGCAGGCACTGGCGCGCGAACTGAAGGTCGAAGAGCGCGTGCGCTTTTTGGGCGCCGTGCCGCAGCCCGAGCTGCCGCGCTACTACGGCGCCGCCGACGCCTTGGTGCTGGCGTCGAGCCGCGAAGGCTGGGCCAACGTGCTGCTCGAATCGATGGCTTGCGGCACGCCCGTGGTGGCCAGTCGCGTATGGGGCACGCCGGAAGTGGTGGCGGCGCCCGCCGCCGGGGTGCTGATGAGGGAACGCAGCCGCCGGGGCGTGGCCGACGCCGTCAACGCGCTGCGCGCCGATTATCCGGCGCACGACCACACGCGCCGCTACGCCGAGCAGTTCAGCTGGGACAGCACCACCGCCGGCCAGCTCAAACTCTTTAGCGCGATCGTGGGGAAACAGCCATGCCGCTGACGACGACACCGCTGGTATCGGTCATCATCCCCTGCTACAACGCGCAGCGCTACATCGGCGCGACCATCGCCTCGGTGCTGGCGCAAAAAGACATCGCGCTGGAGATCATCGTCGTTGACGACGGTTCGCGCGACGAGTCGGTGGCGCTGGTGCGCAAGGGTTTTCCGGCGGTGCGCATCATCGAGCAAGCCAATGCCGGCGTGGCGGCGGCGCGCAATACGGGCGTCGCGGCGGCGCGCGGCGAGTGGATCGCGTTCATCGACGCCGACGACATCTGGTTGCCCGGTAAGCTGGCCGCCCAGCTGGCGCAGATGGCGGCGCTGCCCGAATGCCGCATGTGCTACACCGCGTGGAAGGTGTGGCCGAGCGACGTGCCGCAGCCGGCGCAGGACTACCTGGCGCGCCTGCAAGAGGAAGCGATGGATACCGCGCGCTGGCGCGGCGCGACCGGCTGGATCTATCCGCAACTGCTGCTCGACTGCGTGGTGTGGACCTCGACCGTGCTGATGCAGCGCACCTTGCTGGCCGAATTGAACGGTTTTGATGTCACCCTGCGCCTGGGCGAAGATTACGACCTGTGGCTGCGCGCCTCGCGCATCACGCCGATTGTCCGCGTGGCGCGGCCGTACGCCCTGTACCGGATTCACCCGGCCAGCATCACCCGCGCCACGCCGGCCGAAAACTACCGCGCGCGCGTGATCGGCCAGGCGCTCGGCCGCTGGGGCCTGGCTTCGCCCGACGGGCGCAGCGGCGACGCCCACGCGGTGCGGCGCATGCTGGCCAAGAGCTGGAGCGACTTCGCCGGCGCGCACCTGGCCGCGCGCAACCTGGGCCAGGCGCGGCGCGCCGCCTTGGCTGCGCTGCGCTCCGACCCCACCCACGTACCGGGATGGAAAGTGCTGGTCAAGACGGGCCTGAAGGCGCTGTCGCCATCAAAGGAAAAAGCATGACACTCAATATCGGACTGGTGGCGCGCTGCCTGAACACCGAACATATTCGCGGCATGGGCAAGTACGTGTTCGAGCTGCTCAGCCACTCGAAGGAGCATCCCGAGATGCACTGGCGCCTGTTCGGCGACGACGACCGCCACGGCATGGTCACGCCGCCCGGCGCCAACCTGGAAACCGATGTGTTCACCTTTCGCGGCGACCGTTTCCGCGCCTGGGAGCAGCTCGGCCTGCCGCTGCGCCTGCGCAAGCTCGATATCGACCTGCTGCACGCGACCGAAGGCGCCTTGTCGCTGTGGCAGCCGAAACCGACGGTGGTGACGGTGCACGATACCCTGGCCTGGGAAGAACGGGCCGACACGCTCGGCGCGCGCCTGTACTGGGACCACACGATTCCGGCGGCTTTGAGAAAGTGCGCGCACGTGATCACCATCAGCGAATGCTCGCGCACCGACATCCTGGCGCGCTGGCCCTGGCTGGAACCGAAGCTGACGGTGATCCCGCACGGGATCGACGAAGCCTACTTCACTAACGAACAGAGTCCGATGCACGCGGATCTGGCGCAGGCAATCGGCAGCGCGCCCTACGCCGTCTACCTGGGCGGGCCGATGAAGCGCAAGCGCCCCGAGTGGGCGATGGAGGTGATCGCCGCGAGCGCCCAGAAGGACCTGAAACTGGTCATCTGCGGCTTCGGCGCCGCCGCCCGCCGCACCGCCCTGGCCGAATTGCCGCCCCATTTGCAGGGCCGCGTGCTGTTTGCCGAATTCCTGTCCGACGCCGAACTGCGCGCCTTGTATCGCGGCGCCCAGGCGGTGCTGTACCCGACCCTGTACGAAGGCTTCGGCTTTCCCGCGCTGGAGGCGCAGGCGGCCGGGGTGCCGGTCATTTTCAGCGCCTTGGGCAGCCTGAAGGAGTTGATTGGCCCGCTGGCGATGGTGGTGCCGCCGCACGACCTGGACGCCTGGGTCGCGGCGCTGGACCGGGCCGGCAAGCTGGGCGAGCAGCGCGCGCCGATGGTGGCCGCCGCCGCGACATGGGTGCGCAAGTTCGCCTGGTCCGAGAGTTTCGCCAGCCACCTGGCGGTGTATCGCAAAGTGCGCCGCTGAGATGAAGAAAGTGCTGGTCATCGCTTATTTGTATCCGCCGATTTTCAATTCGGGGACGCGCCGCAGTCTCGAATTCGTCAACCATTTGCCCGACCATGGCTGGACCCCGACCGTGCTGACGGTCGACAGCCCCGACCCCCAGCACTGCGACCCCTCGCTGCTGGACGAAGTGCGTCCCGGCACCCGCATCGAACGCGCGCCCTTGTGGACGCGCCACATGGCGCCCAGGTTCGCGGCAAAATTCGCCGCCGTGGTCGACCCGCAACGCCTGGCCGACGCCCTCGAGTGGCGCGTGCGCCGCCTGTGGAACGTGCCGGACGAATGCGCCAGCTGGATTCCGATGGCGGTGGAGCATGCGCTGCGCCTGCACGCGCAGGAACCGTTCGACGCCATCTACGCCACCGGCTGGCCGTGGTCCTCCTTTTTGGTCGCCGAAAAAGTCAGCCGCCGCAGCGGCGTGCCGTTCGTGGTCGATTATCGCGACCTGTGGAAGCCGGCCGAGGTGGCGTGGGACAAGACCAGCTGGCTGCAACGGCGCCTGAACCCGGGCCTGGAGCGGCGCGTGCTGCGCGCCGCCTCCGGCGTGATCGCCACCACCGAATCGTTCCTGGGCCTGCTGCCGCAAGCGCTGCTGCCCAAGAACCGCTTTTTCATCACCAACGGCTTCGATGAAGACGACTTTCCACCGGCCGCGCCGGCGCCGGCCGATGACCGCATGCGCATCGTCTACACCGGCGTATGGCGTCCCGGCTACGGCCCGGACGACCTGTATGCGGCGGTGCGGCTGCTCAAGGAGCGCGGCACGCCCAAGCTGGCGCGCCTGAGAATCGTGGTGGCCGGCTATGCGCCCGGTCCCGCGCGCGAGTACGGCATCGACGACATCGTCGAGGAACGCGGGCGCGTGCCGCATGCCGAGGCGACCGCGCTGATGTCGGGCGCCAGCGTCTTGTACCTGCCGGTCTCGAAAGGCGTCTACGAGCACGCCAGCATGCCGGGCAAGCTGTTCGAATACCTGGGCAGCGGGCGCCCGATCCTGGCGTCGGCGCAGCCGGTCAGCGAAGTGGCCAAGACGCTCACCCAGGTGGGCGGAGCGCGGCGCGCCGATCCGGGCGATGTGGCCGGACTGGCCGACATCCTCGCCGCCCTGTGCCAGGGCGGCCCGGGCGCGATTTTTTCGGCGCGTATTCCGAGCGAACTGGCGATGTACACGCGCGCCAGCCTGACCGGCAAGCTGGCGCTGGCCCTTGGCGCCATCGTGCGGCACCCACGGAGCGCCGCATGAGCACCGTGCGGCGCGCCATGGTGTTTTCCTTCCTCGAGAGTTATCTCGGCATCGCCCTGAACCTGGTGTCGTTCGTACTGCTGGCGCGTTTGCTCACGCCCAAGCAGGTCGGCCTGTTTTCGGTGGCGCTGGCGATCATCAGCGTCACGCAGGTCATCCGCGATTTCGGGCTGGTGAATTTCCTGATCCAGAAAAAGGAGCTCACCGGTGAATACATCGCCAGCGCCTGGGGCCTGGCCCTGATCCTCGGTTGCAGCCTGTTTTTGCTGATTCAACTGTGCGCGCCGCTGATCGGCGCCTTTTATCATGAAGAGAGCCTGACCACCATCGCCCGCATCGTCGCGCTCAATTTCCTGATCCTGCCCTTCAATTCGGTATGCCTGGCGCTGCTGCGGCGGGAACTCAATTTCCAGTCGGTGATGCGGATTAACCTGTCGGCGGCCGTGCTGTCGACCATCGCCACCCTGCTCATGGCGTGGCAGGGCGCGGGCGCGTATGCGCTGGCCTTCGGCGCGGTGTTGAACAACGCGATCATCGCCGCCGGCATCTGGCACGTGGGCGCGGCCGGCCGCCTGCTGCGTCCCGCCCTCACCAAGTGGCGCGAGATCATGAAGTTCGGCGGGCCGCTCACCGTGGCCAACGTGATCACCTCGATCACGATGGATATCAACGATCTGGCGGTCGGCAAGATCATGGGCTTTTCGGCGGTGGCCATCGCCAGCCGCGCGCAGGGCTTGATGAACCTGTTTCATCGCGATTTCATGGGCGCGGTGCGCAATGTGGCTTATCCGGCGTTTTCGAAAGCGGTGCGCAATGACGATAAGCTGGAAGAAAAGTATGTCGTCAGCGTCACCAATGTGACCGCGATTGCCTGGACCTTTTATGGCTTTGCCGCGCTGTTTCCGCTTGAAGTACTGCGCTTGATGTTCGGCCCGCAGTGGGACCAGTCGGCGCCGCTGGTGCCGTTCTTTTGCCTGGCCGGCGCGGCCAGCGCCATGATCAACCTGACCCCGACCGTGCTGCTGGCCGCCGGCCACTCGAAACTGGTGGCCACGGCCGAACTGATCATCCAGCCGGTCAAGGCGATCGCCCTGTGCCTGGTGGTTTTCTATTACCGCAACCTGCAGTATTTCGCGATCGGCTTCATGGTAATGGCCCTGGTCAGCGTGCCGTACTGGTATGCGCTCAAGCAACGCCGCCTGCCGACCGACTTCGGCGCCCTGTTGCGCTACGTGGGCATGAACCTGATGCTCGCGCTGCTCAGCCTGGCGCCTGCGATCGCGCTCACGCTATGGCTGCGTCCGGCCGGCCAGGCGCTCGGCCACGCGGCCTTCTTTACCTGCGCCGGCGCCACCTGCGTGGCCTGGCCGCTGCTGCTGTGGGCCTTTCGTCATCCCTTGTACCGCGAGTTCCTGGCCATCGTCCAGGCCCGCCGCGCGAGCGCCCCCGGCAAATAAGACGGCGCTATTGTCAAA
The DNA here is from genome assembly GCF_011682155.1 of Massilia sp. CCM 8734. Taxonomy (NCBI): domain Bacteria; kingdom Pseudomonadati; phylum Pseudomonadota; class Betaproteobacteria; order Burkholderiales; family Oxalobacteraceae; genus Massilia; species Massilia sp. CCM 8734. The sequence continues at coordinate 107,651 of NZ_WHJI01000015.1, forward strand.
CATATTAGCGCCGTTGGTTTTCTATAATTGTTATCCCGATCGCCGCAAGCTATTCATTGCCGGCCTCAGCGGTTAATATGGCGGCGCTGCGGCCGCGATAATGCCAGGCCGGCCATAATATTATACTCGCGGTAATATTGACCGGCTCTTCATTCTTATTCCAATTCGGCAAGTTAATAATCATTGCCATTCCATCATTCCACGAAAATATATATTCATATTTCCCGTTTTGTTTATGAACCGTCATTTCATACGCATGAAATATGCGGGTAAAATGCTGTTTCCATGCTGCAACTAAAGAGTCCATCGCCGCGCTATTGGGGTTGTTTAAAGAACGAGCGACGCCGCGTTAATAGCACTTTTTTCATTGTTATTACGAAGAAACCATTATGACCGACTTGCAACGCCGTATATTCCTCCGACGCTCCACCATGCTCGTTGCCTCCGGCGCGCTCACCGCTTGCGGTGGGGGCGGTGGCGGCGGCGATGGCGCCGCAGCGGCGCCCACCTCGACCGCCGCCAGCGGCGTGCAAACCACCGCTTCCGGTCCCTTCGACCAGGGGACGCCGCCGGTCGTGCCGCAGCCGGGCGCGCCGGTTCCGAACGCCTCGTTTACCGTTGTCAGCACCACCGGCCAGGCCTCGGCGCCGTTCTGCCTGGGCTTCGCCTTCCGTCGCGGCGATGTGCCGGCGGGACGCACGCTCGGCTCGGACCAGGGCGCCTTGCAGGTCAACGTCAAAAACGTGTGGCCGGACGGTTCGCTCAAATTCGCGCTGCTCTCCGGCCAGGCCAGCCTGCCCACGCCAGCCGGCACCACCGTCAACCTGGGCGTGCTCGCGACCGGCGCGAGCGCGAGCCCGATCGAGACGGCGCGCCTGCGCACCAGCGGCGCCGTGGCCGCAGTCGGCTGCGGCGCGTTCGGCACCGTCAGCTGGCAGGGCGCCGACTGGGACAGCCCGTTCAAGGCGTGGGTCAGCGGTCCGCTGATGTCATCCTGGATCTACCGCAAGCCGGTCGGCAGCGACCCGCACCTGGTGGCCTGGCTGGAAGTGCGCCTGTGGGCCAGCGGCGCGCTCGAAGTGCTGCCGTGGATCGAAAACGGCTACCTGCGCGTGGCAGCGCCATCGAACAAGGCGGCTACCTACACCTTTTCGCTCAATGGCAGCTTGCGCATGTCGGCCGCGATCGACCTCAAACACCACCAGCGCACCCCGTTGATCAGCGGGACCGCCCTGTCGTACTGGGGTGGCGCCGATCCCGGCGTGGTGCCGCGCCAGAATGCGATCTATTTGCAGGCGAGCGAACTGGTGCCGTCGTACCAGGCGCGCCTGACCGCCGACGCAAGCGCGGTAAAGACCCTGGTGGCCAGCTACACGCCGCTGCAGGCGGGTAACTTCACCTACGACAGCGACAGCATGGCCTCGTCCGGCTACCAGGACCCGATCGGCCTGCTGCCGCAGCACGACGTGCTGTTCCTGGTGGCCGACACCCCGGCCACCTTCGCCGGCGTGGTGCGCAACGGCTTTTCGGCCGGCCGCTACGGCCTGCATTACCGCGACGAGAACACCAACCGCCCGCTGCGCTTTTCCAGCTATCCGACCCTGAACATCCGCGCCAGCCATGGTTTCAAGGATACCGGCGGCTCCACCAACGGCCAGTACACCCCGGTGGCCACGGGCGGCAATCCGCCCAGCTGGGATGTGGCGCACAGCCCCTCGGTCGGTTTTGCGGCCTACCTGGTCACCGGCCGCTTTTACTTCATGGAGCAGGTGCAGTTTGCCGCCACCGCCAATTACCTCGGCAATGGCGACAATACCGCGCTGCGCACCGGCAGCCAGGGCCTGGTGCAGACCGCCGTCGCGGCCTGGCAGACCCGCAGCTGCGCGTGGGACTGGCGCACGCGGGTGCAAGCCCTGTGCGTGACGCCCGACGACGACCGCGAGCTGCGGGCCGAATTCATCGCTTCGGTGGAAGCGAATATCGACCACTTCCACGGCCGTTACGTGGCCCGTCCGAACAACCCGTTCGGCTGGATCAAGCCGGGTGAAGGCTACGACGGCACCATCCGCATGGGTTCACCATGGCAGCAAGACTTCGTCACCGCGGCCTTTGGCTATTCGGTTTCGCTGGGCTTGCCGATTTCGGCGGCCGCCAGCACCAAGCTGGGCGCCTTCTTCGCCTGGAAGGCGCGCAGCGCGGTCGGCCGGCTCGGCGCCAAAGACGCTTTCTGGTACATCAACGCGGTGCCGTACACAATGGTGATCTCGCCCGCCGCCAGGCCCGATTACGATAACGGCACCGGTCCCTGGTACAGCTCCGAGGCCGAGGTGTACCGCGCCACGTACGCCACGCCGCCGGTCTGGCTGGGCAAGACCGAGGGCGTGCTGGCCGCCGAATACATGCCGGGCGAGCGCGCCATGTGGGGCAACCTGGTGCCGGCCATCGCCTACGCGGTGCGCCATGGGGTGCCCGGCGCGCGCGAGGCGTACGAGCGCATGACGCGCGCCACCAACTGGGGCGCCTTGCGCGCCGCCTTCGACGCCAAGCCGGTGTGGGGCGTGAAACCGGCGCTGTATGCGCCGACCCAGCCAGTGCCGGTGCCAAGCACGCCGCAGGAAGGCGACCCGTCCTGGTTCGCCGGCACCGGGCTGGGCGAGTGGATCGAGATCGCCGGCACCGCTGGCGCCGGCGGCTCGGCGGTGCATGCCTACAGCGGCATCGCCTTCAATGAACGCAGCAACGAAATCCTGATCGCGGCCGCCGGCGGCCACCTCGATTCGCCCGACAACCGCGTGGTGTCGCTGCGCCTGACCGACAATGCGCCGGTGTGGCGGCTGCTCCACAGCCAGAGTTCGCCCGCAGCGATGGACGTGGCCTATTACGCGGACGGCACGCCGACCTCGCGCCACCTGTACAGCACCATGCATTACGTGCCGCAGTTGAACCGGGTGATGACCTTCGGCGTGCGCGGCGCCTACGGCAATGCGCACTCCTTCCACAACGTCGATGGCTTCGACCTGGAAACGAACACCTGGGACCGGCCCGGCACCTGGGCCGACATTCCGACCGGTCACCTGGGCGCGGTATCGATCCGCGCCACGGGCGACATCTGGAGCACCGGGCTGGCGCGTTTTTCGGCCAGTACCCGCACCTGGAGCGAGCCGATCACGCAGCGCACCAACGATACGATCCGCTGGCCGATCGCGCACGACGTGCTGCGCAACCAGCTGTTTTCGCTGAACTGGGCGGACGGCATGGGTTACGGGGCGCCCGGGGTGTTCGCTTCACGCGTGCCGCTCGCCGGAACGGCGCAGATTTCGGTGGCGTTCAATCCGAGTGCGGCGCTCGAGAGCTTCAAGGCCGACAAGCCAACCTACGCCGGCATGGATTACGACCCGGCCAACGACCGCTTCCTGTTCTACTGCGGCCAGGGCGCGGGCGCCGGCCGCATCTACGTGATCAAGCCGAACGGGGGTAATACCTGGGACATGAGCATGTTCGAACTGGCCGGCCGCACCCGTCCGCCCGAGAGTACCGGGGCCGGGGTGCATAACCGCTTCCGCTACATCGCGGCGCTGCGTGGTTTCATGCTCATGCCGAACGGGAAGGACAGCATCTTCTTCATCCGTACCTCGGCCTAAGCACGTTCAGCCCAGGCGGTCGGCCACCCCGCGCGCGGCGCGGCCGGCCGCTTCGCGCGCCAGTCCCTTCAGGCCGCGCAGCGACTTGGGGTTGTACGCCACCATGCCCCAGCGTTCGCGCCGGTGGCTCATCCACGTCTTTTTATAGGCGTCGTCGCCGATCAGGTAATCGATTTCGGTGACCTTGTCCTTGTCGATCGCGTGCTCCATCAGCATGGCCGTGACCAGGGTCCCCGGCGAATAGGCCTTGAAGCCTTCGTCGTAGGCCAGCTTGTAGATCTCGGCCCGTCCGTACGAGACGATCCACAATTGCGCGGCCACCGGTTCGCCCTTGATCCACGCCAGTCCCAGGCGCAGGAAGCCCTTGGCGGCGTAGGTCTGCATCAGCGCCGGCATGAACGCGGGGAAGGGCTCGGGCTTTTTCCAGCTGGCCGCGTACACCTTTTCGTAGGCCGCAATGGCCACCGGCAGGTCCCTGGCGCTGGTGACGATTTCCAGGGTGCCGCCATCGTTGGCGAACTTCTTGCCCATGCGCCGGATGGTGTTTTGCAGCTGTCCGCCGCGCGCGGCCAGGTAGCCGGCCCAGTCGCCGCTGATCGGCTGGTACCAGTTGCCGAAGGCGAAATACTCGAACGCCAGCCAGCCCTTGATGCGCATCGCGCCCAGCAAGGTCTGGTAGGCGTGCGAATCCGGGTCCATCGGCGTGAGCGTCAGCGACGCGATGCTGGGAAACTCGTCGTGGATGGCCGAGAGCACCGTCACCATCTCGCGTGGTTTCAGGCCGGCGTCGAGCACCGGCTCGTACAGGCTGGTATAAAAATTCGACAATGAACTCAGTTGCCAGGCGCGGCCGGTTTTCTGGGCGCGCAGCGGCAGCACCGCCATCACGTGCTGGCCCTGGCGCAGCACGTAGAAGCGCAGCCCCGGATTGGCCGGATAGACCGTCTCGACCAGGTTGCGGTACCACGCCAGGCCGCCGGCCACATTCTGCTTCTCGGCCTTGGTCATGAAGCTTTGCACGTCGGGGGCCAGCGCGTCCGGATGGTGGACCACCTCGACCGCCAGGCCGTCCTGCGCGGGCGGCTTGCTGTGCCATGCGCGCAGCGACACCTTCAGCGCTTCGGCCACGTTCCAGCGGTACAGCGTGCGGTGCCGGATCCAGCGCTGGCTGCTGGCCCATTCGAGCAGGTTGTGGTCGGCGTCGGTGTAGAACTCGATGGCGCCGCCCGGGTCGGCCTCGAACGCCCGGTCGATCACGCCGCGCAGCAGCAGGCGGCCCGGCGAATATTCGGCAAAGCTCTCGTCGTAGCTGGTCTTGAGCATCACGTACATGCCGTTCTGGCACAGGATCAGGCGCGAGGCGGCCAGCTTGTCGTCCAACCACAGCTCGCAGACCAGGGCGTGGCCGTCGACGGCGGCGCGCCGCAGCAGGTCGCGGTAGAACTGGTGCTGGGCCGGGGTGGCGCCGACCGCGGTGCCGGTGCGGCCCTTCCAGCCGGCGCTTTCGAGCGCAGCGTAGCGCTCCACCGCCGCGTCCATCTGGTCGGCTTCGACGATGTGCACGTGGCGCTTGGCGACGCCCTTCTCCAGCAGGCGTTTCTGGTAGCGCTTGATATTGCTTTGCAGGTGAGCGCGCGCCGACCAGTAATCGTCAACGCCGCCATCGAGCGCGATGCGCATGGTGCGCGCGTGGTTCATCAACTGCTGGCCCGGCGCCGGGCCGGCCAGCACGGCGCCCACTTGCGGGTCGTTGCAGAGCAGGTCGAGCTGGATCACCAGCGGCGGCAGGCTGCCCCAGAGCGAGTCGAGCAGCGCGGCGTCGGCCACCAGGGTGGCGCCGATCTGCGCCTGCGGCGGCAGGAAACTGGCCCACACCAGCGCATTGCGCCGCTTGAGCACGCACATCGCCTCGACCTGGCCGTCGCGCCGGCAGGTCCACAACTGCTCGCTGCCGTCGCCGAACTGGGCCAGCAAGCCGTCGATGAAGCGCGCGTCGAGCAGCGGATGGCCGCCGAACAGGCGCCGGTTCAATGCATCCCAGGCCGCGCCGTGCTCGCCGAGGGAGCGCTGCAGCGGCACGCCGCTCCAGCCGCTCATGCCAGCGCTTTCGATACCAGCGCCGTCATCCACGTCATCTGCTGCGCCGACAGTCCCTGGTGGCAGGGCAGGTGCAGCAGGTGCAGGCGGTAGTTGCGCGCCACCGTGCAGCTCGACACCGCCATGTCGTCCCAGCGGAAAATCGGCATGCCGGCTTGCTTTAACTGGTAAAACACCGGGTCCGGGCGGGCGATCGTGATCGGGAACATATAGGGCGCGCAGTCGTCGGGCAGGTCGGGCATCAGCGCCTGGCCGCCGCGCGCGCCGGCCACCGCCTCGAGCCACTGGCGGTAATGCTGGCGGCGCTGTTCGACCAGGGGGGCGAGGCGGGTGCGCCGCATGACCCAGCGCGACAGCGCCAGGCTGTTCTTGTTTTCCATTGCACGCTCGTAGGAGGGGGAAGGCTGGTCGTGGCGCTCGAAGATATCTTGCCCGCGCAGGGTGGGGTCGCGCGGCTCGGCATCGGCGGCGATCGCGCGCGCGGCGCGGTTGCGCGACCAGGCCGTCTTGAACGCCTTGATTTCGCGCAGCAGGCCGGGTTTGGCCGGCGGCGTGATCGGAAACAGCGCCGGGTTGGCCCACAACACGCCGCCGTCTTCGCAACCGAAAAATTTGTAGGGGCTGGCCATGAGCACATGGTCGGCGTTGGCCTGGCCGGTCTGGGCGCGCTTGGCCGCCACCTGCCAGGCATGCGAACAGTCTTCGATCAGCATGATGCCGTGGTGGCGGCACACCGCGCTCACCGCCGCCATCAGGGCCGGCGGCTGCTCGAAGCCGAAGTAGTGCGGCAGCACCAGCGCCTTGATGCCGTGGTCGCGCGGCGCCAGCAGGGCGCGGATGCTGTCCACGCGCGGCGTCAGGTCGCTGTCGACTTCATAGAACAGCACCGTGCCGCCCAGCGCCAGCGCCGGGTCGATCATGGTGCGGCAATGGTAGGACGGCGCCAGCAGCACCGTGCCGGGACCGATGCCGCCGGCCTGGCAGGCGGCGTGCATGGCGTAGCGGCCGCGCGCGAAGTGGCGCACGGCGGTGCCGTCGATCAGGGCCGGGGCCACGGTGCCGCTGCCGAAACTGAGGTCGGCCCAGCGCAGGACCGGCAACAGGGGAGCGCGCGGACGGGGGAAATCACATGCAACGGCGTCGAAACGCTGGTAATCGGGCATCGGTATCAGCTTTGCGGTGCGGAGCGCTGCTTGAACCACTGCTCCATCATCATCAGGACCCACACCATGGTCCCATGGTAGCCGGCGTGTTCGTCCAAGTGCTGGCCGACCAGCGCGTCGATAAACTCGGGACGCACGATCTGGCGCGCCTTCAGGTCGGCCAGGCTGTCGAGCGCGAGCTGCTGGAGCGGCTTGTGCTTTTGCAGCCACACGCCGAACGGCAGGCCGAAGCCATGCTTTTGCTTGGTGATGATTTCGTCGGGCAGGAAGCCGCGCAGCGCTTCCTTGAAGAAGTAGCGCAACTGGGTGCCATTGAGTTTCTGTTTGGCCGTCAGGCGCGCCGCGAAGGCCACCATTGGGTCCGACAGGAAGGGGAAGGCCGCTTCCATCGCCGCCAGTTCGCACGCCTTGATCACCTTGGGCAGGTCGTTGTCGGCCAGCGTGACTTTCAGGTCGAGCGCCAGCATGCGGTTGATCAGGCTCGATGCGTCGTTTTGGGCGTACGTGTGCGACAGGCTGGCCAGCGGCGCGCCGACGTCGGCGCCGGCCAGGAAACCGGCGGTAAACACTTGCGCGGGGCCGAAGCGGCCCAGCAGGTTGTAGGTTTCCAGGCGCCCCGGCATCGGCAGCGAGGCTTGCTCGATGTAGCTGCGCGCCTTGCGAATCAGTTTGAGGCGCTCGCCGGCCGGGAAGTTGAAGACGGCCGGTTCCAGCAAGGCCTTGCGCAGCAGGCCAGGCACCTTGTCGTACAGGGCGAACACGTGCTGCTTGGAGTAGCGCTCGTTGCCGCCGAATAGTTCGTCGCCGCCGTCGCCGCCCAGCATGCGGGTGACGCCGTCTGCGCGCGCCAGGCGCGCGCAGTAAAAGGCCGGCACCGCCGAGGCATTGCCGAAGGGCTGGTCGAACACCGCGCCGATGCGCGGAATGGCGGCCACCACGTCGTCCGGCGTGACGTAGTATTCGTGGTGGCTGGTGCCGAAGTGTTTCGAGGCCAGGCGCGCGTACGACATTTCGTCGTAGCCTTCGGCTTCGAAGCCGATCGAGTAGGTGTTGACCGGCTGGTCGCTCAGCTCGCGCATGATGCCGGCGATGGTGGAGCTGTCGGTGCCGCCACTGAGGAACGCGCCGTACGGCTGCTTGCCGGCCGCCTCGCGCACGCTGCTGCGCAGCAGGTCGCGGAACTGCTGCTTGAGGTCCTCGAACGCGTGCTGCGGCTGTTCGTCGAACACCATGCGCCAGTAAGCGCGTTTTTCGACGCTGCCGTGCCGGAAGCGCAGGCATTCGCCCGGCAGCAGGCGTTGCTGGCCACGGTACACGGTGCCCGGCGCCGGAACCATGTGGAAGTAGACGTAGTTGTACAAGCCTTGCGGATCGATCGCCGCCGGCGTTTTGGGGTGGCGGATCAGCGCGTCCGACGAGGTGGCGAACACCAGCGCCTCGCCTGCCGTTTGGTAGCTCAGTTGGTGCGTGCCCATGCGGTCGATCGCCAGCAGGGCGTCGCCTTTGGCGTCGTCGAGGATGGCGAGCGCAAAGGCGCCGCTCAGTTTGACGCAGACGGCGTCCGGGTCGCGCCGCCACAGGCGTGCCACTCTTTCAGCCAACCCGTCAGCCAAGCCGGCGTCCTGCCGGCCCTGGGCGTCGAGGCCATCGTCGAGTTCCGGTGCGCCCCACACGGCCACCAGCAGGCCGTCGCCCTGGTACAGGTGGGCGCTGGCCGCGCGCGCCGACACCGCCAGCGCGCTGCGCGCCGCTTGCAGGGTGCCGATGGCGTTCTGGTCGAAGGCCGCCAGCGGCGCCGCCATGGCGCCGATCAGGGCCTGGTTGTCAGCGACACTGGCGCCGTGGCCGATCCAGCCACACAAGCCGCTCACTGCGGCTTCCCGGAAAATTGACTCATTGCTATCCTCGCGCTTGCGTTGATGTTATTCGTTGATTGCGGATCGAGTGCGGATTATGGCATCAGACCAGCACTTCCAGCGCCACGGGATGGCTGAGGAAGGCGACCGGGCTGGCGGACAGGCCGTAGGCGCCCGACTGGAACACCACCACCAGGTCGCCCACCTCGGCTTTGGCGAGCGACATCTGGTCGGCCAGCAGGTCGAGCGGGGTGCACAGCGGACCGACCACGGAGACGGTTTCGCGCTCGCCTTCGTGCATGCGGTTGCCGATGGCGACCGGGTAATTCTTGCGGATCACCTGGCCGAAGTTGCCGGACGCCGCCAGGTGGTGGTGCAGGCCGCCGTCGGTGACCAGGTAGACCTGGCCGCGCGACTCTTTGCGCTCGATCACGCGGCTGACATAAATACCCGCTTCGGCCACCAGGTAGCGCCCCAGTTCGATCACGATCTCGGTGCCGGGCAGTTGGCGCCGCACGTCGGGCAGGATGCGCTTGAGGTTCTCGCCCACGGCGGCCAGGTCGAGCCGCTCTTCGCCGGGGAAGTAGGGAATGCCGAAGCCGCCGCCGATGTTGAGCGAGCGCAGGGGACCGGGCCAGTGCGCAGCCAGGCGGATCGCCAGGGCGAAGGTTTTTTCGTGCGCGTCCTGGATCGACGCCGCTTTCAGGTTTTGCGAGCCGCTGTAGATATGAAAGCCCTGGAAGTCGAGTTCCAGTTCGCCGATGCGTCCCAGCATGGCCGGCACGCGCTCGGCGTCGACGCCGAACTGCTTTGGCCCGCCGCCCATTTTCATGCCCGACGATTTGAGTTCGAAGTCGGGGTTGACCCGCACCGCCACGCGCGGCGCGAGGCCCAGGCGCCGGCCGATGACGGCGATGCGCTCCATCTCCGCTTCGGACTCCATGTTCAAGGTGACGCCGGCGGCGATCGCGCAAGCGAGGTCGGTATCGCTCTTGCCCGGGCCGGCGAAGCTGACCAGGTGCGGCGCCATGGGCGTGTCGAGGGCGACGCGCTGCTCGCCGCCGGAGGCGATGTCGATGCCGTCGACCAGGGTGGCCATGTGCTGGACCACGGCCGGCATCGGATTGGCTTTCATGGCGTAGTGCAGATGGATCTCGGGCGGCAGGTGGCGGCGCAGCAGTGCGACCCGCTCGCTCAGCTTGGCGCGGTCGTAGGCGTAGAAGGGCGTGCGCCCGACCCGTTCGGCCAGGCGCGTGAGCGGCATGCCGCCGATCTGCAGGCAATCGCCCTCGACCTCGAATTGCGCCAGCGACGCGTGTTGCGGGCGGGGGGCGCTCATTGTGCGGCCTTCGGGTTTGCTTCGGCCGATGCTTGCATAAACAGCTGTTCCATTTGTACGCTCAAGAGTTTGCGGTCGATTTTGCCGTTCGGGTTGCGCGGCAGGCTCTCGGGCGCGATGATCACGCGCGCCGGCAGCATGTAGGCCGGCAGGTGCGGTTTGCAGGCGGCCAGCAGGCTTTCCGCAGTGAGGCCGCTGCCTTCTTTCGGGTGGGCGATGACGACGATGGCCTGGCCCAGGGTCGGGTGGGCCAGGCCGATGGCGGCCGCTTCGGCCACGCCCTCGCGCGCGTAGACCACTTCTTCGACTTCGGAAGGGCTGACCCGGTAGCCGGAGGTCTTGATCATTTCATCGTTGCGGCTGATGAAGTATAAAAAGCCGTCTTCATCCTTGCGCACCGTGTCGCCCGACCATACCGCCATTTCGGTCAGGGTCAGGCCGTGATGCACGCTCACCACCGGCTTGAAGCGCTCGGCGGTCTTGGCGCGGTCGTTCCAGTAGCCGAGCGAGACCAGCGCGCCACGGTGCACCAGTTCCCCGGCTTCGCCCGGATCGCATTCGGTCCCGTCGGGGCGCAACACCATCACTTCGGCATTCGGGATGGCCTTGCCCATCGAATCGGGACGGCGATCGAGTTCGGCCGGCGGCAGGTAGGTGCTGCGGAAGGCTTCGGTCAGGCCATACATCAAAAACGGTTGCGCGTTCGGCAGTGCGCGGCGCAGCGCGTCGAGGGTGGGGCGCTGCATGGCGCCGCCCGAATTGGTCAGGTAGCGCAGGGTGCAGTCGGCCGGCCAGGGCAGGGGGGCGATCTGGATCCACAGCGGCGGCACCGCGGCCAGGCCGGTGATGCGTTCCGCTTGCACGGCCTTGAGAATGTCGCGCGCCAGCAGGTGGTTGATCAGCACGGCGGTGGCGCCGACGCTGAAGGCCGTGGTCAGCTGGCTCAGGCCATAGTCGAAGCTCAGCGGCAACACGGCCAGGATGCGGTCAGCCGGGGTATTGTCCAGGTAGCCGGCCACGCTGTTGGCGCCGGCCACCATGTTGCGGTGCGACAGCACCACGCCTTTTGGCTTGCCGGTGCTGCCCGAGGTGTACAAGATCGCCGCCATGTCGGTGTCGATATTGCGCGCCGGGGTGGCCGGTTCGGCTGCGCCTTCCAGGGCGGCGTCCCAGGCCAGCACCTTGATGCGGGTCAAAGCGGGCGCGTTGTCGATGTTGCCGGTGACGATGACGGTGTGCAGGTCGGGACAGGCGTCCAGGGCGCCGGCCAGCAATTTCAGGCGGTCGGCCGAGGTCACCAGGATGCGCACATTGCAGTCGGCCAGGATATAGGCCACCTGTTCCGGCTTGAGCAAGGGATTGACGGGAACGAACACGCCGCCGGCGGCGGCGGCGCCGAACATGGCGGCCACATTCTCGATGTTTTTCTCAAGATACACCGCCAGCCGCTCGCCACGGCCGAGGCCCAAGCCGAGCACGCTTGTCGAGACTTGCCGTACGGAATCCGCAAGTGTTGCGTAATCCAGACGGCGGCTGCCATAAACGAGCGCCTCCGCTTGTGGGGAGCGGCCGGCAGAGCGGAAGATGAAGTCGTGGATCAAGTCACTCATTGAAACCTTGCGTACGGCTGGAAGCCAAAGCGTTGCTGTTCGGGACGATAAGGGGCGACTTGCGCCGTGGATTGTGCCATGCGTGACGTTAAGTACCCGCCCATAAATAACTGTGATTTTTGTCTTCCATAGCCGGCGCGCTGCGGCGTTGCCCTCCACTAGCAGTGCTCGCACTGCGTCGTGTCGGGCGCCTTGCATCGCATCCGGCTATGTTCGCCAAAATCTCACACTTATTCCTGCGCGGGTACTTAGCCAAATTGTGCGGAGATCAATTTCTCCGTGCAAGCGAAATTTGGAAGAAGTTCAAGTACAATCTTACCACTTGAACACTAACAATATCAATTACATATTACTTAAGCGAGTCCGGCAGCAGCCAGTCGGGATTGGGGAGTCGAAGCGAAAAAATAGCTGGGCGAGGACAGATTTTGACGATTTCGCAGTGCCAATAGTGAGCTATTGGCCGAGAAAGCGGCGAAATATGGACGCCCCAGGTATTTTTGCAGCCGACGATCCCAGTTCCGGCTGGCTGCTAAGGCTCGCTTAGCCTAACCGGACCGCGCCAGATCGTTCATGAGAGACTTAGTCATTACGCTGCTTGTGTTCGGTTCGCTGCCGTTCATCCTCAAGCGCCCGTATATTGGCGTGCTGATGTGGGTATGGATCAGCGTGATGAATCCGCACCGGCTCAGCTGGGGCTTTGCCTATTCGTTTCCGTTCGCCGCCATCATCGCCGGCGTGACCCTGATCGGCCTGCTGGTCACGCGCGACCCCAAAAAGCTGCCCATGACGCCCATTGTGCTCACGCTCATGGTGTTCTGCCTGTGGATGGGGATCACCACCATCTTCTCGATGTGGCCGGACGAATCGGTGGTGATGCTCAACCGCGTCTCGAAGATCTTCCTGATGACGTTTGCCACCATCATGCTGATCAAGACGCGCCGCCAGGTGGAGCTGCTGATCTGGACCCTGGTCGGCTCGCTCGCCTATTACGGGGTCAAGGGCGGCATCTTTACCGTGGCCACCGGCGGCAGCAGCATTGTGTGGGGACCGCAGGGCAGCTATATCGAGGGCAATAACGAAGTCGCGCTGGCCTTCATCACCATCATTCCCGTGATGTGCTTCCTGTACACCATCCTGAAAAACAAGTGGGCGCGCCGGGCCATGGTTGCGTCGATCATCCTGTGCGCCTTCGCCGCGCTCGGTTCTTATTCGCGCGGGGCGCTGGTGGGGATCGGGGCGATGCTGTTCTTCCTGTGGCTGAAAAGCCCCAAGAAGGTGCTGCTGGGCGGCTTGATGGTGCTGATGGTGCCCATTGCCATCACCTTCATGCCCGACAAATGGTCTTCGCGCATGGAGACCATCAATACCTACAAGGAAGATAGCTCGGCCATGGGGCGCATCAATGCCTGGTACATGGCTTACCACATGGCGTTGGACCGCCCGCTCGGCGGCGGCTTCGAGATCTATAACCGCACCGCGTTCGAGTTGTACGCGCCGGTGCCGGATGATGTCCACGCGGCCCACAGTATCTATTTCCAGGCGCTGGGCGAGCATGGCTTTATCGGGCTCGGCATCTATTTGTTGTTGGCTTTCCTCACCTGGCGCAAGGCGGCCTGGATCGTGCGCACGACGGCGAAAAGGGAGGACCTGAAATGGGCGGCTGACCTTGCCCGCATGATCCAGGTCAGCCTGCTCGGCTTCGGCGTGGGCGGCGCTTTCCTCAGCCTGCTGTATTACGACGTGCCCTATTACCTGATGGCGGCGGTGGTGAGCACCGGCTACATTGTCGAGAAAACCCTGGAGGCCGAGGCCGCCGCCGCCAAAGCGGCCGCGCGCGACGCCGCCCGCGCCGCCCAGCTCGACGCCCATGCGCACGGCGCGGCTACCCCATGACCCGTTTCACCACGAAAGAGCACGCCATGTCGCTACAGCGCACCGATCGCATCGATTCCGCGCCGGCAGGACCGGCCTGGGCCGGCATGGCCAGTCGCGCCATGCGTCATCTGGGATTTTTGGGCAGTGCGCGCCAGCGCCTGTCGATCCTGATTTTCCACCGCGTGCTGGCGCGCCAGGATGCGATTTTTCCGGACGAGGTCGATGCGCGCCGTTTCGACGCCCAGCTGACCCAGCTGAAACAGTGCTTCAACATCATGCCGCTGGCCGACGCCGTGCGCGCCTTACAGGCGGGCAAGCTGCCGCCGCGCGCGGCCTGCATCACGTTTGACGACGGGTATGCCGATAACGCCACCATCGCGCTGCCGATCTTGCAGCGGCACGGGGTGCATGCGACGTTTTTCATCGCCAGCGGATTTCTGGACGGTGGGCGCATGTGGAACGACACGGTGATCGAGCTGATCCGCCGGGCGCCGGACCGGATCGACCTGCGCCCGGCCGGGCAGGACGCGTTCGAGCTCGATACGGTGGCCAAACGGCAGGCGGCGATTGCGACATTGCTCGGTGCGCTCAAGTATTTGCCGCTGGACGAGCGCCTGCGCCAGGTGGCGGCGCTGTGCGCGCTGGTGCCGGTTCAGTTGCCGACCGACCTGATGATGACCTCCGGCCAGGTGCGCCAGCTGCACCGGGCCGGGATGGGCATCGGCGCGCATACGGTGAACCATCCGATCGTGGCGCGCATGGAGGCGGCCGCTGCGCGCCAGGAAATTGCCGACGGCAAGGCCGCGCTGGAAGCGATCATCGGCGCGCCGGTGACCTTGTTCGCTTACCCGAACGGCAAGCCGGGACAGGATTACCTGGCCGAGCATGTGGCGATCGTCAGGGAACTGGGGTTCGAGGCGGCGGTGTCGACCTCGTGGGGTGCGGCGCGGCCGGGAGGCGACCTGTTTCAATTGCCGCGATTCACGCCGTGGGACCGCAGCCAGTTCCGTTACATGCTGCGCATGATGCAGAATTTGCGGCGTAATGGCGACACGGTGTAAGGCGCGCACGTGGAGTGGCGGTCTGGACTGTTGGTCGGGACGCCGTGTACCATGTCACCCTATGAATACGGCGCTAAACAGCCGTACTGGAACTGCATTACCTGCACGCTTCAAGCCGTCGTTCCCGCGCCAAGGCGGCCCTCGGCGGGAACCCAAGTTGGTGCCGCAGACACAGGCTGATCTACGACATTGGATTCCCGCCGAGGGCCGCCTTGGCGCGGGAACGACGGTGCATCTACATTCATCTATCTAGGATTTCCATGTATCTCGAAGACATCAAAACCATCCTCACCGACGTGCTCAGCCTGGGCGACGCCGGCAAGGAACTGAACGAACAATCGGCCCTGCTGGGCAGCATCCCCGAGCTCGACTCGATGGCGGTGGTGAACCTGATGGCCGCGCTCGAAGAACACTTCGGCATCACCATCGACGACGACGAAATCAGCGCCAGCACCTTCGAGACGCTGGGCAGCCTGAACGCTTTCGTCAAGCAAAAACTGGCCTGATGACTGCCCATCCCAAGCCGCCGGGGGCCGAGCCCTTCTTTCTCCAGACGGGCTTGGGACAACGTTTCTGCCTGTTCCACCCGCCCGCCGGCGCACGCTGCCGTGGCGCGGTCCTGTACATCCATCCTTTCGGCGACGAAATGAACAAGGCGCGCCGCATGGCCGCCGTGCAGGCGCGCGCGCTGGCGGCGCAGGGCTATGGCGTGCTCCAGCTCGACCTGGCCGGCTGCGGCGACAGCGGCGGCGAATTTGCCGAGGCCCGCTGGGACACCTGGAAAGGTGACCTGGCCGCCGGCTGCGCCTGGCTGTCGGCGCGCCTGGACGCGCCGCTGACCCTGTGGGGCCTGCGCCTGGGCGCCTTGCTGGCGCTGGACTACGCGCACGACGTCCGTCATCCCATCGCCCGCCTGGTGTTGTGGCAGCCGGTACAAAACGGCGCCACCTTCCTGACCCAATTCCTGCGCTTGCTCACCGCCAACGCCATGCTGGCCGAGGGCGGCGATGGCAAAGCGGCCGCCAAAAGCGGCGGCACGGCCGCCTTGCGCGCCACCCTGCTCGGCGGCGAGATGCTGGAAGTGGCCGGCTACGAAATCGCCCCGGCCCTGGCCGCCGCCATCGACAGCCGTGACGCGGGCAAGCTGGCGCCGCTCGGCTGCCCGGTGCACTGGCTGGAAACTTCGGCCTCGGCCGAGCGCCCGCTCACGCCCGCCGTCACGCGCCTGGCGGACGCCTGGCGCGAGGCCGGCGTCGACCTGCACCTGCAACAAGTGACCTGCACGCCATTCTGGTCGACCCAGGAAATCGCCGAGTCGCCCGAACTGCTGGCCGCCACCTCGGCCCTGTTCGACGCCGCGCCGCCAGCAGGGCAGCCCGGACAGGCCGCAACGCACGGCACGCACACTGCGCCGCCCGCGCCGGTGATCCCGGGTGCGCCCGCCTGCCGTGAGGACGTGCTTCGCTTTAGTTGCGGCGGCGAGGCCCTGTTCGGCATTCTCAGCGTGCCCGCGCAGCCGGCCAAACGGGCCGTGCTGATCGTGGTCGGCGGCCCGCAGTACCGGGTCGGCAGCCACCGCCAGTTCACCACGCTCGCACGCGGACTGGCGGCGCAAGGCATCGCCGCGCTGCGCTTCGACTATCGTGGCATGGGCGACAGCCACGGCGCCATGCGCGACTTCGAGGTCGTCGGCGAGGACTTGCGCGCCGCCGTCGACACTTTGTTCACGGCCCTGCCCGGCGTGGAAGAGGTGGTCATCTGGGGCTTGTGCGACGGCGCCTCGGCCGCGATTTTCTATGCCGCCGACGATGCCCGCGTGAGCGGGCTGGTGCTGCTCAACCCGTGGGTGCGCACCAGCGGCGGCCACGCCAAGGCCACCATCAAGCACTATTACCGCGCACGCTTGTTTGACCCGGAACTGTGGAAAAAGATCCTGCGCGGTCAATTGAATGTGGGTGCGGCGGCCGCCTCGTTCCTGCGCATTGCCGGCGCCGCTGCCGGCAAGGGCACGGGGAAGGACAAGGCCGGCGCCGCGCCGGCCGCGCTGCCCGAGCGCATGCGGGCCGGCCTGGCGCGCTTTCGCGGCAAGGTGCTGTTGATCATCAGCGGCGCCGACCTGACGGCCCAGGAATTTCTCGACACCGCCGCCGGATCGGACCAGTGGCAAGCCGTGCTGGCCGCGCCGCAAGTGTCGCGCCAGACATTAGTTGAAGCGGACCACACATTTTCGCGCCGCGTGTGGAAAGACCAGGTGCTGCACTGGACCGGCGACTGGCTGCGCTCGTGGTAAGAGCCTATCCCAGTAGATCGGAGTCGCTGCTGGCGCGCCTGGCAAGCGAGTGCCGCCTCGGTATTCCTTCGGAATACCCTCGTCGTTGCATGGCTAGCCATGCGGCCTCCTCGCGCCTTGCCCTCGCTTGCCATGCATCGCCTACGCGCATGTCGCCTACGCGCATGTCGCCTACGCGCATGTCGCCTACGCGCATGTCGCCTACGCGCATGTCGCCTACGCGCATGTCGCCTACGCGCATGTCGCCATCAGCTTCCCCCGATCTACTGAGACAGGCTCTAAGCCTGCGCGCCGCCACCTTCACGCCCCCCAAAGGATATCGATGAAACTATTGCCTTACCTGTTAGCCGGCACTGTGCTGCTGACCTCGACCGGCGCTCACGCGCTCAATTATTGCGGCGAACTGAAGAATCACTTCGGTCCGCTCGATTACCGCAAGCGCGGCGAGGTCAACCTGGAAATCGTCGAGAACGCCCACTTCACGCCCGAGGTGGAAGCCGGCATCAAGGGCAACACCAGCTATCTCGGCGGCGACCTCGACTACACCTTGCGCGCCATTCCCAACCACCCGCGCGCGCTGGCCACGCTGGCCATGGTCGCCTTGCGCGACAAGCAAGTCAAAGTGCCGGCGACCAAGTGGCCGGTGGAATGCTATTTCAACCGCGCCATCCGCTTTGCGCCCGATGACGCCGCCGTGCGCGCCACCTACGGCACCTATCTGCTCGCGCTCGGCAAGACCGACGACGCGGTCGGCATGTTCGCCACCGCCGTCGAGATGGCGCCGGAAGACCCGACCATCAATTACAACGCCGGGCTCGCTTACTTGAAGAAAAAAGAGTACGCCAAGTCCAGATTGCACGCGAAAAAAGCCTACGCGCTGGGCTTTCCTTTGCCTGGGCTCAAGAACAAGCTGGTCGAGGCCGGCAAATGGGACGAGCCGGCGCAATGACGGGCACGCCGCCACCGGGCTGGCGCCGCCTTCCCGGCACGGACTGAGGCGCACCGATGCGCCGCCTGGTCCTTGTCTTCCTGGTCCTGATCGTCTACGGCAGCCTGTATCCGTTCAGCGGCTGGAGCGAGCCGATCGCTCCCCTGTTCGGCTTCCTGTTCGCCAGCCCCGCGCGCGTGGAAAAGGCCGACCTGGTCCAGAACGTGCTCGCCTACATGCCGTTCGGCCTGTTCATGGTCGCCTGGCTGATGCGCGGCACCCGCTTTCACGTGGCGCTGGTGACGGCGGCCGTGGCCGGCGGCGTGCTGAGCCTGTCGATGGAAGCGATCCAGCAATTCCTGCCCAGCCGCGACGCCTCGCGCATCGACCTGGCATTGAATATTTTCGGCAGCGTGGCCGGCGGCCTGCTCGCGTCCCTGCTGCACGGCCACACCCTGGCCGGGCCGCGCCTGGTGGCCGTGCGCGCGCACTGGCTGCGCAGCGGCACCCTGCCCAACCTGGGGCTGGCGACGCTGGCGCTGTGGGCCTTGTCGCAAACGAGCCCGCTGGTGCCGACCTTCGACATGGGACAGGTGCGGCACGGGCTGGCGCTGCTCTACCGCTCGCTGCGCGCACCGGAGACCATGCAGGTCGCCCAACTGCTGACCTACGCCTGCTACCTCGCCGGGCTCGGCTTGCTGGCGCGCACCGTCACGCGCGAGGACAAGCCGGCCTTGCTGTTGTTCGGTTCGCTGGTTGCTTGCGTGCTCGTGCTCAAGATCATCATCGAGGGACGCCAACTGTCGCTCGAAGCGGTGGCCGGGGCCTTTGCGGCGTGGATGTTCTTGCTGGTCGCCGGCCGCCTGCGCCAGGGTGCGTGGATGGGCATTGCGCTGATCGGCGCCGCTTTCGTCATCAGCGAACTGGCGCCGGGGCCGGACGGCATGGTGTACGGCTTTAACTGGATTCCGCTGGTGGGGCAGATGCGCTCCTTGTCGGGCTTGCAGAATATCCTGGAGATTTTCTGGCCGTTTTTCGCGATCGCGTATTTTGCGCGATTGAGCACGCCGATCGGGCGCCGCCAGCCGGTGGTGGTGATCGGCACGGTGGCCATTGCGGCGGCGGTGTTCTGGCTGGAATGGTCGCAGCAAGGCTTGCCGGGGCGTTTCGGCGATATTACCCAAGTGCTGCTGGCGTGCGCCGGATGGATGATCCCGTGGATGTTCGCCGGGCCGGACTTTAGCGGGACGCCTGGCGCAACAAGGGCGGCGGGCCGGATCGATCCCTGATTCCTGATTGCGCAAACCGTCGCGCCGGCATGACACTGGCAGTCAAGCCATTGGGCTTTCTGCAAGATGGCAAGGTTCGCTTATGATCGAAATTCGGAAAACCAAAGGAAAGACCAGATGTTAATGTCAGAAGAACGCAAGATCCCGGCGCGCAGTCCCGAGCTGGCCCCGTTGAAACGCGCGGCCGAAGATGGCGACGCCGGGGCGCAGGTCGACTACGCGAAATACCTGCATCAGCAATTCGACGATCCGGCCGAGGCATTCCGCTGGCTGGAGCGCGCCGCCGCGCAACAGCATCCGGAAGGCTTGTATATCCTCTCCTTGTTCTATCTTAACGGCTGGAATGGGGTGCAAAGCCCCGGCGTCGGGTTCAAGCTGATGGAGGCGTCGGCCGAGACCGGCTTCCCGGCGGCGCAACTGGACCTGGGCTTAATGTACATCAAGGGCACCGGCACCGCGCCTGATTTGCCGATGGCGGCGCAATGGATTGCGAAAGCGGCGGCGGCCGGCCTGCCGGTAGCCGAGTATGAAATGGGTTTGCTGCATTTGAATGGCGAAGGGGTGGAACGCGATTTCCTGACAGCGCTGGGGTGGTTCAAGAAAGCGGCGGATCAGCATCATCCCGATGGACTGTTCTATATCGGCGCCGCCGTGTACGAAGGTTTGGGGACGGATAAAAACCCGGCGCATGGCTGGGAGATTATTCAAGAGGCCTTGCGCATGGGCTCGACGGTCGCGCGAAACAACCTCCAGAACTATCCGGAGGCCGCCGCCGCGCCCTGACCGGGGCCAGAGGGCGAAAGGCCGATCCCCCGGCTTTTTGCCTGATCCGGATGAAGGGTGGCGCCGGACGCCACCCGAAGGCGTAAATATTTACACTCCCTCCATTCTCCTTCCTATAATGGGCCAACGGTCTGCAAGATAGCCGTCCGAACATATCCCGATGATGGTTTTGAAGGAGCGTCACCATGCAAAAAAATGAAAAGACCCGACAGCGGATTAGCAACGAACCGTTCGAGCTCCCTGCGCGCGGCGCGTTGAAAGCGCGCCTGCTGCTGTGCGCGGCAGTGTTGCTGGCCTGCGGTTCGGCGTCGGCCGAGGTGCAGAGGGCGGAAGCGCAAAACCGGAAGACGATAGCCGAGGAACGCAAGATCCCTGCGCGCACGGCTGAACTGGCCCCGTTGAAACGGGCGGCCGAGGATGGCGACGCCGCGGCGCAGGTCGCATATGCGAAATATCTGCATCAGCAATTTGACGATCCGATCGAGGGATTTCGCTGGATGGAACGCGCTGCCGCGCAAAACCACCCGGAAGGCTTGTATGGGCTGTCGCTGTACTACACCAACGGCTGGAGCGGCCTCAAAAGTCCGGGACTGGCTTTCAAGCTGATGCAGTCCTCTGCCGAGAAGGGCTATCACTGGGCGGAACTGGACCTGGGCTTGTTCTACATAAAAGGCACCGGCACCAAGAAGGACTTGAACAAGGCGGCGGAATGGATTTCGAAGGCGGCCGCCGCCGGCCTGCCGGTGGCCCAGTATGAAATGGGTTTGCTCAATCTGAATGGCGAAGGGGTGAAGCGCGACTTTTTGGAAGCGCTGAGATGGTTTGATAAAGCGGCACAGCAAAATCATCCCGACGCGATGTTCTATATTGGCGCCGCCATGTATGAAGGTTCGGGTACCGATAAAAACCCGGCGCAGGGCTGGGCAATGATCCAGGAAGCGCTCAGGTTAGGGTCGAAGGTTGCCAGCGATAATAGCAAGAACTACCCCAAGCCCCGCTGACGCCTACTTGAAGAAGATGCAACATGCGAAAAAATGAACAAGCACGACAGCGCACGGGCGGCTTCTTGAAAGTGCGCGTGCTGCTGTGCGCGGCCGTGCTGCTGGCCTGCGGTGCGGCGTCGGCCGAGGTGCCGCAGGCGGACGGACAAAATCGGAAGACGATCGCC
This sequence comes from Massilia sp. CCM 8734, assembly GCF_011682155.1. Taxonomy (NCBI): domain Bacteria; kingdom Pseudomonadati; phylum Pseudomonadota; class Betaproteobacteria; order Burkholderiales; family Oxalobacteraceae; genus Massilia; species Massilia sp. CCM 8734. Next base: position 128,751 of record NZ_WHJI01000015.1, read on the forward strand.
GAGGAACGCCAGATGGCGCCGCGCACGCCGGCTCTCGCAGGCCTGAAACGGGCGGCGGAAAATGGCGATGCCGATGCGCAGGTCGAGTATGCAAGAAAATTGCACCGCCAATTCAACGATCCGGTCGAGGGATTCTGCTGGCTGGAACGCGCTGCTGCGCAAAACCATCCCGAAGGCCTGTACATCCTGTCGCTGTATTATCTGAACGGCTGGGGTGTCGTCAAGAACCCGGAGGTCGCTTTCAAAATCATGCAGGCGTCCGCCGATACCGGATATATGAATGGCGAAGGCGTGCAACACGATTTTCTGACAGCGCTGCGCTGGTTCCAGAAAGCGGCCGAGCAGCATCATCCCGATGCCATGTTCTATCTGGGCGCTGCCGTGTACGAAGGGTCGGGCACCGATAAAAATCCGGCGCAGGGCTGGGCCATGATCCAGGAAGCGTTGCGACTGGGCTCGTCGCTGGCGCAACATCACATCCGGATCTACGCGGATCCGGCGGTGACCCAGAGCTGATCAACAACGAGGGCAAACCGTATCGCACGCCTGCAAGTTTCTCCATTCGCAAGGTCAATTTCTCTCCTGTGCGGGTTTCTTTCTTATCTGTTATAGCGGAGAAATGCACGGGCAGAATTTTATCTGAATTTCTACAATGGCAAGTTGACAATGCCCTGCACGATGTCTATATTGGTTCGAGCGGCAGCGCTGTCGGTGCGAAGGCGGTGCTCCTATCAGCACAGCAATGGCGAATGCAGTCAACGCGCGCACGCTGGGTACAAGCGACGGTTCGCGAATTATCTACGGCGTGGCCGACTTCAGAAATTACCTGCTCAAAGTCCTGGGCAAACCAAGCGTGGATAACATGAGTCCCTATGACGACGAGTTCAATAACCGCAAAGGTATTATCGCCTTCAGCGTCAATTGGACCGGTGCTACCGGACATATCGCTCTGTGGAATGGATCGAACTATCGTGAGCCAGGCCACGATAATTATTCAAGCTATGTCAACCCGGCTAATCCTGACGTTAAAACGTCAAAGGGCGAATTTTGGGAACTTGCATGATGCGCATGGTCTGCATCGGATGGGGGCTGGCGCTTGCCGGCTGCGCCTCCAGCGTGAATACGGCGGGCGCGCCACGGCCTGCAGTACAGCGCGACGTCGAAGGCTATGCAATAGCGAGCTGCATGACTTATCAAGCGGATGCTTTTACCAAGGATCAAGGCGATGCCTGGGCGTCCGTGATTGTGCAGCGGATGAAAGGCGATCTTGATGCCATGGCGGAGATCGCAGAGCAGGTCAAACGGGAAAACGCAGCGAGTGGGGTGGCTGTGATGCGTGACGAGTCAGAGCCGCAAAAGGGCAAGGTGTTGCCTGTACTGCACTGTGGCGAGATGATCGACAGGCCAGCTGTGCGGGCAGCCATTCAAAAAGCCGTCGCGGCGCTTCGTCCATCGTACGGTCAGGAATAAGGGTGGGACGAGCCCAAGGGGCTTGTCAAATCCGTCGCCATGTCTGGCCAGTTCATCGCCTGGCCCTTTGACGGGGGGAGGCCGGCAGCGCTGCGGACGGGGTAAGCGCCACCAGGGCGACGCTTTTCTGAGACAATCAATGGCAGGCAACGCTACCTGGGCGCTGTGAACCAGAATTGCGCAGTCACCCTTCAGAATCATCGTCATCATTCGACAATTCCGCCAATGACCCTGTCTACCATATTCCTCTGCCTGCTGGCAGCGAAAGCCATTTCCGAACTGCTCAGCCTGTTCCTGACCCACCCGCTGGTGGACCTTGGCGCCGGCCTGTTCTTTGGACTGGGTTCCGCCGCCATGCTGGCCGGGAGCCCGGGCAATGCGTTCGCCTGGGTCGCCCTGGCCCTTGCGCTGTACTGGCTGTTGCAAGGCGCTACCGCCCTGTCGCGGCAAAAAGGTCGCAAGGCCAAACTGGCTGGCGCCGCGTCAGCAGCCAGCGCCTCCTGAGCCCCATGAGCCGACCTTAAGCGCCGCCAGCCGCCGCCGACTTGATCGCGTGCCGGCCCATCAGGTCGTACAAGGTCGGCCGGCTGATCCCCAGCAACTCCGCCGCGCGCACAATGTTCCCGTCCACCCGCGCCAGCGCCTTGACAATGGCCGCATACTCGGCTTCGTCGCGCACCTGGCGCAGGTTGATCGGCTGTTCCGGTTCCGCCGACGCCGACAATCCCAGATCCTCGGCCGTGATCTGCGGCCCGTCCGCCATGATGATCGCGCGCTTGATGCAGTTTTCCATCTCGCGCACATTGCCCGGCCACGGATAGCTTTCGATCACGCCAATCGCTTCCTGGCTGAAATGCAAGGTCGGCCGCGATTCCTGCGCGCAGAACTTGTTCTTGAAATGGTGCGCCAGCAAGGCGGCGTCGCCCACCCGGTCGCGCAGCGGTGGAATGGTGACCACGATTTCCGACAGGCGATAATACAAATCCTCGCGGAAGCGCCCGCTGGCCGACAGCGCCTTCAGGTTCTGGTGCGTCGCGCAGACAATGCGCACATCGACCGCAATCTCTTCATGTCCGCCCACGCGCTCGATCACGCGTTCCTGCAAAAAGCGCAGCAATTTGGCTTGCAGCGACATCGGCAAGTCGCCCACTTCATCGAGGAAGAAGGTGCCGCCATGCGCCAGTTCAACCTTGCCCTTGGTCTGCTTGGCCGCGCCCGTGAACGCGCCTTTTTCGTAGCCGAACAATTCGCTTTCGAGCAAATTCTCGGGAATCGCCGCGCAGTTGATCGCCATGAAGCGCTGGTTGGCGCGCGGACTCAACTGGTGCAGCGCGCGCGCCAGCACTTCCTTGCCAGTCCCGCTTTCGCCCAGCACCATCACCGACGCCGACGTCGGCGCCACTTTTTCGATATTGCGGCACACGCGCTGCATGCCGGCGTCGCGGCTGATCACGCCGCTCAGCGGCGAATCGACCTGCGACTGGCGCATGCGACGGTTTTCCTGCTGCAAGGCGTGCAGGTAGAAGGCGCGCTGCACCACCAGCCCCAGCATTTCGGGGTCGAACGGCTTCTGGTGGAAGTCGTACGCTCCCAAGCCAATTGCTTCGACCGCGTGCGCGTGATTCTGGTTCCCGGTTAGGACGATGACTTTGGTGTCCGGCGCCAGCGCCAGGATCTGGCGCAGGGTGGCCAGCCCTTCGGTGGCGCCGTCCGGATCGGGCGGCAAGCCCAGGTCCATGGTCACCACCGCCGGTTCGTGACGGCGCACTTGCGCCAGCGCGGCGTCGCGGTCGCCCGCCACCACCACCTCGTAGGCGTCGAAGCACCAGCGCAACTGCTTTTGCAGGCCGGGGTCGTCTTCGATGATGAGCATCTTCATTTTGTTTTGGGTCACAGCGATCCTCTAGCCGTCATGCGGCTTTATCGACAGTTTGAGTGTCCTGCTGGCAAAGCGGCAGGGTGATTCTGAACGTGGTGCCTTGCGGCGGCGTGCTGCTGACCGCCAGGTTGCCGCCGAGCTCGTGAATGTATTCGCGGCTCTCAAAAGCGCCAATCCCCATGCCGGCCGATTTGGTCGATTCGAACGGCTTGTACAGGCGCTCGCGGATGAATTCTTCGCTCATGCCTTCGCCGGTGTCGCGGATCTCGATGATAACCGAATCGCCCGCACGGCTGAGCGTGATTGCCACCTGGCCCTCCTTGGGCGTGGCTTCGATGGCGTTCTGGATCAGGTGGCCCACCACCCGTTCCAGGCGTTCCCAGTCGGCCACCACGCGCAGGCGCGGTTCGGCAATCGTGAGCAAGGGGCGCGGCTCGAAGGCGGCCTTGTTGGCCACCGCCTGGGCCAGCAGTTTTTCGATCGACAGGGGGGCCGGGCGCTCCTGCGAGGCGCTGCGGCTGAGCTTTTGCAGCATCAGGCGCATCTTTTGCACCGACAGGGTCACCGTTTCGAGCATGTCGCGCTGGAATTCGGGGTTGTCCTTGTGCTTTTCGGCATTCGGAATCAAGAGGCCCAGTTGCGACACCAGGTTTTTCAAGTCGTGCACCACGAAGGTCGACATGCGGTTGAACGATTCGAACTGGCGCGCCAGCATCAGGGCGCTGGCCGCTTCGTGCTGGGCCAGATAGCTGGCGGCCTGGCTGCCGGCAATCTTGAGCAGGTCGATCACTTCCCAGTTCAGGGTGATCGCGCTGCGCGGCTGCAACAGCAGCATGAAGCCGAACAGGCGCCCTTGCAGCATCAGCGGCACCACCAGCCGCCCGCGCGGAAATTTACCCAGCCAATCGGGCAGCATCAGGCCTTCGTATTTATCCGGGTCCGCCGTGAACTCCTGCAGGTCGACCACCCACTGGCGCGATTCCAGGAAGCGGCAGAAGGCTGAATCGTCCGGCTCGGATGGGGCCAGTTCCGGCATGTGCCAGTTGGCCACCGGTTCGCACAGGCCCGCTTCGCGCCGGATCCACAGCATGCCGCCGGAACTTTCGACCAGCTCGCCCACCGCTTGCAAGGTACGCTCGCCCAGGTTGGGACCGGCTTCGGACAGGGTGCGCGTAAAGCGCAGCCATTCTTCGCGGTAGTCGTAGTTGTAGCTGTAGAAATGCTTGCTGATGAATACTTTCAGCCAAGAGCGGAAAGTGCCCGAGAACAAAATGCCGGCCAGCAGCACCAAGGCGCCGAACAGGAAGGCCATCTGCATCAGCGAGCCCCACTGGCCGCCGAAGTAGCGCAGATAATAGCCGGCCGCGCCCATGGCCAGCAGGTAAGCGGCCGAGCCGAACAGGGCGGCCGAATGGAACAGCAGGCGGCGCGAAACCGCGATGTGCGACGACCACGATGCGCTGCGCGCCACCGACACCGCGATCAGGGGCGCGGTCAGGGCGTCGACCACGCCGCGCGCGGACCAGATTTCGGGATTGATCTGACGCATCAGCAAGGCGTTGCTGTACAGATAGAAATCGAAGACGAAGATGCCGCCGATGCCGAGGCAAGCGAATTTGATGGCCCAGCGTTCCTGCACCGGCTTGTTGCGGTACAACTGTTCGACCAGCAGCATGCCGAGCACGGCCATGCCGATGCGTGCCATCACGCCCACGATGCCGCTTTGGTGGCCGAGCACGGCCGGCATGAATTCGGACAGGATCTTGTCGCCCAGCACCATCAGGTAGAGCAGGGCGATGGCCGGCAGGGCCGGGGTGCGACGCAGCTGGCGCCAGCTGGTGCCTTCGAAGTGGCCCAGCAGCGACAGCAGCACCACGGTCCAGGCGCCGTTGCGCGCCACTTCCAGTAGTTCGCCGGCCCAGATGTGGGCCAGCACGCCCCAGGCCTGGGCCGCCAGTGCGCCGCCCCACAGCATGGTCAGCGCGCAGGCGCACGCCAGCACGGACGCATGCTGGCGGCTGCGCCAGCGCGTCAGCAGGACGACGCCGAGCAGCGCAAACGCGAGCGCGGCGATTGAATAGCTCATGGTGGCGATGTTGCTCAGCATTCCGATGCGCTTGTCTTTCCGGTGTGGATCACGGTGTGGGGAGCAAGGCGCCGGGCGAGGCCGGCGCCAGGGCCCGCCCCAAGGGGGGACCCAAGGGGGGGCCCAAGGTGCAGGCCGCGGTCAACGCCCGTGACTGCCCATGACCACCTTGAGGGTGTCGATCAGGATCAGCAGGTCGAGGAACAGGCTGTTGTTTTTCACATAATACAGATCATACTGGAGCTTTTGCACCGCGTCATCGACAGATGCGCCGTAACCGTAGCGTACCTGGGCCCAGCCGGTGATGCCGGGCTTGATGCTGTGGCGTACGTTGTAGTAGGGAACCTGCTCGCTCAACTGTTCGACGAAGTAGGGCCGCTCCGGACGCGGACCGACGAAACTCATCTCGCCCTTGAACACGTTGAGGATCTGCGGCAATTCATCGATGCGGCATTTGCGGATGAAGTTGCCCACGCGCGTGATGCGCGGATCGTTCTGGGCCGCCCATTGCGGCTTGCCGCCCTTTTCGGCATCGTTGAACATGCTGCGGAACTTGAGCACCTTGAAAGTCTGGCCATTCGTGCCGACCCGTTCCTGCTGGTAAAAAATCGGGGCGCGGTCTTCGATGTAGATCGCCAGCGCGGTCAGGAACATCACCGGCAGCGATACCACCAGCAAAGTGCCGCTGACCACCAGGTCGAAGGTGCGCTTGACGAAGATGCGGATAAAACTCTGGTCGAAGCCGCCGCCGAATACCAGCCAGCTCGGCTGCAAGGAATCGACCCGGATCTGGCTCGTCTCGCGCTCGAAGAAGGTGGCGGCGTCGATTACTTTCACGCCGTACAGTTTGCACTCGAGCAAATCCTTGATCGGGAAGGCGCCGCCGCGGCGGTTTTCCACCGAGACCACGATTTCCTCGACATCATGGCGGCGCGCCAGGGTCAGCAGCGATTCGCCGCCGCGCACTTCCAGCAGGGCCGAGGCCGGCACGCGCGAGTCCTCGGACGGCATGGCGATGAAACCGGCGATTTCGTAGCGGTGGTAGACCTGGTCGCGGTTGGCCAGTTCGCGGCATTCGTTGGCCAGGGCGCCGCCGCCGACGAACAGGATGCGCGATTCGAATTTGCGCGCTTCGGATGTCTTGAGGAAAATCGTGCGCGCCACAAAGATGCCGGCGGCCCCGATCATAAACACCAGCAACATGATGCCGCGTCCGAAGTACAGGTTCGGCACCACGTAGAACAGCAGTGTCAGGATGCAAAAGCCCATCGCGAACGAGGGCAGCAGCTTCTGGAAGAAGGGATTGCGCAAGCCTTCGGTCAGGTTCAGCTGGTACATGCCGAGCGCGCTCATGCTGAACACGATGGCGATCGCGTAGGCGATCGCCGAAATCAGGAAATTGTCCAGGTGCGGCGGCAGCGAGGTCTTGCCGTCTTCATACACGCGCAGCGCCGCGCCCGCGTAAGCCGAGCCGATCAGGATCAGCACCTCGACAAACAGCAGCACGAACACGACGCGTGAGACATAGTGATTAGAAATCCGAAGCATTTTTCCACCCCTGGACAGGATAAGAGGCCTTGCATGGCGGGCACTGTGCTGCCTCCGCCGCAACGCTTTTAATTGTTATAAGTCAAATTCCGGATGTACCACGCCATGGCTTGTTGCATGCCCTCGCCGATCCGGTGGGTGGGGGCAAAGCCGAGCAACTTGATCGCTTTGGAAATATCGGCCTGCGAGTGACGCACATCGCCGGCGCGGAAAGGCGCGTATTGCGGGCGATGGTCGCGCACGTGCGGAAACTGTTCTGCCAGCAAGTCGCACATCATCGCGTGCAGCTGGTTCAGGCTGGTGCGCTCGTTGAGCGCGACGTTGTAGACCTGGTTGCTTGCTTCCGGGTTGTCGGCCAGGGCGGCCAGCAAGTTGGCCTGCACCACATTGTCGATGTAGCAGAAGTCGCGGCTGGTTTCGCCGTCGCCATTGATGAACAGGGGCTTGTTCTTGATCAGCGCGGCAATCCATTGCGGGATCACGGCGGCGTAGGCGCCATCCGGGTCCTGGCGCGGGCCGAACACATTAAAGTAGCGCAGGCCGATGGTCTGGGTGCCGTAGCAGCGCCCGAACACTTCGGCGTACAGTTCGTTGACATACTTGGTGATGGCGTACGGCGAGAGCGGGCTGCCGATCTCGTCTTCGACCTTGGGCAGGGCCGGATGGTCGCCGTAGGTTGAGCTCGAGGCGGCGTACACGAAGCGTTTCACCTTGGCGTCGCGCGCGGCCAACAGCATGTTCAGGAAACCGGTGACGTTGGTGTCGTTGGTGGTGATCGGGTCTTCCATCGAGCGCGACACCGAGCCGAGCGCCGCTTCGTGCAGCACATAGTCGGCGCCGGCCACGGCCTTGGCGCAGTCGCTTGGGGTGCGGATGTCGCCGCGGATAAAGGTGAAGTCGGCCCAGGCCGCGCTGCCGACCAGCTCGCGCACCTGGTCCAGGTTGTGCTGGTGGCCGGTGGCGAAGTTGTCGAGGCCGGTGACCTTCTGGCCGAGCCGCAGCAATGCTTCGACCAGGTTCGACCCGATGAAACCGGCCGCGCCCGTAACCAGCCAGTGGCTGCGGTGCGCGCGCAAGTGCTGTTGAACCTCGATAAATTTACCCACGACAGACTCCAGTTTCTTATTCATGCTGCATACAGGGAAGCGCCAGCGGGCGCTTCCCGGAGGCCACTACAGGCGCCAGACGGAAAAACCGGCGGCGCGCAAGGCGTCCTGGTCGAACAGCGATTTGACATCCATGAAGCAGCCGCCCTTGTTCAGTTTGGCCTGGAGGTCGGACAGCGGGCGCGCCAGCAATTCCTTATGCGAGACCGCCGCGATGATGGCGTCGGCCTGCGGCAACTGGTCCCAGCTGTCGAGCTTGACGCCGTACTCGTGCATGGCTTCGGCGGCGTCGGCCACCGGATCGTGCACGTGCACCTGCACGCCGTAGGTTTCCAGCTCGGCGATGATATCGGCCACCTTCGAATTGCGCAGGTCCGGGCAGTTTTCTTTGAAGGTGAGGCCAATCACGTTCACTTTCGCGCCCTTGACGTTGAAACCGGCGGCAATCATCGACTTGACGGTCTTTTCGGCCACGAACTTGGCCATGCCGTCGTTGATGCGGCGCCCGGCCAGGATCACTTGCGGGTGGTAGCCGATCATTTCCGCCTTGTGCGTCAGGTAATACGGATCGACGCCGATGCAATGCCCGCCCACCAGGCCCGGGCGGAACGGCAGGAAATTCCACTTGGTTCCCGCCGCCTTCAGCACTTCCAGGGTATCGATGCCAATTTTATCGAAAATAATGGCAAGTTCGTTCATCAGCGCGATATTCAGGTCGCGCTGGGTGTTCTCGATGACCTTGGCCGCTTCCGCCACTTTGACGGAGGATGCGCGATACACGCCGGCCGTGATGATCGATTCGTACAGCTTGGCCACTTCGTCGAGGGTCGCTGCATCGTCGCCCGACACCACTTTCAGGATGGTGGTGAGCGTGTGTTCCTTGTCGCCCGGATTGATGCGTTCCGGCGAGAAGCCGACGTGGAAGTCTTCCATCCACTTCAGGCCCGAATGCTGTTCGAGGATCGGAATGCAGACTTCCTCGGTCGCGCCCGGATATACGGTGGACTCGAAAATGACAATCGCGCCCTTCTTCATATGCAGGCCGACGGTCTTGCTGGCGCCCGCGAGCGGGGTGAAGTCGGGATTGTGGGCGATGTCGACCGGAGTCGGCACGGCCACCACGATGTAGTCGGCGCCGGCGATGGCGGCCGGGTCGGCGCTGACGGTCAGGTGCTGCGCGGCGCGCAACTCTTCACTGCTCAGTTCGCCGGTAGGATCGATGAAGCGCTGATAGCTGTCGATCTTGCTGGTCGACAGGTCGAAACCAATGGTCGTGCGTTTCTTGCCGAATTCGACAGCCAATGGCAGGCCGACGTAACCGAGGCCAACGACGGCCACTACTTTTGCTGCTGCTTCCATCTGGGATTCCCTGTTTAAAACGTATTTTGTTATTATAGCAACAGAATTACGCCTACATAATTTACAACTTGAAAACAATCGTGCGCCCTGTCGTTGCAGGGGCTTGGCACATGCGGGCTGCGTCGGGGCTCTCCCGCAGGCGCCGCGCGCTCTGCCAGCGCCCGCCAAGGGCCATCCCCTTAACGCCGGCCAACGGGTTTTGGCCTACACGCGACAGCTGTCGCCGAGCAATAAATAATGATCGGAACTATATTCTTAGGAATATACACTCTTTCCTTGCGAAGTAGCAAAGTTCGTTACAACTTAACTAACTATTAGAGAAATGCGTGTTGTTATTTTTATGTGTCCATGACAGGGCGGGTCGTTCGCGGGAGCAGCGCACCCGGAGGCGTCCGGATGCGACGGCGCAGGCCGTGCCGCGTTCCGGAAAGGCCGCATAAGTCGGGCCTGAATCCTCATTGTAATGACGTGCAAGCGGCCCAAAAAAGTATTATTAGTAACTGTTGCGTTTTTGCCCTGACGGTTCTTTCAGCTATGAGAATGGCTGGGTTGGCCCGGATTGACGCCCACGCATCCGGTCCATCGCAGCGCCATCCGGCGGCCGCTCCACCGTCGCCCCCGCGAAGGCGGGGGCCCAAGTTCTTGGCGCTGTCAAGGCCTTCCTGCCCGCGTGGCCGAACGGCGTGGCCGAACGGCGCGGCCGAACGGCGTGGCCGAACGGCGTGGCCGAACGGCGTGGCCGAACGGCGGGGCCGAACGGCGGGGCCGAACGTTAGGCCGCAGGCCCGGCCCGAAGTGTCGAGTTTATCCACGAGCGGTATCAATCCGCGCTACCGTGCGCGATATTTCCTTTTTTGAAACCTTGTTACCTATACTGCGACTCATTCGAACTTGCAGTGCGTCAGCCAGACTGGATGACGCTGCAAGGGCGTGTTGCAGTGCGTTTTTACTCAGGAGATTGGTAACATGGTCAAGGCAAAACATATTCTGGCATTGGTAGCGGTATCGAGCCTGCTGTCGGCATGCTACGTCGTTCCGATCGATCAATATCCGCCGCGCGGCAACGGCAACTACAACAACGGCGGCGGTGTCGCCATCGTGCCGGTGCCGGCCGTTCGCCCGATCTACACGGCGCGCCTGTACCCTTCCAACGACGAGGCATCGCGCATGGGCCGCATTTCCGGTACCATCAGCAATCCTGAACGCGGCCATGGCGAATTCTCGTTCGCGGCCGGCGGCGAAGCGTTTTCCGGCGAGGCGACGCGCGATCCGGGCGCGGCCAAAGGCGTGGCCAACGCTTCCGGCAACCGTGGCGGCTATGTGCGCTGCGATTACGTGATGACCCGCGCCGAAATGGGCTCAGGCACCTGCGTGTTTTCCAGCGGCGCCCGTTTCGACATGCACATCACGCAGTAAGCGGTGGGGCAGATACTGAACACGCAGGGTGTGGTGCATGCCACCTGGCGTGGGCAGTATCTTTCCAATCCGCTTTGTGAGTAGCCGTAACGATGAAAATGTATATCTTGGTGCGCGACGACGTGCCGCTCGGTTTTGCGATGGTGGCCGTGGCCCATGCGTCGCTGGCCGGCTATCTCAAGTTCAAGGACACGCCTGAGGTCCAGGCGTGGCTGGCCGGCCCGTTCTTCAAGGCGGTCTGCATCGTCAACGCCAAAGAGTTCGAGAATGCGAAGCAGGTGGCCGACCATGTCGTGCTGACCGAGTCCGCGCTCGAGAACCGCGAAGTGGCCATCGCCTTCCGTCCGCGCGAGGAATGGCCGAAGATGTTCAAGTTCCTCAAGCTATACCGCGCGGCGCCCGTCATCGCCGTTGACGGCGGCACGTAACGGCGCTCGCCGGTTCAGGCTGGCCTGCTGTCGAGCATCTCCATGAAGCGCTTGACCGGCCACTGCTTGCGGTCCGATACCTGGCCGTCGCCCAGTTCGATCAGCCGCAGTGTCCCCTCGCTGGAAGCGACCACGTCAACCGAGAAAAACGGGCTGTCGATGCGGCTTGCCAGTGCGTGCACGAGCGCAGGCACCGTGCCGTCGCGCCCAAACGCCTGTCCGCGCAGCACGAAATAGCGCTCCTCGCTGTCGGCTTGCAACTGTTCAAATTTGCGGATGCACACGCCGCCCTCGAGCGCGCCCCGGTAGCGTTCGATCAAGCCGACCACCTCCGCAATCTCGTGCGGCGTGGCTGCCACCGAGCCGCGCTGGGTGGTCAGCGATTTCACGTAGTCCTTCACGAAATAGGCGGGCCAGTTTTTGCCTTCCACGGCGGCGGCAAAGTCCGCATCGCGCGCGACGATCACCGTTTCCGGCGTAAATTCTTCGCACAGCGCGTACCACTCGGGCAAGTAGTGGCAATGGCGGTACTGGGCCGGACTGGTCAGCATCGCGCAGTCCTGCCCGGCAAGGGCCTGATGCAGGCGCGCGTAGCCATCCGGCGTCAGCATCCAGCCACGGTACAGCACGGTGACACCGGCGGCGAGGGCCGGCTGCGCCTTGAATTGCCCCGCTTCAAAATCTTCGAAGGAAAACAGCGAACAGGCGAATCCGGCCACGCGCGCGGCGTCGTATTCCTCGCCATAGGCCTCGTCGGCAAGGCGCTTGTTGAAGGGGTCGCAGGGAAACAGCATCTGCACCGATGGGGCGGGGTGGACGCTGGTCATTTGTTCAGCCGCACGTTGTAGTCCTCGGCGACCTTATTCTCAGCGCCTGCGCTGATGCCGCGCAGCGCGGCAAACATGAAGGGACGTGCTTTGATCGACGGCATACAGGCTTTCTAAGGGGAACCGGTCGATTTTAACATCGCGCGATTGGCCCAATAGCGGCCGCGCCGTCGCCCCACGAAGGCGCAGGCCCAAGCTCTGTGGTCGGCTGTATTGGCTCAAACTTGACCTGACAGCTCTTGTCAGGTCAAATCCAGCTTTGCCCGCTCTAGTGACTAGATCCGGGATTGAGTCGCGACAATAGCGAAACAGGATCGGGGCGTACATGGACGATTGGGCTTTGGATTTTCCCAAGATAGAACGATGGGCGTATACCGATGTACTCGACAAAGAATTTGAACAATGGCAGGAAGAGGATTGTGATTTGTTCGAGCACATGGTTTCGGACTACTGTGGCCTCGACACGCTGGTTCGATTTACCGGCGACCCAACATGCGTAAAACGGCCATTCTTTGCACAACTACTGTTGCCATACCTAAGTTGGATTTTGAGCGGCGCTCCCGGTCTTCCGTTTCATTTCTCAAGATTTGCTGGATTGGTAAAGAGCGAGACATTTTTCGAGCAATCGGCCAAACATGCAGAAGAGGTTTACAAGATAGCGGAAGTGATCGATAGGATGCGATGTTCGGACGACGCCCTCTTACAGGCTCTTGCCCACATCATTTATGATTTCCGCAATGAGCGGCAAGACGTGGATAATGGTTTGCGTATGAAACTGGCTCGTACGTTGCACGAAAAAGTGAACGATATTTATCCACCGTCAGATTCCAAGTGATTGGGTCCCGACCTCCCCTTGGGGCGTCCCCTTGGGGCGTCGAACTTTCCGATGCAAAGCTCATCGGCCACCAACGTTGTCGTTTCCATCGTCGCCCCCACCCACCCGATACCCGACCCCGTCCCGTCCGCTCACCCCCCATCCTGCTTGCGTAGCCGGCTCAGCAGTTCCTCGACACTGTCGCTCACCGGCAAACCATGCTGGCGCAGCAATTGCAGATGCAGCACCAGGTTTTCCAGCACCAGTTTGGCCGACACCGCCAGCAAGGTCATCAGCCGGTCTTCGGTGCTGAAGTTGTCCATCGCGGCGGCCATCTCGCACAGGTGCGCCGCCACCAGTTCGCGCAGCTCGTCCTCGCCGAAGGGCAGGTCGGCGAAATCGATGGGGTCTTCCTGCTCGACTTCGTGCATCAGCGCGGCAAGTTCGTGAGGTTTGATCGGCATGCTCGTCTCCAGAAAGTTGACTCGCTTCCATTCTAGGCCCGCACGCGACAGCCACGCCGATCCGGGATAAAATTAAGCGGCTTTGATTCCCCCATCGTCGTCAGCCACGTGATCGGATGCCATGGCGCGTCTCATTTTCACCCAGCAGCTTGCCCGGTTTACCGCCGTGCCGCAGGTCGACACCAGCGCCGCCACCCTGCGCGGCGGACTCGACGCCGCCTTCGCCGCCAACCCTTTGTTGCGCGGCTACGTGCTCGACGACCAGGACCACCTGCGCGAGAACGTCGTCGTGTTCATCGATGGCCGCCGCAGCGACGAGCGCGTCCGCCTCGACGACCCGCTCGCGCCCCACAGTACCGTTTACATCCTGCAAGCACTTTCCGGAGGCTGAACATGCATGCGCTTGCCTATCTTTCCACCCGCAAGGGCCTGTTCGAACTACAGCGCGGCAACGCCGGATGGGATATCGGCCCCCGCCACTTCCTCGGCGAGCCGGTCTCGATCGCGCTGGCCGATCCGCGCGATGGGGCCGTCTACGCGGCGCTGAACCTGGGCCACTTCGGCGTCAAGCTGCACCGCAAGGATGGCGGCAGCGATGTCTGGACCGAAATCGCCGCGCCCGCCTATCCGCTCAAGCCCGAAGCGAGCACGGACAAGGTCGAGTGGAAGAATAAACTCATCTGGTCGCTGGAAGCGGGCGGCGCCGACCAGCCCGGCGTGCTGTGGGCCGGCACCCTGCCTGGCGGCCTGTTCCGGTCAAGCGACCGCGGCGCCTCATGGGAACTGGTGCGCTCGCTGTGGGACGTGCCCCAGCGTGCCGAATGGTTCGGCGGCGGCTACGACGTGCCCGGCATTCACAGCATCTGCGTCGATCCGCGTAACAGCGAGCACGTGCTGGTGGGCGTCTCTTGCGGCGGCGTCTGGCGCACCGAAGATGGGGGGGCCAGCTGGACCATCAGCGCCACCGGCATGCGCGCCGATTACATGCCGCCCGAGCTCAACGAAAATGAAGCCGTGCAAGATCCACACCGCATCGTTCGTTCGAAGGGCGACCCGGATGTGCTGTGGTGCCAGCACCATAACGGCATCTGGCGCTCCGCCGACAACGGCCACCACTGGACCGAAATCACGCACGCGCCGCTGTCGAACTTCGGCTTTGCCGTGGCCGCTCATCCGCGTGACGGCGGCACCGCCTGGTTCGCCCCCGCCGAGGCCGACCAGCGCCGCATTCCGGTCGGCGCCGCGCTCGCGGTCACCCGCACTGACGATGGCGGCAACAGTTTCAAGGTAAAAAACGCGGGCTTGCCGCAGCAGCATTGCTACGACCTGGTGTACCGCCACGGGCTGGCGGTGGCCGACGATGGCGCCACCTTGCTGATGGCCTCCACCAGCGGCGGGGTGTGGATGTCGGACAATGCGGGCGACAGCTGGCACACCGTCTCGACCACCATGCCGCCCGTCTACGCGGCGTGTTTTGCCTGAGCGAAGTAGCTCAGGAACATGCTCACGGCCGCGTCGACCACGGCGCCGTGCAATTGCTGCGCCAGCGGCGGCGCGCCCATGGTCACTTGCGGCCAGAACGCCATCGCCTTGACCTGTCCTTGAAGCAAGGTGGCGGCGAAAACCGGGTCGCATTCCTTCAGTTTGCCGTCGGCCAGGGCCGCGCGGATCCAGCGCGTCACGCCTTCCTCGCGCTCGCCCAGGCGGGTCACGATGGCGCCGACCCGCTCCGGTTTATGCATGGCCTCGGCAATGGCCACCCGCGCCAGGTCGAGAAAATCCTGGTCGGCCATCGCCCGTACTTTAATGGACATCAATTCAGTCAACTGCGCGCGCAGGCTGGCGTCGCTGCGATAAGGCAAGTCCAGCCCGGCGGCGCTGCGCTCGAACAAGGCCACCAAGGTCTCGGCGAATAACTCATCCTTGCTGGGAAAATGGTTGTACACCGTGCGTTTCGACACGCCGGCATTGGCGGCGATCTTATCCATGCTGCTCGCTTCGAAGCCGAGGCTGCGGAATTGCTCGGCGGCGGCGCTCAGGATAGCCAGGCGTTTGCGGTCGGTCAGGCGCTGGGGTGGGGTGATGCGGGGTGTGTTCATTCCATTATTTTACACCCACCAGTTTACTTTTCCAAAAAAGGAAACTACACTGTGTAGTGTACATTTCTGATTGGATCATCTGTGCACCGACTTTTTCTCAGCCTCCTGTTAATAGGAACATTCCTCATGGCCTCTTGCACCTTCGCCGGCAGCCCCGCGCCGCAGCATCCATCGCCCCAGTTCAGCGACGGCAAATTCCGCAATCCGGTTCCCATGTTCAAGCAGAGTCCCGCGCAACTCGTGCGTCTCAGCTGGACATTTTTGATGGGCAAGAACAAGGATACGGTGCCGAGCGGCGTGATTCCGGTGCAAGCGCTGACCCGCGCTCAGTTGCTGGCGGCGCCCGACAACACCCTGTTCCGCCTCGGCCATTCGACCCTGCTGCTCAAGCTCGACAACGCGTTTTACCTGACCGACCCGGTGTTTTCCAAGCGCGCGTCGCCAGTGCAGTGGGCCGGCCCGGCGCGCTTTCACCAGCCGCCGATCAGCATCGAGGAACTGCCGCCGCTCAAGGCCGTGATCCTCTCGCACGACCATTACGATCACCTCGACCATGCATCGGTGCTGGCGCTGGCCGCCAAGACCGAGCACTTCCTCACCCCGCTGGGCGTGGGCGAGCGCCTGGTGGCCTGGGGCATCGACGCCGCCAAGGTGACCGAGCTCGACTGGTGGCAAGAGCGCAAGGTCGGCAATGTGCGCCTGGTCGCCACCCCGGCCCAGCATTTTTCCGGACGCAGCCTCACCGACGGCAACGCGACCTTGTGGGCGTCGTGGGTGTTTGTGCATAAAGACCTGCGCGTCTTTTTCAGCGGCGACACCGGCTATTTCGACGGTTTCAAGGCCATCGGCGACAAGTTCGGCCCCTTCGACGTGGCCATGGTGGAAACCGGCGCTTACGACGAGCAGTGGCCCGACGTGCACATGCAGCCGGAACAAACGCTGCAAGCGTTCCTCGACCTCAAGGGTAAATGGCTGATGCCGGTGCATAACGGCACCTTCGATCTCAGCCTGCATCCCTGGCACGAGCCCTTCGACCGCATCGCCGCGCTCGCCAGCGCGCGCGGGGTGCGCCTGGCTACCCCCGAAATGGGGCAGGCGCTCGACCTGAAGAACCCGGCGCCCGGCCAGGCGTGGTGGAAACGGGTCGATCCGGCACCCGGCTGAAAACTATTTGCATGGGCGTCGCATACTTTTCACACGCTAATACAACGCACTACAACAGGGTTTCGCTATAAATCAGGTCCATTGAAACCGTTTTCGTGAGTATATGCACCAACATAGATCGCGCATAACTGGTATGCGGTTTGTGAATGCTAGATGTTGGTGCAATGCAATAAGTTATGCGAAACTGACATATCCGCCATTGGGATAATAAATTGAGAAAATATGCTGCGCCGCAGTATATTTTGAACTGTCAGCTGGCTACCCAGCAGACGATTCGAGCGCCAGAAGCGCCGGATTTATCCATCATCCCCTCTGGAGGTTTTATGTTTGCCACTACCCGCTTCGCTACCGTCCTGTCCGCAACCCTGCTGTGCCTGAGCGCGACCCAAGCCATGGCTGCCGACCGCCCGGCCCGTCTCGATGTAGCCGGCTGCGAAAAACCGGAATTTCCAGTGCGTTGGCAGGATGACGGCGAAACCGGCACCGTGACCGTCGCTTATCTGATCGATACCGATGGCAAAGTGGTGCAGTCGAAAGTGGTGGAATCGAGCGGCGCGGTGCGCGTCGATCGTGCTTCGGTCCGCGCTGGCGCCCGCTGCAAGTTCGAACCGGGTGCAAAGGACGGCCAGGCTGCGCTGGCGTGGGCCAAGGTCAAGTATTCGTGGGTCGTCGAGTAAATGGCTGTGGCCCCGGCGTGGACATGCAAAATGTCCACGCCTGCTGTCTGCTCTAGAAACGGTACAGCACCGACGCCTCCACCGCGCGTCCGAAAATCGGCCGTGCATTGATCGGACCGCTGCTTTGCGCCCCGGTCAGGCGCGAATTACCCTCCGTCAGCCCCAGTTCATTGCCCAGGTTCGTGCCCGCGAGCCGGAATTCCCAATGCGTGCCCACCGATGCCAGGATGCCCGCGTCCACTGTTTGATACGAGGGCAGGTACGACAGATTGGCCTGGTCGGCCCAGCGGCTGCCCACGTGCGCGTAGGTGCCATACAGTTTCAGTGAATTGTCGCCCATCGGAATGCGGTAGCTTGGCGACAGGCGGAACTGCATCTTCGGCTGGCGCTGCACCAGCTTGCCGGTAATGGCCGGATTGTCGCGGTATTTCGACTCTTGATAGTTGCCCATCAAGCTCACCTGCAGGTTTTTCACCGGCCGCACGGCCAGCTCGAACTCCACGCCATGCCCGCGCGAACCGCTCACCGAGTTCAGCACCGCGTCGGTCGTGATCTGCTGGAAGGAAATGCCGGTAAAGTCCGTGTAAAACCCGTTGATGTACGCGCTGTACATCTCGCCCACCGTCTTGAAGCCGACTTCGTACTGCGTCACTTTCGGGGTCGGCACGCCGTTGCGGTCGTTCAGCGCGGCCTGGGTGCCGGCGTTGCGCATGTCGTCGAAATAGATGAAGGTGTGGCCGGTATTGGCGCGCGCAAACACGCTCATATCCTTGGAAAACTTGTAAATTCCGCCCACGGTGAAGGAATTGACGCTGTCGTCCCGGCTGAGCTGGGTGTTGGTGCCGGTCGGAACCGAGGTGCCGTTGTTGTAGACGGTTAGCGGATTGGCGTCCGTATCCATCGAGGTCAGGTTCGAAATGGTCGCTTTCAGGCTCTGCTTTTCGCGGCGCGCACCCACGTCCACCTTGATCTGCTCGTTCACTTTCCACTCATTGGCCACGAACAGGGCGGTATTGTTGCCCTTGTACGATGCCAGCGGCGCATAAAACACATTCCCGTCCACCCCGTTGCGCGAGACGATGGTGCCGTTGCTCAGTTGCACATTGATCAGGCTGGCGTTGGGCGTGGCCGTCATCAGGTGGCTGTTGCCCAGGTACCATTCGTCATTCGACTTGTAGCGCGCCACATACGCGCCGACGGTGGTCGTATTGTTCTTGAGCAGCTCGCGGCTGAGACGAAATTCGTTGGTGAACGAGCTCAGTTTCTTCTCGACCGACCACAATCCGGCTTGCACCACTTGCTGGTTGGGATCGACCACGCCGCCTTTCACATAGCTGATGCTGCCCGAACCGCTTGCCGCCAGCGGATTATGGGTCGCGTTGGCGTTGGCCAGGTAAGCCGCCGCCGTCAGCGGGTTGTTCCCGGTGAACATCGAGATCGTGTTCAGGTCGCCGCTGAAGTAATTCGCCTTGTTCGACACATCCCAGCCGCCCAGTTTTTGCTCGTACTCGGCCCCGAATACGGTCGCATCCATGCCGCGCCCGTCGGCCAGGTCGCGCGTGAGGGTCTTGCCGGGCGCCGCGTCGATGGTGAAGTGGCGCATTTCATTGCTCATCAAGGTGCCGGTGAGCGGATCGAAGCCGGGAAACTCCGTGATCGTGCGCCCGTTGTCGCTCGAAATGAGCGGCACGCCGGTGTAAAACGCGTTCTTTTCCTTGGTGGTGCGTACGTAGGCGGTCACCTCGCCTACATCGAGCTTGCGCGTGATGGACGCGGTCAGCTGCTTGCCGTCGTCGGCCTTGAACTGCGGATCGCGCACGCCCTGGGTCTGGCGCGCAAAGCCGCCGATGGTCCCGTACCAGCCGTCGGCAATCTTGCCGCCCACAAAAGCGTCAAGCCGGCGCAGCTTGCCGGTGCCGGTGCTAAAGCGCAGGGTAGCTTCCGGCGTGTCTTCCCCCTTTTTCAGGATGAAGTTCATGGTCGCGCCGGGCTGGCCGACCGAGTAGATCGTGCTTGGCCCGCCGCGCAGCACTTCCACCCGCGCCACCGTGTCGTCCAGGCGGAAGGCGGATGAACCCTCGAAGAACGACAGCACCGGCACCGGATAGATCGGATTGCCGTTCATCTGGACCGACACGAAGGGCGAATCGCTACCCGACGGAAAGCCGCGCACCTCGATATTCGCACCCGATTGGCCGCCGGTCGACTCCGCATACACGCCCGGCACCAGTTTGAGCACGTCGGCGGTGCTGCTGGGCGAGGCCGATTTGAGTTGCTCTTCGGTCGCCGTGGTGATCGAAAAACTGGTGTCGATTTTGCGCGTGCCGCGCGCCGACGCCGTGCCGGTCACCACCACCTGCTGGATTTCGGTCGCCACCGCGTCTGGCGCCGCCGGGGCAGGGGGCGCGGCCTGGCCGGCCGCCTGGGCTTGGTTCATCAGGGTCAGCACGGCCAGCGTGACTGAGGAAAGCAGGAAGTGCTTGTGACTGTTCATCGTTATGCTCGCTTTTTTATCTGTGCTCTTGTTGAAATCCGTCTCCTGGACTGGCTGGCTGTGTGCCTGCCGCATGCATGTCCCCTGTCTTTCGTCGCCGCGCCCCGTACCAGCCGGTCTGCAATTTATTATGATGGCAAGAAAAGACGAATCATTGAAACAAGAAATGATATCGATGTCAATCGAAATGTTATCGATGTCATTTGGCCTGTGGCGAGGCGTAAACCTGTCATAATGCGGCGGTGTCGTTGTTTTCCTACCAAAATTGAGCGTTTCCATGGCCGCAAACAAGGCTGCAAGCAAGACTGCCGCGCCGGCAGCAAGCATGATCGCGCCGCGCAAGAACGACGCTGCCCTGACGATGGAAGACCTCGCCAGCCTGGCGGGCGTTTCCACGATCACGGTATCGCGCGCGCTGCGCGACAGCCCGCTGGTGACGGAAAAGACGCGCGAAAAAATCCGTCGTATCGCCGACGAGCAGGGCTACCGCCTCAACATCAGCGCGCGCAACCTGCGCATGCGGCGCAGCTACTCGGTCGCGGTGGTGGTCGAAATGACGCCCGTGAAGGGCCGCCCCATGTCCGACCCGTATCCGCTCGAACTGTTGGGCGGCATCACCCAGGAACTGACCACGGCCGGCTACAGCGTGGTGCTCACCTCCAAGCAGTTGATGGACACCGCGCCGGTGCAGGGCGCCGATGGCCTGATCTTGCTCGGCCAGGGTTCGCACGGGGAAGCGGTGCGCTTCCTGCAAAAGGCCAAGCTGCCGCTGGTGGTGTGGGGCGCGCTTGACGCCGACACCACCACCATCGTGGTCGGCAGCGACAACCGGCGCGGCGGCGCCAGCGTGGCCGAACGCTTTTTGGCGCAAGGCCGGCGCAAGCTGGTGTTTTTGGGCGACGTCGATCACGCCGAAGTCCAGGAGCGCTGCGCCGGCTTCATCGACGCGCTGGGCGGGCAGGGCACGGTCCACATCATCCGCCCCAAGGCCTTCACCTTCGAATCGGGGTTCGACAGCATGACCGCGCTGCTCAAGAAAAAGGGCCACGCCTTCGACGGCGTGTTCGCCGCCAGCGACCTGCTGGCCATGGGCGCGATCCGCGCGCTCACCGAACATCAATTGCGCGTGCCGGACGACGTGTCCGTCATCGGCTACGACGACACGCCCGGCGCGGCCAGCTTCGTGCCGCCGCTGACCAGCGTGCACCAGTACCTGCGCGATGGCGGCGTGCTGCTCGCCAAAAAAATGCTGGCGCTGATGAACGGCGAGCAGGTCGAGTCCGAAATGCTGCCGACCACCCTGATCGCCCGCCAGACCTGATTTTCCCGGCCAAATCTAAATAAATTGACATTCCAAACCGATTTGAAATAAACTCGGCTCACATCCAAACCGGTTTGAAACGCAAATTTCAAAAGACAGACAAAGGACAAAACCGTGCCGCACGAACGAATCCCACACGCTCTCCCGCTTGACCCATGGTGCCTTCGCGAGACCTTCTTCGACCCCGCCACGCACTTTTTGAACGAGACCCTGTTCGCCCTCGGTAACGGCTACATCGGCCTGCGCGCCACGCCCGAAGAAGGCTACAGCGGCCCGGCCGGCACTTCGCTCGACGGCACCTACCTCAACGGCTTTTACGAGTCCGAACCGATCGTCTATCCGGAAGCGGCGTTTGGCCTGGCCAAGTCCAACCAGTTCATGCTCAACGTGCCCAACGCCAAAGGCATCGAAGTCTGGCTCGGCGACGAGCGCTTCGACCCTTTGCAAGGCACGCTCGATCGCTACGAGCGCGTGCTCGATTTTCGCACCGGCGTGCTGCGCCGCAGCCTGGAATGGACTTCGGCCAGCGGCAAGCGCCTTGGCCTGGTCACCCGGCGCGTGGTTTCGCTGGCCGACAAGCATCTGTTCGCGCTCGATGTCGAACTGACCGCGCTCAATTTCTCCGGCCAGGTGCGCGTGGTCTCGACCATTGACGGCGCCGTGCGCAACCAGGAAGCCGGCGACGACCCGCGCATCGGTTCGGCCGTCTCCGGCCCGGCGCTGCATTTGCTGGCGGTGGAGCAGGGCGCCACCATGTCCAGCCTCACCCAGCGTACCCACAACAGCGGCTTCACTTTGGTGAGCGCGATCGAGACCGTGGCGGCGGTGGCGGGCAGCGCCAGCCACCAGGACCTGGCGGCCAGCCACAGTTTTACGTTCGACCTGGACGTGATGCTGCCGCAAAGCCTGACCAAGTACGGCGTCTACTTTTCGTCGCGCGACTATCCCGAGGCCGAACTGGCGGGCCTCGCAGGCGCCGCGCTGGCCAAGGCCAGGCTCGATGGCTTCGACGCCCTGTGCGCGCGCCAGGCCGCGTACCTGGCCGACTTCTGGGAGCGCGCCGACGTCGAGATCGCCGGCGACGACGCGCTCCAGCAAGGCATTCGCTTCAACCAGTTCCACCTGCTGCAATCGGTCGGCCGTGACGGCAAGACCAACATCGCCGCCAAGGGCGTGACCGGCGAAGGCTACGAAGGCCACTACTTCTGGGATACCGAGATCTACATCTTCCCGTTTTTCTTGTACAGCAAACCGGAAGTCGCCAGGCAGTTGCTGGCCTACCGCTACGCTGGCCTGGAACAAGCCCGCGCGCGTGCGCGCCAGATGTCGCACGCCAAAGGCGCGCTGTACCCGTGGCGCACCATCGCCGGCGAAGAATGCTCCGCCTACTTCCCGGCCGGGACCGCGCAGTACCACATCAACGCCGACATCGCCTACTCCATCAAGCTGTATCTGGACGCCACGGGCGACCTCGATTACATGGCGCAGGCCGGCGCCGAAATCGTATTGGAGACCGCGCGCATCTGGATCGGCATCGGCAACTACGACCGCGCCGGGCGCTTCTGCATCAACGAGGTCACCGGTCCCGACGAATACACGGCGCTGGTCAACAACAACTACTACACCAACGCCATGGCGCAGATGCACTTGCGCTTCGCGGCGGAGATCGTCGACAAGTTGCGCGGCGCACGTGCGCACGACTTCGAGCGCATCGCGCAAGCCATCGGCCTGGACGACGCCGAACCGGCCGCCTGGCGCCGCGCCGCCGGCCGCATGGCGCTGCCCTACGACACCGCCCTCGGCATCCACGAGCAGGACGACAGCTTCCTCGGCAAGAAGCCCTGGGACTTCGCCGCCACGCCGAAAGAAAACTATCCGCTGCTGCTGAACTACCACCCGCTGGTGATCTACCGCCACCAGGTCTGCAAGCAGGCCGACGTGGTGCTGGCGCTGCTGCTGCTGCCTGACCAGTTCACGCAGGACGACAAAAAGCGCGACTTCGACTACTACGAAGCGGTGACGACGCACGATTCGTCGCTCTCGTCCTGCATCTTCAGCATCATCGCGTCCGAGGTGGGCTACCACGACAAGGCCTACGACTATTTTCTCGAGACCGCGCGCCTGGACCTGGACGACACGCACGGGAATACCCACTACGGCGTGCACACGGCGGCCATGGCCGGCACCTGGATGGGCGTCGCTTATGGCTTTGCCGGCATGCGCGTGGCCGACGGTGCGTTGCGCTTCGCGCCCACCTTGCCGGCGCGCTGGCAGCACTACCAGTTCCAGATTCACATCCACGGCGCGCTGCTGCAAGTGCGCATCGACGTCGCCGAAGCGCGCTATACGCTGGTCGACGGCGACGCGCTGACGTTGACGCACTGCGGCGAGCGCGTATCGCTCACGCGCGCCGCGCCATCGGTATCGGTCGCGCGCCCACTTCAGGAGAAAAAGGCATGAGCAGGTTCAAGGCAGTGATTTTCGATCTGGACGGCGTCATCACCGACACCGCGCACTATCATTACCTGGCGTGGAAGCGGCTGGCCGAAGCGGAAGGCGTGCATTTCGACGAAACGTTCAACGAACAGTTGAAGGGCATCGACCGCATGGGGTCCCTGGACCTGATCCTGGCCGGTGCGAAGCGCAGCTACAGCGATGCAGAGAAGCTGGCGCTGGCCGACGCCAAGAACCGCCACTACCAGGAGCTGATCGCCACCATGTCGGCGGCCGACCTGCTGCCCGGCGCGGTCGATGCGCTGGCGGCGGTGCGCGTGGCGGGCCTGCGCATTGGCCTGGCCTCGGTCAGCAAGAACGCCTTCACGGTGCTTGAACGGCTGGGCATTCGCGATCGCTTCGACTATGTGGTCGACGCCGCGCTGATCGCCAACAGCAAGCCGCACCCGGAGATCTTTTTGACGGCCGCGCGCGAACTGGGCGTGGACCCGGCGGATTGCCTGGGCGTGGAAGACGCGGTGGCCGGCGTGGCATCGATCAAGAGCGCCGGCATGTGGGCGCTCGGCATCGGCAACCCGGACGTGCTCACGCAGGCAGACCGGGTGATTCCGGCGCTTGACCGCTTCAAGCTGGAGGATTACCAGTAGGCGCCACGCTACGTCATTCCCGCGCAGGCGGGAATCCAATTCTGTCGAGCTGCCCGTTGCTGCGGTACGAAATTGGATTCCCGCCTGCGCGGGAATGACGGCGCAGGTAGTAGCACACCAAAATAAAAAATATTGGAGACCGTGTGAAAAACCAACGCATCATATTAGCCCTTTTTTTGATTTACTTCGTCTTTGCGATCCTGCTTAACAGCGTCGGCACGGTCATCCTCCAGGTCATCGGCAACTATGGTGTGAGCAAATCGAGCGCCAGCAACCTCGAAGCATTCAAGGACTTGCCGATCGCGGTCGTATCCTTCCTGGTGGCGTCCTTCCTGCCGCGCATCGGCTACAAGAACGCCATCCTCGCCGCGCTGGCGCTGGTCACCGCGGCCTGCATCGCCATGCCGCTGCTGCCCGCCTTCTGGACCGCCAAACTGCTGTTCCTGTGCGTTGGCGTGGCGTTCGCGCTGGTCAAGGTGTCGGTGTATTCGACCCTGGGCCTGATCGCGCGCGACCGCCGCCACCATGCCGGCATCATGAATACCCTGGAAGGCGTGTTCATGGTCGGCGTGTTGAGCGCCTACTGGATCTTCGGTTACTTTATTGATTCCTCCGATCCGGCCTCGCGCAGCTGGCTGCAGGTGTACTGGGTGCTGGCCGCGCTGTGCGCCGTCACCTTCGTGCTGGTGCTGTCCACGTCTTTCGACGAAGGCACGGCGCAGCTGCCGGAAGGGCGCAGCCGCTGGGACGACTTCACCGCCATGCTCAAGCTGTTCTTCAAGCCGCTGGTGTGCGTGTTCGTCATGACCGCTTTCCTGTATGTGCTGATCGAGCAGAGCGTGGGCACCTGGCTGCCGACCTTTAACAACGAAATCCTCAAGCTGCCGGCGGCCATGAGCGTGCAGGTGACCAGCATCTTCGCCGCCTGCCTGGCGATCGGCCGCCTGTCTGCCGGTTTCGTCATGCGCCGGATGAACTGGTACCCGGTCATGAACATCTGCGTGATCGGCATGGCCGCCATGGTGCTGCTGGCGCTCCCGCTCACGCACGACGTGGTGGCCGACCCCAACATCACCTGGTCCAGCGCGCCGCTGGCGACCTTTTTGTTCCCGCTGATTGGCTTGTTCATGGCGCCGATCTACCCCGGCATCAATTCGGTCATGCTCAGCTCCCTGCCGCCGCACCAGCACTCGTCGATGACCGGGCTGCTGGTGATTTTTTCGGCGCTGGGCGGCACCACCGGCTCGTTCATCACCGGCTACGTGTTCGGCAATTTCAGCGGCCACTTCGCGTTCTACCTCACCTTGGTGCCGATCACGCTGGTGCTGATCACCTTGTACTTCTTCAAGCGGCAGGTCGATCATGCCGCTTGAACGTATTGCTATAATTGCAGTCTTTACACCATCTTCCAACGAAGTTCGACCATGAATCTCAAGAGCCTGGCCCGTACGCTCGGGATTTCGAAGACCACTGTCAGCCGTGCCCTGAACGGCTACCCGGAAGTCAATGTCCACACCCGCGAACGCGTGCTGGCCGCCGCCAAGGAAGCCGGCTACGAAGCCAATCCGATGGCGCGCAGCCTCGCGGTGGGGCGTACCAACGTCTTCGGCATCATCTATCCGCTGCTGCCGAGCGACCTGGGCGACCCGATGTTCCTGGGCGTGGTGGGCGGCATGTCGGCCGCGCTCGAAAAGAGCAAGATGAACCTGATCATCGCGCCGGTCTCGCCGCAAAACGAGCTGCCCTCGTACGAGCAGATGGTGCGCGGGCGCCGGGTCGACGGGCTGGTGGTCAGCCGCACCCTGGTGCACGACGAGCGCATTGCGTACCTGGTGAAGAAGGGCTTTCCGTTCGTGGCGCACGGCCGCACCGAACTCAAACAGCCGTACGCCTGGTTCGACTACGACAACGAAGCCGGCATCGGCCTGGCCTGCGCACACCTGATCGAACATGGCCACCGCCGCATCGCGCTGGTGAGCGCACCGCTCGAACTCAATTTTGCGTGCCAGCGCAAGCACAGCTTCATCGCCTGCATGACGCAAGCGGGTCTGGCCGTCGATCCGCGTCACCTGGTCGAGAATACGCTCGACCGCCGCACCGGGTACCAGGCAATGCAGGAGCTGCTGGCCTGCTCGCCACGCCCGACCGCCGTCATCGTCGACAATCACCTCTCCGGCGTGGGCGCGGTGCGCGCGCTGCTCGACGCCGGCATCGAGATCGGCAAGGATATGTCCGTCATCGTCTGGGGCAGCATCGAGGACAGCCTGGTGGGATCGAACGTCACCACCATCGACCAGCCCGGCCCCAACCAAGCTGGCGCCAAGATGACCGAAATGCTCTCGGCGCTGGTGGCTGGCGCGCCGCCGGGGCAGTTGCAGGTCCTGTGGCAGCCGGTGCTGCTGCCCGGCGCCACGGTCGGGCGCTGCATCGGCTGATTGCGGCGCGGCAGTCGCATTGACGTTCATGCAAAATTGCCTTACTCTCTACGCGGGCGGATCCTTCAAGCCGGCCTGTTCTTGCCTTGTGTAAGGACAAGCCTCTGCGGGGCTACCCCGTGGGAACTATATTGCTGTGCAATTGACCGCATGAGTGCCAGTGCGCTGCCGCGCACCTGAACCCATGCTTCACGAGACTGGTTGAAGGCTCTCCGCCCCCTCAAAGTTAGCCAAGTATGATTCCCAAAGACGCCATCGCCCTGGCGCTCGCCGACACCATGCTGGCGCGCGACGCTACGCTCGCCGGCCTGATCGCCAGCGCGACCTGGGCGTTCGGCCATCCGTGGCCGTGGATACCGGACTTGTGCGAGCAAATCCACGCGCGCACCGCCGAACACTTTTACTATTTCAGCCGCGATGAGCTGGCGCGGATCATCTTTGACCTCGACGTATTTCACGATGCGTGGGAGGGCGAGGGACCCGCACCGCAACTCAAACGCTACTGCCTCGACCTGCCTGTGGTGCCGCCAGCGCCCGACTGGCTCGCCGCGCTTGCGCTGCCGGCGCTGCCGTCCGTGGGCGAGCTGGCGCAGTGGCTGGGCCTGCGCCCCGACGAACTTGGCTGGTTCGCCGACCAGTGGCGCAAGGAGCCGATGCCGGCCGCCCAACTGGAGCACTACCACTATCGCTGGGTACCCAAGCGCAGCGGCGGCGTGCGCCTGATCGAAATTCCCAAGCAGCGCCTGCGCGCCATGCAGGCGACCATCTTGCGCGACCTGCTCGACCGCGTGCCCGCGCATCCGGCCGCGCATGGCTTCCGGCGCGGGCATTCGTGCGTCACCCATGCGGCCCTGCATACTGGCCAGCGCGTGGTGATCCGCATGGACCTCAAGGATTTCTTCCCCAGCATTCCGGCCTCGCGCATTCACGCGCTGTTCGCCAAACTCGGTTACTCGCAGAGCGTGGCGGGCGTGCTGGCGCGCCTGTGCGTGAACCGCGTGCCGGCCGGCGTGCTGCGCGAACCGGCCGGCGAGAACGCGCTCACATGGGCGCAGCGCCAGGCACTGCGCGCACCGCACCTGCCGCAAGGCTCGCCCTGTTCGCCCGCGCTGGCCAATGCCTGCGCATGGCGGCTCGACGTGCGCCTCGAGACGCTGGCGTAGTCGCTCGGCGCGCGCTACAGCCGCTATGCGGACGACCTGGTGTTTTCCGGCGGGCGCGAACTGGAACGGGCGCTGGACCGCTTCCACGCGCAGGTCGGCGCCATCGCCCTCGAAGAAGGTTTTGCGATCAACACGCGCAAGACACGCATGATGCGCGCCGGCGTGCGCCAGCAGGTCACCGGCATCGTGGTCAACCGCCATCCGAACATCGCGCGCGACGAGTTCGACATGCTCAAGGCTATGCTGACCAACTGCGCGCGTCACGGGCCGCAGGGGCAGGATCGCGAGAACCGGCCGGATTTCCGCGCCTGGCTGGCAGGGAAGGTGGCGTATGTCACCATGGTCAATCCCCAGCGCGGTGCGCGCTTGCAGGGCCTGTTTGACGCCATCACATGGCCGGCCGATCCCGTATGTGATGTCAGCCAGCCGCGCCGATGAGTGCCTCACAAGCAGAGCCCAACATGATTGAACTAGAATTAACGATAAATCAGTTGCGTGCTGCTGGCATGGTGGCGCGCAGGGCCACTGGCGCAAGAGTGGGAATAATGGGCGGCATTGGCAGAGTCAACAATTGCGCCCTCGTTCTATATGAGAGTGCATTCTCCATTTATCTGGAAGACGATGGAAAATGGCTTGCCAGATACCCGGGTTCTGGTCAACTCGTGCAGGAAGTCGCATGTGCAAACGTGGAGGAGGCCGTCAATGCCATATTCTGCGCGTATGGCCTTCCTTGCTTGCGTGCGTCAACGTGATTAAAAGTCATATTCGCGTATCAGCTAAAATTGCTGACAAAATTTTTCCGGAGTGCGCAGTGAGACCGACTTCGACCAATCCCTATTCAGCACCCACGGCCTCATTGATGATCCTGGCCAGCCTGCTGCTGCGCATCGCCGCCATGCGCATTCTGCGTCCGGTGTTCATCGACCAGCACGACATCCGCCTGAAAGGCTGTGGCCCCACCTTTCTCGATTCGCTCCCCACGCTGGAACAACAAAGGAAATAAGTGGAAGCCATTATCTTCGTCGGCTTGCAAGCAAGCGGCAAGTCGACTTTTTACAAGAATAACTATTTCAACACGCACCTGCGCATCAGCAACGATCTGTTGAAAACCAAATACCGCGAGAAAAAGCTGCTCGACATTTGCCTGGAAACCAGCATGCCCTTCGTGGTCGACAACACCAACCCCACACGGGAGGTGCGGGCGAAATACATCGATGCCCTCAAAGGCAGCAAGTTCAAGATCCGCTGCGTGTACTTTCGCATCGACCTGGAGCGCTCGCTGGCCTGGAACCGCAGCCGCAGCGGCGCCGCGCTGATCCCGGACGTCGGCATTTTCGACACCCACAAGCGCATCGAACTGCCCAGCATGGCGGAAGGCTTCGACGACATGCATTACGTCGATATCATCGACAAGCAATTTACTGTAAAGGCATGGAATGAAATTTGACGAACTCGACGCGATAATGCGCGCCTACGAAACCGCGAGCGACCGCTATGTCGAGAAGGGCGTGTACTTGGTGGCGCGCATCGACGGCCGCAGTTTTACCAGGCTGACCAAGGAAAAGGTCAGTTTCGAAGCACCGTTCGACGTGCGCTTTCGCGACCTGATGGCCGAGACCACACGCCACGTGATGAACTGCGGCTTCAAGGTCCTCTACGCCTACACCGAAAGCGACGAAATCTCGCTGCTGTTCGACCTGGACATCGATCTGTACGGCCGCAAGCTGCGCAAGTACACGTCGATCCTGGCGGGCGAGGCCTCGGCCAAGTTCAGCCTGATGCTGGGCGAGCTGGCGGCGTTCGATTGCCGTATTTGCGAACTGCCGGACCGTAAAACCGTGGTCGATTATTTCCGTTGGCGTAACGAGGACGCGCACCGGAATGGCTTGAACGCGCACTGCTACTGGATGCTGAGAAAAGAAGGCGTGGCCAAGGGCGCCGCAGCGGCGCAGATCGAAGGCAGGAGCATCGAGGACAAGGTGGCGCTGCTGGCCAGCCGCGGCATCGATTTCGATGCGCTGCCGTCGTGGCAGTTGCGCGGGACCGGGTTTTACTGGGTGGACGAGGAAAAGCGCGGCTACAACCCGAAGGAACAGGTGGAGGTGGTGTCGAGCAAGCGGGCGATCAGGACCGAGACCGATTTGCCCCGGGGCGAGGCCTACGGCGATTTTATGCGCAGTATCCTGGGTTGTTAAGCTTGTATCGTCCTCATCGCGCAGCTCGGTAAAGTAGGCAATAAAACAACAAGACCAGAAAATAGTTTCTGGTTATTACTTATTGTTGATTAAGATGCCAGCCTTACCATGAAGGAGTACTGTGTGAACGATATGCCGAACAATCCCTATGCAGCACCCAAGGCACTGAGTTCGCCGATGGTGTCTTCCGAGTGTTATCGCGACGGTAAGATTCTGGTGGTGCCGCTCAATCACGATTTGCCGCACCGTTGTATCAAATGCAACGCGCCCGCCGAGATGGATAAGCCGCGCATGTTTACCTGGCACCCGGCGGGCTGGTATTTGTTCTTTTTGATCAATTTCGTAATCTATATCGTGGTGGCCGCCCTGGTCCAGAAAAAGGCCCGGTTGTCGATCGGCTTGTGCGAGCAGCACCGTGCGCGCCGCCGCAACTACAAGATCGCCGCGTGCGTCGCGGTGGGCGTGGGCAGCGCAGCCTTGTTCGCCGCAATGGACGAGGATGGCAACGGCAACCTGTACGGCGTGCTCAGCGCACTGTCGTTCCTGATCGCACTTGTGCTGGCCATGGTCGGCACGCGCGCGCTCACGCCAGTACGAATCACGCCCCAGGAAGCGCGACTGAAAGGCTGTGGCGAAGAATTTCTGGCCAGCCTGCACAGCCGCTGACACGCACGGCGCCGTCTGCGCGACGGCGCCTCCTGCTTGCAGCGCGTGTTACATATTGCGCCGGTACTGTCCACCCACCTCGAACAGCGCCGTCGTGATCTGCCCCAGCGAGCAGACACGCACCGCTTGCATCAGCTTCTCGAACACATTCGCATTGTCGATCGCGGCCTGCTGCAATGCCGCCAGCACCTGCGGCGCCTGGTCGGCGTTACGGCGATGGAAGTCGTCCAGGCGCGTCAACTGCGACTGCTTCTCGTCGTCGGTGGAACGCGCCAGCTCGATCTTCTGCGGCGTGTCGTTGGCCTTCGGATTGCGGAAGGTGTTCACGCCGATGATCGGAAGGGTGCCGTCGTGCTTCTGGTGCTCGTACAGCATCGACTCTTCCTGGATCTTGCCGCGCTGGTAGCCGGTTTCCATCGCTCCCAGCACGCCGCCGCGTTCGGCGATGCGTTCGAATTCCTGCAGCACCGCTTCTTCCACCAGGTCGGTCAGTTCCTCGATGATGAACGAGCCCTGGTTCGGATTCTCGTTCTTGGCCAGGCCCCATTCGCGGTTGATGATCAACTGGATCGCCAGCGCGCGCCGTACCGATTCGTCGGTCGGCGTGGTGATCGCCTCGTCGTACGCATTCGTGTGCAGCGAATTGCAGTTGTCGTAGATCGCGATCAGCGCCTGCAAGGTGGTGCGGATATCGTTGAAGTCGATCTCCTGCGCGTGCAGCGAGCGCCCCGAGGTCTGGATGTGGTACTTGAGCTTCTGGCTGCGGTCGTTGGCGCCGTATTTGTCGCGCATGGCCACTGCCCACAGGCGGCGCGCCACGCGGCCCAGCACCGTGTATTCCGGGTCCATGCCGTTACTGAAGAAGAACGACAGGTTCGGCGCAAAATCGTCGATGTGCATGCCGCGCGCCAGGTACGCTTCGACGAACGTGAAGCCGTTCGAGAGCGTGAACGCCAGCTGCGAAATCGGGTTCGCGCCCGCTTCGGCGATGTGGTAGCCCGAGATCGACACCGAGTAGAAATTGCGCACCTGGTGGTGTACAAAATATTCCTGGATGTCGCCCATGACTTTCAGCGAAAACTCGGTCGAGAAGATGCAGGTGTTCTGGCCCTGGTCTTCTTTCAGAATGTCGGCCTGCACCGTGCCGCGCACGTTGGCAAGCACCCAGGCGCGGATCTTGGCCGCTTCATCAATAGTCGGCTGGCGCTTGTTCTCGACCACAAACTTGTCGATCTGCTGGTCGATGGCGGTGTTCATGAACATCGCCAAAATGGTCGGCGCCGGGCCGTTGATCGTCATCGACACCGAGGTGCTCGGGCTGCACAGGTTAAAGCCGTCGTACAGCACCTTCATGTCGTCCAGGGTGGCGATCGAGACACCCGAGTTGCCGACCTTGCCGTAGATGTCCGGGCGCAGCGCCGGGTCGGCGCCGTACAGGGTGACGGAATCGAACGCGGTCGACAGGCGCTTGGCGTCCATCCCTTCCGACACCAGCTTGAAGCGGCGGTTGGTGCGGAACGAATCGCCTTCGCCGGCGAACATGCGGGTCGGGTCTTCGCCTTCGCGCTTGAACGCGAACACGCCGGCCGTGAACGGGAACGAGCCCGGTACGTTTTCCAGCATCAGGAAGCGCAGCACTTCGCCGTGGTCTTCATAGCGCGGCAGCGCCACCTTGCGGATTTTGCTGCCCGACAGGGTGTGGGAGATCAGGCGCGTGCGGATTTCCTTGTCGCGGATCTTGACCACGTAATCGTCGCCCGCGTACGCGGCCTGCATCTCGGGCCACATCGCCAGCAGCTTCTTGGCGGCGGCGTCGAGGGCGTTGTCGCGCTCCGTAATCAGTTCGTCGAAGTCCGCTGTTTTGGACGCCAGCGCCAGCATGCGTTTCGCTTCCGTGAGCTGTTGGCGTTCGCGCGCCAGCTTGACCTGTTTCGACGCGTTCTTGTGGTAGCCGCGCACGGCGTCGGCGATTTCGGCCAGGTAGCGCGCGCGCGCCGGCGGCACGATCACGTGCTTGCCGCTGGAATGGCGGATGTCCGCTTGCGGCAGCTTGCCCGGCGTGATGGTCAGGCCGAATTCGCCGAGTTTCGGCAGCAGGCCGTGGTACAGGGCGGTGACGCCATCGTCGTTGAAGCGCGACGCCTGGGTGCCGAAGACCGGCATTTCTTCCGGGCGCTTGCTCCACATTTCGCGGTTGCGCTGGTACTGCTTGGCGACGTCGCGCAGGGCGTCGAGCGAGCCTTTGCGGTCGAATTTGTTAATCGCGATGAAGTCGGCGAAGTCCAGCATGTCGATTTTTTCGAGCTGCGAGGCGGCGCCGAATTCCGGCGTCATCACGTACATCGACACGTCCACGTGCGGCACGATGGCGGCGTCGCCCTGGCCGATGCCGGACGTTTCGACGATCACCAGATCGAAACCGGCCACTTTGCAGGCGGCGATCACGTCGGGCAGCGCCTGCGAGATTTCGGAGCCGGCTTCGCGCGTGGCGAGGGAGCGCATGAATACACGAGACTGCGCGCCCGCCTGGCCGTTCCACGGGTTGATCGCGTTCATGCGGATACGGTCGCCGAGCAGCGCGCCGCCCGATTTGCGGCGCGACGGGTCGATCGAGATGATCGCGATATTGAGCGCGTCGTTCTGGTCGAGGCGGATGCGGCGGATCAGTTCATCGGTCAGCGAGGACTTGCCGGCGCCGCCGGTGCCGGTGATGCCCAGGGTCGGCACGTGCAGGCTTTCGGCCGCGTCGACGATGGCTTTGCGCAGTTCGGGCGTGGCTTTGTCGTTTTCGAGCGCGGTGATCAGCTGCGCCAGCGGGCGGTGGCGCGAGGCCACGTCGCCTTGCTGCAGGGGCGCGAGCGTGGTCGGGGAATACGTGGACAGGTCGATGTCGCAGGTCTGGATCATGGACTGGATCATGCCCACCAAACCCATGCGCTGGCCGTCTTCGGGGCTGAAAATACGGGTCACGCCATAGGCATGCAGGTCCGCGATTTCGTCGGGGACGATCACGCCGCCGCCGCCGCCGAACACCTTGATGTGGGCGCCGCCGCGTTCGCGCAGCAGGTCGATCATGTACTTGAAGTATTCGACGTGGCCACCCTGGTAGCTGGAGATGGCGATGCCCTGCACATCTTCGGCCAGGGCCGCGGTGACGACTTCGTCGACCGAGCGGTTGTGGCCGAGGTGGACCACTTCGACGCCGTTCGATTGCAGGATGCGGCGCATGATGTTGATCGATGCGTCGTGGCCGTCGAACAGCGAGGCGGCGGTGACGAAGCGGACTTTGTTGGCCAGTTTCGGCTGTTCGGGGAGATTCAGTTTGGCGGCGGAGGTCAGGTCGTTCATGATGATCCTTGCGATAGCGTTCTTGTAAGGTATATGACGTTTACGTAAACGTCAAGCGACGTGTCCGTAACGGGAGGAGCGGAAAAAGCCATCGTCGCTCCCGCGCCAAGGCGCGGGGACGACGTCAGGCCGCGTGCTTGCGCGCCCCATCTCCCAGCAGCCGCGCCTTCTCCACGCGGAACTGCGCCACAGCCTTTTCCTTCACATGTCCATACCCGCGAATCTGCTCCGGCAAATTCGCCAGTTCCACCGCGGTCGCGTGATTGTCGGCATTGAGTCCGGCGATCAAGCCTTCGATCATCTGGCGATACTCCACGATCAGCGCGCGCTCCATCTTGCGCTCTTCGGTGCGGCCGAAAATATCGAAGGTCCCGCCGCGCAGGCCCTTGAACTTGGCCAGCAGTGCAAACGCCTTCCACATCCACGACCCGAATTCGGCCTTCACCAGGTGGCCCTTGGCATCCTTCTTGGCGAACATCGGCGGCGCCAGGTTGAACTTGACCGAAAAATCGCCCTCGAACTGCGACTTGAGCTGCTCCACGAAGCGCCCGTCGGTGTACAAACGCGCCACTTCATACTCGTCCTTGTACGCCATCAGCTTGAAGTAGTACTTGGCCACGGCTGTCGACAGGCGGTTGCCCAGCCCTTGCGCCGTTTCCGCCGCGCGCACCCTGGCCACCAGTTGTTCGTAGATTGCCGCATACGCGCCATCCTGGTATTCGGTCAGGAACTCGACCCGCTTCTTGATCACGTTCTCCAGGCTTTGCGGCATCTGCACCACGATGGCCTGGGTCGGCGTGGCGACCTTCTCCACGCGCTTGAGGTCCACGGCGGCGCGGCGGCCCCACAGGAAGCTCTTCTTGTTCGGCTCCACGCCCACGCCATTTAACTCGATGGCGCGCAACAGCGACGCTTCGGTCAAGGGAATGCGGCCCTTCTGCCATGCGTAACCCATCATGAACAGGTTGGCGGCGATCGAGTCGCCCATCAGCGCCGTCGCCAGCTTGGTCGCGTCGATGAAGTCGGCGGCGTCATTGGCAGGCGCACCCACCGATTCCATGATCAGCGCGCGCACTTCGGCGGCCGGATACTCCCAGTCGGCCTGCTGCGCGAAGGTGCCTGGCGGCTGCTCGTGCAGGTTGATCACGGCCATGGTGCGGCCCGGGCGCATCTTGGAAATCGCATCCTGCGCGCCGGCCGTGAGCATGTCGCAGCCGAGGATCAGGTCCGCTTCGCCGGTGGCGATGCGCTGCGCGCGCAGGTGCTCGGGTGAACGCGCCACCTTCACGTGCGAGGTGACCGAGCCGTTTTTCTGTGACATGCCGGTCATGTCCAGCACCGACGCGCCCTTGCCTTCGAGGTGGGCGGCCATGCCCATCAGCGCGCCGACGGTGATCACGCCGGTGCCGCCGATGCCGTTGATCAGGATGTTGTACGGCTGGTCGATGTTCGGCAGCACCGGTTCCGGCAGCGCTCCGAAACCATCGTCCACATTGCCCTTGGTGACGCCGGTCTTGGTTTTCTTGAGCGTGCCGCCTTCGACGGTGACGAAACTTGGGCAAAAGCCCTTCACGCACGAGTAGTCCTTGTTGCAGGACGACTGGTCGATGGTGCGCTTGCGACCGAATTCGGTTTCTTTCGGCAGGATCGAGACGCAGTTCGACTGCACGCCGCAGTCGCCGCAGCCTTCGCACACGGCGTCGTTGATCACCATGCGCTTGTTCGGGTCGGGGAACTCGCCTTTTTTGCGGCGGCGGCGCTTTTCGGCCGCGCAGGTCTGGTCGTAGATCAGTACCGACACACCTTCGACCTCGCGCAGCTCGCGCTGGACCGCGTCCATGTCCTTGCGGTCGTGCAGGGTCACGATGGCCGGCAGCGAGGAGCGGTCGCTGTAGCGCGACAGGTCTTCGGTCACCAGCGCGATGCGCTTGATGCCTTCGGCCGCCATCTGCTGGGCGATCATCGGCACCGAGGTCTGGCCGTCGACCGGCTGGCCGCCGGTCATCGCCACCGCGTCGTTGTAGAGAATCTTGTAGGTCATGTTGACCTTGGCCGCCACCGTCGCGCGGATCGCCAGGTAACCGGAGTGGAAGTAAGTGCCGTCGCCCAGGTTCTGGAACACGTGCGGCACTTCGGAGAACGCCTGCTGGCCGATCCACGGCGCGCCTTCGCCGCCCATGTGGGTGGTCAGCTTGTTCATGCCCGGATAGATGGCGGTGGCCATCACGTGGCAGCCGATGCCGGCCAGCGCGAAGCTGCCGTCCGGGACCTTGGTGGAGGTGTTGTGCGGGCATCCGGAGCAGTAGAAGGCGGGACGGAACGGCGTGTTGATGGCCTTGCGCAGCACCGCATCCTTGGCGTCCAAAAAGCTCAAGCGCGCCTTGATCAAGTCGCAGGTGCGCTCATCGGTGATCAGGCGCGAGATGCGCGAGGCGATCACGCGCGCCACTTGCGAGACCGAGAAGTCGGCCTTGGAGGTGAGCAGCCACTCGCCGCGCGGCGCCACCCATTCGCCCTTTTCGTCGAACTTGCCGATGACCTTCGGGCGCACATCGTCGCGCCAGTTGTACAACTGCTCCTTGAGCTGGTATTCGACGATCTGGCGCTTTTCTTCGACCACCAGGATTTCGTCGAGGCCCTGCGCGAATTCGCGCACGCTGTCCGGCTCGAGCGGCCAGGGCATGGCGACCTTGAACAGGCGCAGGCCGACGTCGGCCGCCATTTTCTCGTCGATGCCCAGTTCTTCCAGCGCCTCCAGCACGTCCAGGTAGGACTTGCCCGAGGCGATGATGCCCAGTTTGGCGTTGGCGCTGTCGATGGTGGTGTGATTGAGCTTGTTCTCGCGCGCATAGGCCAGCGCCGCGTAGATCTTATAGTCCTGCATCAGCGCTTCCTGCTTGCGCGCCTGCAGGCCGAGCGGGTCGGACGACAGGCGCGTATTGAGGCCGCCTTCGGGCATCACGAAATCCTGCGGAATTTTCACTTGCACGCGGAACGGATTGGCGTCCACCGAGGCGCTCGATTCGACCGTGTCGGCCAGCGCCTTGAAGGCCACCGTGCAGCCGGAAAAACGCGACATCGCCCAGCCGTGCACGCCCAGGTCCAGGTATTCCTGCACATTACATGGGTACAGCACCGGCACCATGCAGGCCGAGAAAATATGGTCCGACTGGTGCGGCAGGGTCGAGGAATAGGCGCCGTGGTCGTCGCCGGCTACCAGCAGCACGCCGCCGTGCTTGCTCGTGCCGGCGTGGTTCATGTGCTTGAAGACATCGCCGCAGCGGTCCACGCCAGGGCCTTTGCCGTACCACATGGCGAAGACGCCGTCGTACTTGGCCGGGCCGATCAGATCCACCGTTTGCGAGCCCCAGACGGCGGTCGCGGCCAGGTCTTCGTTTACGCCCGGCACGAATTTGACGTGGTGGGCTTCGAGGTGGGCCTTGGCCTTCCACAGGTTTTCATCGAGGCCGCCCAGGGGCGAACCGCGGTAGCCGGAAATGAAACCGGCCGTGTTCAGGCCGGCGGCCTGGTCGCGTTCGCGCTGCATCATCGGGAGGCGCACCAGCGCCTGGATACCGGACAGGAAAATATTGCCCGTGGTCGCCGTGTATTTGTCGTCGAGGGTGACCGTGGTCAGGCGTGAAGCGACGTCCTGCTTGACAGGCGTCGTTGCCGTGGTATCTGGCATGGTGTGTCTCCAAAAGGGTATTCGGGGTGTTGCCCCGCCAGGACGGCGCCGGGTAGGCGCTTAGATGGCGGGGTAGGGTGCTGTTATAGGCAGCTTGATTCTACAAGACTCTCCGGTATGGAGCGCCGTTGGCGTGGAGTGTATGACCTTCCCGTCCGTAGGGGAAATACGGTTTTCGGATGGGGGTATAAGAAAAAGTGATGGCTCGTGGCCGCTGCGACTTATTTGAGCAGGCGCGCACCCGGCCAGGCGCCGCCGGCGCACAGCTCGGCGGTCACCTGGTGCACCAGGCGCTTGACCGCCGCCGCCGCGTTGGTGAGCGGAATATTGCGCGAGGCGCACAGGGTGACGCTGCGCGCCAGCGCCGGGCTGTGGATCGGGCGGGCCAGCATGGCGCCGCGTTCGATGTCGGCCAGCAAGGGGGCGACCGGCAGGATGGTGGCGCCCATGTCGGCCAAGATCGCCGACTTGAGGATCGCGATCGAGTTAATTTCAATCACGTTCGAGAGGCGCAGGCCGGCTTCGCGCGCCACGTTGTCGATGCGCGGGCGCACGCCCTGCTGCTGGGCCGGCAAAATCAGGGTGGTGGCCAGCGCGTCGGCCAGCGCCACCGTGTCGCCCGGCGGGCTGAAGGCCGAACCGGCGCGGCAGATGAAACTCAGTTCTTCCTCCACCAGCGCGCTGCTGGCAAAGGCGCCCAGTTGGCCGTCGTCGAACAGCACCGCCAGGTTGATCCGGCCCGATTTCAATTGTTCGTTCAGGTTGCCGGACAACTCCTCGGTGAGCTGCAGGGTGATCTCGGGAAAAGTGCTGCGCGCCGCCATCAACAAGGGCAGGGCGAGCGCGCCCGAGATGCTGTGCGGCAGTCCCAGGGTGACGCTTCCCGAGGGCCTGGTGGTAGACTGGATCACGGCCGAACGGGCGTCGCCGACCTGCTTGAGGATCGCCTGTGCATGCTCGTAAAACACCTTGCCGGCGTCGGTGGTGAGCACGCCCTGGGCCGAGCGGTGCAGCAGTTGCGCGCCGAGCTCGTCTTCAAGCTGGCGCAGCTGCTGGGTCAGGGCCGGCTGGGCCACGTGCAGCACCAGCGCCGCGCGCGACAGTGAACCGTGGTCGACAATGGCGACGTAATAGCGCAGCTGGCGTAATTCCATGTGGGTCCGGGTGCGGTTAGTGAGCTACGGAAAGCATAGATGCATTAAAGAAATATTGACGTTATACTGGGCGTGTTGCCGCAATTGCGCGAGATTACACCACAGACGGACAGAAAAATGCTGAAGAAAGTCGATGCTCGCCACCTCAAGACAGGCATGTATATCCATGACCTGAGCTGCGACTGGATGACGCATCCGTTCGTGCGCAATCGTTTCTTGCTCACCAGCGAGGATGAAATCCGCAAGATCATCGACGCCGGCATCCACGACGTGGTCATCGATTGCGCCAGGGGGCTCGATGTGGACCATGCGCCGACCCTGGAAGAAACCCGCCAGAGCACCGAAGCGGCGCTGGTGGACATCGCCGCGCGGCCGCTGATCGTCACCCGCACTACTTTGGGCGAAGAGCTCAAGCGCGCCGCCGTGATCCGCCGCCAGGCCACCGGCCTGGTGCGCACCGTGATGCAGGATGCGCGGCTGGGCAAGGCCATCGAACTCGACAGCGTGTCGCCGATGGTGGAAAACATCACCGAATCGATCCTGCGCAATCCCGGCGCGCTGATGGGCATGCTGCGCATCAAGAACAAGGATGACTACACGTTTTTGCATTCGGTCAGCGTGTGTACCTTGCTGGTGGCGTTTTGCCGCTCGCGCGGGATGGATGCCGCGACCACCTACCAGGCCGGCCTGGGCGGCTTGCTGCACGATACCGGAAAAGCGCTGGTGCCGGACCATATCCTCAACAAGCCGGGGCCGCTGACGGACGAGGAATTTGCCATCATCAAGAAGCACCCGCGCGACGGCTACGATATTTTGCTCAAGTCGCCCGGGATCGGCCCTATTCCGCTCGACATCACCCTGCACCACCACGAGCGGCGCGACGCCAGCGGCTATCCGGACAAGCAGGGCGAGGGCGCGATCAGCGAGCTGGCGCAGATGGCGGCCATCGTCGACGTGTACGACGCCATCACGGCCGAGCGCTGCTATCACAAGGGTATGCCGGCAGCCGAAGCGCTGCGCAAGATTTATGAGTGGAGCAAGTTCCACTTTCATCCCACGTATGCGCAGGAATTCATGCGCTGCGTGGGGATTTATCCGGTCGGCACCATGGTGATGCTCGAATCGGGGCGGCTGGGCGTGGTGATCGAGCCGCACGAAACCAAGCTGCTGGCGCCCAAGGTGAATGTGTTTTTCAACACCAGGCGCAATGTCTACATCAAGCCGGAAACCGTCGATTTGTCGCGCCCGGTCGGTTTTGGGGGCGGCGACAAG
The DNA here is from genome assembly GCF_011682155.1 of Massilia sp. CCM 8734. Lineage (NCBI taxonomy): Bacteria > Pseudomonadati > Pseudomonadota > Betaproteobacteria > Burkholderiales > Oxalobacteraceae > Massilia > Massilia sp. CCM 8734. The sequence continues at coordinate 168,925 of NZ_WHJI01000015.1, forward strand.
ATCGTGCGCCCCGAGTCGCCCCAGAAGTGGAATGTGGATCCGATGCGGTTCATCAGCGTCGGTTAGACTGGGCAGCAGGTAAACCGTCGCCCCTGCGCAGGCGGGGGCCCAAGTTTCTTCGCGCAGCCGCGTCCTAGAAGAACTCGGCCGTATCGTTCGACGCCACCGCGTGCAGCAGGCCGCCCGAGACCAGCTGGTCGTAGTGGCAGGCCTGGTTGCGCCCGTGGCTCTTGGCGTAGTACAGCGCCTGGTCGGCATGTCCGAGAATGATCACCGGCGACTCGTACGGGCTGATGCTGACGAAGCCCACGCTCACCGTCACCTGTCCAACCTGCGGGAAATCGTGCGACTCGACATTGGTGCGGAAGCGGTCGATGATCTTTTGCGCATTGTCCAGGGTCGTCGAGCGCAGCAGCACCACGAATTCCTCGCCGCCGAAGCGGAACACCCGGTCCTGCGAGCGGAACGACGATTGCATCAGGTTGGCGATCAGGATCAGCACTTCGTCGCCGTACAGGTGGCCGAACTTGTCGTTGACCAGCTTGAAATGGTCGACATCGACCACCGCCAGCCACTGCTTTTCGGCATCCGAAGGCTGGCGCCGTTCTTCCCGGCCCGGTTCCAGCGACTCTTGCTCGGCCGTGACGTGCAGCATCTTGGCCAGCTGGTCGTCGAAGGTCTTGCGGTTGAGCAGCCCGGTGAGCGAGTCGCGCTCGCTGTAGTCGAGCAGGTTCTGGAAGTTGCGGTACACGCTGACGATCCCGCCGATGACGTGGATGGTGTCGCTCGTGTACGGGGTCGGGTGCAGGATTTCGAGGCAGGTGTCGACCTTCTCGCCGATCCAGATCGGCAGCCACAGGGTGCGCTTGCCGTCTTCCGACAGGCTTTCGGCGCTGGTGTCGTTGCGCTCGATGCAGGCGGCCAGGGCCGGGAAACTGCTGATCGGCTCGCCCAGCGCATTCACGTCGGCAGGCTCTTCCATGCGGGCCACGCCGCCGGCGCAGATGCTGGCGCGCGCGCGCACGTACTGCTGGCCGCGCACATGCATGATGGTCAGCACGCGCGTCTGCGACGCCCGCGCCAGTTCCTGCACCGCCGAGATCACCGAGATGTCGAGCATCGTGTGGTCGCGGTGGCCAGTCATGTCCACCATGTGTTTAAGAAGGGAATCCATGTCGTTCTCGGAAATGTGAATCAAACTACTACCACGGTGCGGAGGCATGTCCATCGACACGACGAGCTAGTCTACCTGATTGCCGGACCCCCTCGGCTGGCGCTTCGCCTTGGCGCCGCGTCCCGCGCCAGGCGACGCTGTGCACGATAACCTCATTTTGCTTTTTAGGCAATTGTCATGCATAAACGCTTGCGCTCACCCGATTCTACCGTTGTGTGACGGCTTACGGCTCACCGCACAGCAACTTTTTCGCCATCGTGTCGTATATCGACAGTTTCCATAATAACAAAAATAGTACCATTAGGAAAGTTGTGTTAAGTCAAGTCGCCATTTCTGCGGATCTTTATAGTGAACTCAATGGCGGGAAAATTGAAGTACAGCAGCAACGTACCTCAAGGTAAGGCAGTAGCGCAGCCGCACCCTGTGCCAGAAGTTGGCAGTTTTAACTAACCGGAGGTCACCATGAGCACCATCACCACCGCAGTGCAAGCCTTTATCAATGACGAAGACGGCGCCACCGCCATCGAGTACGGCTTGATCGCCGCGCTGATCGCCGTTGCGATTGTATCGTCGTTGAAGTCAGTGCAAGACCAGCTGAAAACCTTGTTCGGTAAAGTTGTCACCGGCCTGACGGTTACGCCCTAATCCCTTGCAGCTCGGATAAGCCGTCCATTCACCCCACCGCGCTTCCCGGAACAGGGCCCTGTTCCGGGAGCTTTTTCACGTCCGCCGCCATGCCCTTCCGCCCCGCGCACTCTCCCTTTCTTTGCTAAAAATTCCCATTGCGAAAGTTGTCTTGCGTCAAGTTGTCGCTGTCCAAGCTCTCTATAGTCGACTCAATGGCGGAAAGTTGGAGTGCAGAAGCAACGTACCTCCACGCTAGCAGCCTGTCGGACTTGGGGAGTCGAAGCGAAAAAATAGCTGGGCGAGGCCAGATTTTGACGATTCCGCAGTGCCAATAGCGAGCTATTGGCCGAGAAAGCGGCGAAATATGGACCGTCCCAGGTATTTTTGCAGCCGACGATCCCAAGTCCGACAGGCTGCTAGCCTGAATTTTGCATAAAAAAGGGCAAGAATGCCGTAAGTGATTGATAAAATGTGAGTTATCCATAAAACACAATTT